>NZ_CP056032.1:450000-717500 GCF_013375035.1 Spirosoma sp. KUDC1026 | reverse complement strand
GGCTTCTTCGGCGTCGTACAATTCGGACAGCAAAACTGGACGTTCTACAACCTCGAAATCCTCTTGGGCCAACTGCATGACCGTGCGTCGAGTAATACCATGCAGGATATTTTTGTCTGGTGTAATAAGCTGATCACCTTTTACGATAAAGAAATTACTACGGCTCAATTCACTGATTTCGCCGTCTTTATAATACAGAATATCGGATGCTCCAGCAGCTCGAATAGCTTCGGCCATAAGAATAACGTGCTTATAATCTGTAGTCTTTACTTCGGCCATCTCACGAACATAGTCATCCAGTATCACTTTCACACCCTGCTCGTATTGATTCGTTGGTACAGGATGAATGTCCTCCGTCATAATCAACAGATTGGGCTTGACAATACTGATACTATCGGCTGAGTACCCACCTGTCATAACAAACCGGAATCCCACATCGGTACCACCGTTGCGGGTGCTACGTTCCAGCAGATCCATCACAATTGCGTAGGTTTCATCCTTAGTGACAGGCAGAGACAGATGCATACGCGTTGCTGAGTTCTGAAAGCGCTCCCAATACCAGTCCCACTGAAAGGGCCGACCGTTATAAGTGAGAAAATAGTCAAACAAGCCATATCCACGTAACAGCGAGAGATCTGTAACGCCAATAGCTAACTGATCGACGGGAGCAACTGTACCATTCAAATATCCGTAATGCATATGGGAACAAAACTAAATACCGTGCCTGACGAAACTGATACGTAATACATATCAGTTTCGTCAGGCACGGTAAATGACTTTATACGAGTTTCTTGTATTTAATACGGGTTGGAGTAGCTTCGTTACCCAACCGTTTCCGACGGTTTTCCTCGTACTCAGAAAAATTACCTTCAAACCAATACACCTGCGAGTCGCCTTCGAAAGCCAAAATATGCGTCGCTATACGATCCAGGAACCAGCGGTCGTGGCTGATGACTACGGCACAACCCGCAAAATTCTCCAGACCTTCTTCCAGCGCCCGGAGCGTATTAACGTCAAGATCGTTCGTTGGCTCATCAAGCAGAAGTAGATTTGCACCTTCTTTAAGTGTCATAGCGAGGTGCACTCGATTTCGCTCTCCACCGGATAACGTACCAATTTTCTTTTCCTGATCGGCACCGGCGAAGTTGAAGCGGCTGACATAGGCGCGGGCGTTGCTTTGTTTACCGCCCATCATGATCCACTCATTACCGCCGGAGATGGTTTCATAAACGCTCTTGTCTGGATCAAGACCATCGTGTTCTTGGTCGACGTAAGCCACCTTCACGGTCTCACCAACGTCGAATGTACCAGCATTGGGTTTATCCCGGCCAGTAATGAGTTTAAACAACGTCGTTTTACCAGCGCCGTTGGGACCAATAATACCAACGATACCGCCCTGGGGTAGCCGGAAATTTAAATGTTCGAACAGAAGGCGATCACCGAAGGCCTTGGCAACATCTTCTGCTTCGATTACTTTCGCACCCAAGCGTGGACCAGCCGGAATGAATATTTCAAGCTTTTCATCGCGTTGTTTGGCATCTTCGCTCAGCAATCGCTCATAGGCTCCTAAACGTGCTTTTGATTTCGCCTGACGAGCTTTAGGAGCCATACGTACCCACT
Source organism: Spirosoma sp. KUDC1026 (assembly GCF_013375035.1). NCBI lineage: Bacteria > Pseudomonadati > Bacteroidota > Cytophagia > Cytophagales > Cytophagaceae > Spirosoma > Spirosoma sp. KUDC1026. Next base: position 715,880 of record NZ_CP056032.1, on the reverse strand, counting down.
CCAGTTCACGCTGTAGAGTTTTCTGGCGTTTGGATTCGGTTTTTTCTTCTTTGGCTAGGCGAGTTTGCTTCTGATCGAGCCAGGAAGAGTAGTTTCCTTTCCAGGGGATACCTTCGCCCCGATCGAGTTCCAGAATCCAGCCCGCTACATTATCCAGGAAGTAACGATCGTGAGTAACGGCAATAACGGTACCGGCGTACTGACGAAGGTGCTCCTCGAGCCACAAAACGGATTCAGCATCCAGGTGGTTGGTTGGTTCATCCAGCAGTAAAACGTCGGGCTGCTGTAGCAACAGGCGGCACAGGGCTACCCGTCGCTTTTCACCGCCGGACAGGTTATCGATGAGGGCATCGGACGGAGGGCAACGTAACGCATCCATTGCCCGTTCGAGCTTCTGGTCGAGTTCCCAGGCGTTATAATGGTCAAGTTTTTCCTGGACCTCACCCTGACGTTCGATGAGTTTATCGAAGTCGGCGTCGGGATCACCAAAGGCCTCGTTGATCTCGTCAAACTCTTTGAGCAGGTTGACAACTTCCTGAACACCTTCCTCTACAACCTCCCGAACAGTTTTACCCGGTTCAAATTTTGGCTCCTGGTCGAGCATGCCAACCGAATAACCGGGCGAGAAAACAACTTCGCCCGTATAGCTTTTATCCAGTCCGGCAATGATGCGCAGCAGGGTGGACTTTCCAGAGCCGTTCAGACCCAATACCCCTATTTTTGCACCATAAAAAAAGGAAAGGTATATGTTCTTTAGGATTTGTCGGTTAGGGGGAATATTTTTACTCACGCCCGCCATGGAGAAGATTATGGTTTCCTGGCTCATTAATTTCTGATAGATTTGTGGTTGGCAAATGTGCCCAAATTTAACCCTCAGCGCAGCCTTAACCAAAAACAGTAATGGAAAACGCTTCACTGGTAGACGAATACGGTTACGTCAAAGACGGAAAGGTATTTTTAAAGGGCTACCTGAATTACGAAGACCGCCAGATCGGCGAAGTCAAACGAACCGAGCAGGAAGCGCTCGATTATTTTAAAAACCGCTTCATTATTGCCGAAAACAAAGTCAGCCAGCTAGAGAAAGACATCACCGAAGCTCAGAACAAAGGCTCTTATCTGACTAAGCTTGTTCAGCTCCGAAAGAAACTGATTGGCTTCGACGCACTCGGTGACTTTCCTCCTCTGCTCGAGCGACTGGATGCGCAGGAGTCTCTCCTGGCTGATCTCATATCGGTCAATCAACTCAAAAACTTAGAAATTAAACGGGCGCTGATTGGTGAAGCCGAAGCGCTGGTTGATAGTACAGACTGGCGCCCAACGGCCGATGCGCTCCAGGAGGTTAAAACCAAATGGATTAAAACAGGACCCGTTGATAAATCGGTTGAAGCGGAAATCGAGGGACGTTTTCAGGAGTTGCTGGATAATTTCTTTCAGCGTCGTCGTGAGTTTTTCAACGAGCAAAATAAAATCATTCAGGAACGTCTGGATAAATACGACGAGTTGATTCGCCTGGCGTTCCGGGCTAATCGGCTTGGTGATCTGGACGCTGCATTTCAGGAAGTTCGTCGGTTGAATAACGCCTGGAAACAGGTGGGAGAAGTACCGATCAAGAAGAGCGGAAAGCTGTATAAGTCGTTCAAAAAAGCGACGACGACGTTCTACGCCAAGTATAACGAAGCCAAAGGGATCGTTATCGAGAAGAAAATCGATCCCCGGATTGAGGCCCAGATGAAGATGGCCGACGAGGCAGAACGGCTAGCTAAACAGGACGATATTGTAGCAGCGGCCGACCGGGCCAAGGTGTTGCTCAATAGCTGGAAGGAGATTAAGATTCCGTTCAAACTGCAGGATAAAGACATCAACGAGCGTTTCCGGGCTGCCTGTGATAAGATTTTCGAGTTAAGCTACCTGAATCGCGTTCTGACGCGCAAATACCCGGCTTTTGAACTGAAAAGCCAGCCAGAACAGATCCGGACGAAAATCCGGGAAATGGAATACCTGGTCAAGCGGGAAAAAAACGATCTCCAGTTTGCCCTGCAGGACGCCGACGGACTTGATCCAAATGACCCGAACGATAAGATGGTGCTTAATAAAATCAATACGCAGAAGCGGAAAATTGCGATGAAGGAAATAATTCTGAAAGAGTTTCAGAAGCAACTGACTGCGGTTGGTTATTAGACGTTAATTCCCCCAAACGACGAAACGTGCCCTGGATTGCTCCAGGGCACGTTTCGTCGTTTGGGGGTGTTTATACAGTATGGAAACGAATTTGAAACAACTTGAACCCGTCTCCGAATCTGAGTTTCGGGAAGCCATTATTCCGGGAAAATTTGTCCGGATTGAATACTTGACGGATCTGAATGAGTTTATCAAAGCCGACGTACTGATCAAAGAGTACTTAAAGCAGGACGGCGCGGAATCAATCAAACTGGCCACGGGCGAAACGATTCCACTCGACCGCGTTGTCAGCTTGGATCGACGGCTATCACCGAATTTTCCCGGTTATGGCAACTACTCCTGCGACTGTTAACTGAGTTGTTCAAAGCCGCAGTAAGGAACCAGTACACTCGGTATGCGAATACCCTCCGGCGTCTGGTTATTCTCCAGAATCGAGGCCAGAATACGCGGTAACGCCAGCGCCGAGCCATTCAGTGTATGTAATAGCTGCATTTTGCCGTCAACTTTGGAACGTAGCTTCAGGCGGTTGGCCTGATACGTTTCAAAGTTTGATACCGAGCTGACTTCCAGCCAGCGCTGCTGAGCGGCCGACCAGACTTCCATGTCATACGTTAGTGCCGAGGTAAAGCCCATATCGCCCCCGCAGAGACGTAGCACCCGATAGGGAAGCTCCAGCTTTTGCAGAAGCATTTGTACGTGCAGGCTCATCTCTTCCAGTGCGGCATACGAATTTTCCGGCTTTTCAATACGCACCAGTTCAACTTTATCAAATTGGTGCAACCGGTTCAGGCCACGAACGTGGGCACCCCACGAGCCCGCTTCCCGCCGGAAACAGGGCGTATAACCAGCATTCCTAATCGGCAGCTGCCCTTCTGGTACGATCGTGTCCCGATAAATATTAGTGATCGGTACCTCGGCCGTTGGAATCAGATAAAACTTCTCCTCATTGATCAGATACATCTGTCCTTCCTTGTCGGGCAACTGACCTGTAGCAAATCCTGAATCCTCGTTGACAACGATAGGCGGCTGAATTTCGAAATAGCCTGCATCTAATGCTTCGTCGAGGAAGAAGTTAATTAATGCCCGCTGAAGCCGGGCACCTCTCCCCCGGTAAACCGGGAAACCGGCACCAGTAATTTTAACCCCTAATTCAAAGTCGATCATCGACCCGCCAAGACCGTCATATTTCTTGATTAGCTCCCAGTGCGGTTGGGCGTCGGCATGGAGTGTCGGTTTTTCGCCATGTTCCAGTACTACTTCATTATCATCAGCTGAACGACCTTCCGGAACGCTGTTGTGGGGAAGGTTTGGAATCGTTACCAGTACGGCCTGAAGTTGCTGTTCGGCCTGGGTCAGCAGCTCGTCCAGCTCTTTGGAGCGACTTTTCAGTACTGCCGTTTCGGCTTTGGCGGCTTCGGCAGCTTCCTTCTGTCCGCTTTTCATCAAAGCCCCAATTTCCTTTGCTTTTGCATTGGACTGAGCCAGCACCTCATCTAATTCCTTTTGGGCATCCCGGCGCTGCTGATCGAGGGCCAGCACCTGATCGACAACTGCCTCGGCGTTCGCAAAATGCTTTTTGCGCAGACCGGCCAGCGTCGTTTCTTTATTATCGCGTATGAAAGACAGTTGAAGCATCGTTAACGTGCGTTGATAATAGTTTTGATGACTGAAATAAACATTTCGGTCTCGGGATATAAAGGGAGAATATCTTCTTCTGTAAGCGTAGTGAACGCCCCATAATCGCTATCATGGCGAGCGCTGGACAGGCGTGAATAAAGTTTACTCCATTTGATTTCGACACGGCCAGTTTTAACAAAATGCAGTTCAAACATCGCTTTAGCACCAGCATGCGATTTAATTAGAATATCCTCACCGGTCAGCAGAGCAGAGATAATCTGATAAACGGCCTAATACAAGCGATTAGCTGCGCTAAACCAATCCTGATCATCAATCAAGTTTTTCACAGTCTTTAATAGAGCATCTGCTCGCTCAATCCGATACGTAATTAAGTCTTGCTTGTAGGAATTCATAGTCGCCTACCTTCGTCTAGAACGTTCTTGTACAAATCCGTTACTGCATACCGTGGCTGTTCGTGCTTAGGCCAGACGATCGGGCTTATTACTCGTCCTGATTCGAGTTCTAGCTCTGTTAATTGATCACTAAATACCCATCGTTTACCCGAAGAAAGATCGAGTTGTGTAAAGATTAGAAAATCCCAGTCAGAATCATCCCGTGCGTCGCCCCTCGCTCGTGAACCAAACAGCCATATTTCAGCTTCGGGATCAACCTTGTTAATGTACCGTTTGACTTCCTGCAAGAACAACGCGTCGTTCATGTCACATGAGTTTTAATCAATCCTATAACAGCCTTCTACAAAATTATGCGATAAACAAGCCCTCATTCAGCGCGTTCAGGGCGTCGGCTTTGTAACGACCGTGGATGAGTATTGATAAGTTGCTTTCGGTGCCGCCGTACGAAACCATCCGGATTGGAATGTTCTTCAATGCGCTAAAAACACGTAACGCAACCCCTTCATTGTCGGCACTGAAGTTTCCAACAATACAAACAATCGTCTGATCATGGTCGGGTTCTTCCAGTGTACAGAAAGTGCTCAACTCATCTGAAATTTCCTGCAAACGATCCGTATTGTCTATGGTTACTGAAACGGATACTTCTGAGGTGGCCAGCATATCAACCGGCGTTTTGTACTTCTCGAAAATCTCGAAAATCCGACGCAGAAACCCATAGGCATTCAACATACGGGTCGAGTGAATATACAGGGCTGTGATACCATCTTTGGCGGCAACGGCTTTGAATACCTGGTTTGATTGCTCTGCCGACGTAGGTCTGTCGGCGATGAGCGTACCGGGGGCGCTGGGCTCCATTGTGTTTTTTAACCGCACAGGAACACCAAACATACGGGCGGGCGTGATCGTCGATGGGTGCAGAATCTTAGCACCGAAATAAGCCAGCTCAGCTGCTTCATCAAAGGTCAATTCACGTACCGGAAAGGTGTTTTTAACGATTCTTGGGTCGTTATTGTGCATTCCATCGATGTCAGTCCAGATCTGGATTTCTTCGGCCCGGATAGCACCACCAATTAGCGAAGCTGTATAATCGGAACCGCCCCGTTTGAGGTTATCAACCTCAGCCCGTGGATTCCGGCATATGAAACCCTGCGTTACGATGATCTGCTTATCATCGTGCTGCGGCAGCATATCGGCCAGTTTTTGTTCCGTAAATGAGATAACTGGTTCGTTGTCCGCGTCGATCTGCATGAATTCAAGTGCAGGCAGGAGGACCGACGGAACACCTTCTTCGTTCAGGTACGACTGGAAAAGTTGCGTACTCAGCAATTCACCTTCGGCTACCAGCTCTTTTTCCTGCTTCAGCGTAAAGGGCTTAATTGTCGTTAGCGAGCGGATAAATGAAAACTCCTTATCAACGATCTGCCGGCCAGCCGCCTTACCGGCTTCGGTACTGTACAACTCACCGACAAACGTATCGTAATGCGCTTTGAGCGCGTCGATTGTCTGATTCGCCTGAGCCTCGTTGTTTTCTTTGAGGGCTTCACCAATAGCCAGGAGTGAGTTCGTTGAACCCGACAGCGCTGATAATACGACAATTTTACGTGTATCATCAGCCGTAACCAATCGACGGATGGACTGCATGCGTTCGGGCTTCCCGACCGATGTACCGCCAAATTTCCAGACGTGCATTTTTAAAGAGTGAAAGAGTGAATGAGCGAAAGAGCGAAAGAGCGAAAGAATGAAACTTAGCTGATCGCTCTTTCACTCTTTCATTCTGCATCGGCGGTCCGATTTCGCTCTTTATATTTTGCTATAAACTTGCTTCTGTAAGCCGAGCATTTTGATGGCGGTGATGGCGGCTTCATCACCTTTGTTGCCGTGTTTGCCGCCCGCCCGGTCAAGGGCCTGCTGCTGATCGTTTGGGGTCAGGACGCCAAAAATGACGGGCTTGCTGGTTTTTAAACTAACATTGGTCAGGCCCTGCGCTACGGCGTGGTTGATGTAATCGTTGTGCTTTGTTTCACCCTGAATCACGCAGCCCAGGGCGATCACTGCGTCGATATCATCACGCTGCGCAAACCACTGCGAGCCCAGTGTCAGCTCATAACTGCCCGGAACGTTCGCCCGAACAATGTTTTCTGCCTTAACACCGTACTGAAGCAAGGTTTGGTGAGCGCCGTTGTAGAGCGCTTCTGTCACTTCGGTATTCCATTCGGAAACCAGAATGGCAAAACGCCGGTGACTGACATCGGGTAGCGCATCCGTTGAGAAGACGCTGAGATTTTTTAGTTCAGAAGCCATATAACCTTGAAAATTTCGTCTGTGGGAGAATGAAAACAAAAAAGGACAAAACCCCGATCGGTTTTGTCCTTTGCTGTATTTATGGTGTCAAATACGCTTACGACTCACCGACCGCTGCCTCCAGCAACGATTTGTATTTTCGAGCACTAACGGCTTCGGTCGACTGCGCGTATTTTTCGATGATCGTGTTGTACGTATCGATCGCTTTATCGTTCTGTTTAGCTTGTTCCTGGGCAACAGCCAGTTTCATCAGGTATGATGGGCTAAAGAATTTATTCGGCTTGTAATCAGCGGCCTTCTGATAGTAGCTAGCTGCCTCTTCGAAGTCTTTTTTCTCCATATACGCATCACCAATGAGCGAGTAGGCACGCGCCTGCACCAAGAGGTCCGATGAACTGAAGTTTTTGAGCTGATCAATAGCTTCGTCGTATTTACCCTGTTTCAACAGAGCAGTTCCAGCATAGAAAGCAGCGAGGTTACCAGCGGGTGTCGAACCGTAATTGTCAGCAACGGAAATCAGACCGGGTGTTTTGCCATCGCCATTCAGCGCCTGCTTCAGAGAATCAGCTTCGAGTTGATAGACAGACGGAAAAAGCTCAACCTGGGCGGTTTCATCCTGACTGCTCACGTAATACCGATAGCCGAAGAAACCGACAATCAGCAGCACAATACCACCAAGGACGCCGAAAAGGACATTCCGGTTCTCCTCAAAAAAATATTCGGCCCGTTCAAACTGACCAGTTAACGCGTCCGGGTCTTCTAAAAAATCCAATCCGCTGTTCTTCTTGCTCATGCTTTTGCAATTTGGATTGCAAAATTAGAAATAATTAGACTTGTGGAAAAGTGTAAGCCTCAAAACTTTACATAAAGATTTTTTATCCAATGGCTGTATCACGGACAGACATTACTTCGGACGGTCGAACGCAGCGAATCTGATGCGGCAGTAAAATTTCGATGGCTACCGTTTCGCCAGTCAACGTAACAAACTCAACCTCGAATCCTTTTCCGTCTCCGTATACAGTCAAAATCGTGCCAACATCACCCTGTTTCAGTCGGCCGTCACCAGAATCTTCCTGGAGTACAACCAAATCAAACTCATTCATATGGGTACTAACTGATTTGTTTAATTAATCTAAGTTGTATGTCATAAGCTTGTTTCGAGGGCATAAGCCAGCAGAAACAAGACGATCTTGATCAGAAAACCGGCTTCCGTAACCGCATGAATCTTTTTGGGAAACCGCATCGTGATTTGACCGCCGGGCGGCCCCGTGAAGGCTTGCTCAATACGCTGACGCAACGCCTTTTTGTAAGCAACTTGCCAAGCTGGGTCGGGCCGCTTGCTGTTGCGTTTACGTTGAATCTGCAGGTAAATCTGTTCACAATCGGCATAAAACGTTTCCTGTTCATAGTCCGTATAACCAGCATCGCCAAACACCTCGCTGCCCGCTGTCAAGTTCAGGTGCATCATCTGCAAGGCCGTTACGTCCACCATCGAGCCAGGTAAAAGAAAAAACTGCACCGGCTGTTTATCAACAGTGGTGATGAGTTGAACGCGAAACCCAAAGAAGAACCGACGTTTGGATGCGATCTTACCCCGGTAGTCTTCCCCTTCTACCAAGCGCGAGCGACCAATGCGAATGTTATCACAGACGGCCACAGGGAAGGAGTCAATCAAGTACTGGCCACCCAAGTTGAGCGCTTTAAAAAAGTCAGCCAGATAGTAAAACAACACACTCAGTGTGTGCGCCAAGCGATGCAACCGCCGATTAAAAGCCGACTTTTCCAGCATCAGAACGCCTTGCTTGTCAGCCATATAGAGCATAGCAGAGGCTTGATTTCCGCCGAAGAAGCGGGCCGATATGATGGCGGTCGTCAGCACGATACTATCCGGTACTTTTGGTGTGGCCTGTGGTTTGCAGGAGCCACGATGATTGGTTTCCAGAAAAAAGTCATCCAGAAAGCAGTAAATTGCCAGCACTTTTTCAGACATAGCCAGAGCGGGTTATCAATGTTTTCGCACCTCAAAGGTACGCCTGCTCTACGCTATGTCTTTTTTTGTGCTCGTATCAATCGGCTTTCATGCAACTTAGATTAATTAACGACACATCAATGATCTTGTTTTTAGAAATGGTGTAGATTTGTGCCGCTAATCTTCTAAGGGGTGCCCTAAAACGACGGGCTGAGATTATACCCATTGAACCTGATCCGGGTAATGCCGGCGAAGGGAAACGGAGTTCATGTATACTAACTTTTTGACAACCAAAAGGTAGGTTTGGCCCCTTGGCCTATCATCATGTTTTTTTCGCAATGAAAAAACCGATGATTGGGCGGTATAACCGCTTTTATCTGTTGGCAGCCCTGTGTTGGCTGTCAGTGCTACCCGCATGGGCGCAGTTTACAATTTCAGGTTCTGTGGTTGACGCCGACGGAGCCGAGACCTTACCCGGCGCGGCCATTACCATTGAAGGGACTTACAAAGGCACCTTCACAAAGACAGATGGTACGTTTCAGTTAACTAACGTACCGTCGGGACCTTTGTCTTTACGAGTTTCGCTCCTGGGCTACGAGCCCCAAATCAGAGAGCTGCAACCAACGCAGAACGAAACCATCTCGATACGCCTTCAGAGGACCGCCGTTGTTGTGGATGAAGTAACGGTGAGCGCTACCCGGGCCGATCAGAAGTCAGCGATTGCCTACACGAACGTATCGCGCCGGGATCTGAACAAGCTTAACTTAGGACAGGATATTCCGCAGCTGCTCAATTTCACGCCTTCTATTGTTACTACCTCCGATGCGGGTGCTGGCGTGGGTTACACAGGCATCCGGATTCGGGGATCGGATGCCACGCGGGTAAACGTAACGCTGAACGGAATTCCGTACAACGACGCTGAGTCGCAGGGAACCTTCTTCGTGAATATGCCCGACTTTGCGTCGTCGGTGAGTAGTATTCAGATTCAGCGGGGCGTTGGTACGTCGACGAACGGGGCCGGCGCGTTCGGTGCTTCGCTGAACATTCAGACAAACCAGCTTCAGGAAAAGCCGTATGCCGAAGCAAATGTCTCGGCGGGTTCGTTCGGTACCCGAAAAGTGAACGTACTAGCCGGAACGGGTCTGCTCAATAACCATTTCGTACTTGATGCCCGCCTGTCCAAAATTTATTCGGATGGCTACGTCGATCGGGCTTTCTCGGATCTGAAATCGTTCTATATCTCCGGTGGCTACTACACCAAGAAAAGCTTTTTCCGGCTGAATGTTTTCTCCGGGCAGGAGCAGACTTACCAATCGTGGGGTGGAGTACCCGCAGATTTACTACGTACCAACCGGACATACAATGTCTATACGTACGACAACGAAACGGATAACTATCAACAGGATAACTACCAGCTCATTACGTCGCACGAGCTGAGCCGAAACTGGCGACTGAATGTGTCGGCCTTTTACACGAAAGGGCGGGGGTATTACGAGCAGTATCGCCCGAATGACCGGTACAGCAATTATGGTCTGCCCAACGTCGTGATCGGCGATTCGGTCATCACGCGGACGGACATTATCCGCCGTCGCTGGCTGGATAATGACTTTTACGGCAGTGTATTTTCGCTCGACTTTAACAGCTTTAAAAAGCTGACAATGAACATTGGTGGGGGCTGGAACCAGTATAAAGGCGCTCACTTCGGCGAAATCATCTGGGCGCGGGTTGCCGGAAACACGAACATCCGGGATCGATACTACAATGACGACGCTACCAAAACGGATTTTAATCTGTATGCCAAAGCGTTCTATCAGTTCACATCGAAACTCAACGCCTACGCCGACCTGCAGGTTCGGCGCATTGATTACTCGTTCCTGGGTTTCAACAGTCAGCTACAGAACGTACAGCAGGATGCCAACCTGACATTTTTTAATCCTAAAGCTGGTCTGACGTACACACTCAACGATCAAAATTCGGTGTATGCGTCGGTTGGGGTTGGCCACCGCGAACCAAACCGGGATGATTATACACAATCAACTCCCGTAAGTCGCCCTAGAGCAGAGGCTCTGATCGATTACGAAGCAGGCTACAAACTGCAAACTACCCGGCTGGCGTTTACGGCAAACGCGTATTACATGAACTACCGGAACCAGCTCGTATTGTCGGGTCAGTTGAACGACGTTGGCGCTTATAATCGGGTGAACGTACCGAGCAGCTACCGGGCCGGTGTCGAACTAGAAGCCGGGGCGCGTCTGACGAATCAACTGCAATGGAATCTGAACGCCACGTTCAGCCAGAACAAAATTCGGAATTTCACGGAGTACCTCGACAATTTCGACAACGGGCTCCAGGAAGCACGGCAGTACAGCAAGACAGATATTGCCTTTTCGCCCAACGTAATCAGTGGTTCCCAGCTGATGTACACACCGGTGAAAGGGCTTGAGTTAAGCTTGCTGTCGAAATATGTAGGCAAGCAATATCTGGACAATACGTCGAATGAAAGCCGGAAACTGGATTCGTATTTCACCAATGACATCCGACTGATTTACTCGCTGAAACCGAAATTTGCGCAGGAAATTACGTTTACGTTGCTGTTCAACAATGTCTTCAATGAGTTGTACGAGTCGAATGGATATACGTATGCCTACATTTCAGAAGGAGCCGTACGAGCCGACAATGGCTACTATCCACAGGCCGGACGAAACTTCCTGGCAGGGGTGAGGGTACGATTTTAATCAATAAAAAGGGTCGGTTTGCGCCGACCCTTTTTTGTTATCCGATTGCCTGTTCCAGATCCTGGATTAAATCTGCTATGTCCTCAATACCGACGCTGAGCCGGATCAGGGTGTCCTTCAATCCGTTCTTTTCCCGCTCTTCTTTCGGAATACTGGCATGGGTCATGCTGGCGGGGTGCGTGCAAAGGGATTCGACCCCTCCTAGCGATTCACCCAGGGAGAATACGTGGAAACTCTCCATCACCCGAACCGCTTCGGGCATGGAATCGCCTTTGAGTTCGAAGGAGAGCATGCCGCCGAAACCGCGCATCTGCCGCTTCGCCAGCTCGTGTCCCGGATGGTCGGTCAGACCTGGATAATAAACCTGACCCACCTTAGGATGCTGCGCCAGGTATTGAGCTACCTGGAGGGCGTTCTCACCGTGGCGCTGCATCCGGACGTGCAGTGTTTTGATACCTCGCAATACCAGGAAACAATCCTGCGGGCCCGGTACGGCACCACAGGCATTTTGAATAAATTCCAATCGCTTGGCTATCTCATCGTCATTCAAGACAATAGCGCCCATAACCGTATCGGAGTGGCCACCGAGGTACTTAGTTGCCGAGTGCACCACGATATCAGCGCCCAGATCGAGTGGGTTTTGTAAATAAGGCGAAGCAAACGTATTATCGACAACGAGCCGGATGCCACGCTGTTTCGTGATCACAGCAATAGCCGTAATATCAACCAACCGAAGGAGTGGGTTTGTTGGCGTTTCAATCCAGACCATTTTCGTCGCGGGCGTAATGGCCGCTTCCAGATTGGCTGGGTCGTCTAAGCTGATAAATTTAAAGGTCAGGCCAAACTCCTGGAAAACCCGCACCATAATCCGGTATGTGCCGCCGTAGAGGTCGCTACTGGCAATAATTTCATCGCCGGGTTTGAAGAGTTTAAGAATGGCGTCGGTAGCACCCAGTCCCGACGCATAACAAATTCCATGTTTGCCGTTTTCGAGCGCAGCCAGGTTATTTTGCAACACGGTTCGCGTAGGGTTCTGCGTCCGAGCGTATTCATAGCCTTTATGCTTACCCGGCGATTCCTGAACGTAGGTTGACGTTTGGTAAATAGGCGTCATGATGGCGCCCGTTGTTGGGTCCGGTTCGATCCCCGCGTGAATGGCTTTTGTTCCGAATTTCATGCCCGAAGGTAGTAAATGGCCATCAACAACATCAGGCCTTTTGAGGTTTGTTACGTAGTGAACCCTTATATACGATCTAAAATCACGGGCCCAGCCATTGCGGGCGTATTACTATCCATAACACCCGTCGTCTTTACGTCGGTGCTGACTTACTATGCGGTTGTTTACGAGAAATTCATTGCTGAATTTACGGGTTGGGAGTGGGCACTGATTACGTTAGTGTGCACCATCACATCGGCGGCTTTGACCCCGCCCACTATTCTGGCGCTCATCTTCGGTTATTTTCTGGGGTGGAATGCGGTGCTGCCCATCTTCATCATCAACCTGGGAGGAATTCTACTGATCAATTTACTGGTCCACTGGATTGACCACGACCGATTTCTCAAATTCCTGCGTCGTAATCCCAAAGCGCAGTCGGTACTGGATCGGATTCGGGGGAAGGAGCTTGAGGTGATATTTTTCGCCAAACTCTCACCCATTCTGCCCTTTGGTCTGACCAATCTTTTATTCGCGCTATCGGGTGCGCGGCTTAAAAACATTCTGCTGGGCGGCTTCCTGGGGATGACGCCCCGTTCGTTGCTGGCTGTCTGGTCGGGTCACGAGGCCCACGAAATACGCACGCTGCTGGATAATCCGAACAGTAGTCTCTGGACACAGGTAGTCGTTATTGGGCTAATCGTTGTGTCCATTGCCGGGCTGTGGCAGGTAGTGCGCCGGGCGCTTCGCTAGCTCGCCGGCGGTTAATTCAATCAGCCGGTTGTGTCCGCTCCTGAAAATCGTTAACTGGTACGTTGTCAGAAGACGAAACAACGGGCGGACGTAGTATCCTGGAATTATCCGGTCGAACGCGCCCAGAAATATCCAAACCGGTACAGTGCGTTTTGCTAAAGCCGCACCCAACTCGTCGATGGCTGGCCAGATAAGCCGGGTTTGCGTCCAGACCTGGTACACCAGCTGCCGTTGGCCTGGCGTACTGATTGAGTGCTCCACAAAGCGCATAAACGTTCGGTTCAGAAGCCCCATTCTGGTCAGACCGTGCCCCAGATTTGTTAGAACCGATAGATGCCGCAGGACGTAACAAAACAGGCTCCTGCCAATAGCTGATCTGGTAGCCAGGTCATACCAATGATTGCGAACAATGCCGTCAGGAGCAATCAGATATAAATCTGTAATCCAGTCTGAAAACAGCTCTGCTGTTATCAGGGCAAAGCGGCCGCCCAGACTAAATCCCATTAAGGCAAACTGCTTTATAGAGTGCGCCCGTAGAAAATCGCTTACTAACCTTTCCCAGTCCGTTTTAGTTAGTAGTTGATCAATGCTTGATTGGCTATTTCCATGATGAGGCAGATCAAAGGCGTAGACTGTATACCGATTACCAACCGCTTTCTGTAGTGACCAGTAAACGCGGCTCGTCTGACCAAACCCGTGAAAAGCCAGCAATGAAGCTGGGCCGTTACCAAAAATTCGGTATGCGATTCGGTAATGCCCAAACGAAAAATAGTAAACAGCATCGGCTCCGGTCATACCGGTAAAGTTGCATAAAACTCAACGACTCATGCAAACCTTCGCCACTCTGGCTGAATTTTTCGCGCAGGCTGGGCAACCGCTCGGCGAAACCGGCTACATGCCAATTACTCAGGAAATGATTGACCAGTTCGCCTTGGTAACGGGCGAACCCACACAAGCGGGTGCTTATAATTTTCTGACGTTGGCACTGGCCCCCAAGCTGCTCGATCAACTCATTAACATTGAATCGGTTACGTCGATGGTAACCTATGGCGCTAACAAAATTCGCTTCCATGAAGCCGTGACTGTTGGCAGTCAGTTACGATTGAAAGCTTGGCTGCACCACGCCGAGCCGCAAAATGATAACGAAGACACAAACGGCGTACGAGCTGTAATCGAATGTGCCTTCGAGGTGGAAGGCGAGCAAAAACCTGCCTGTGTTGCCGAGCTACTCGTACTGCTGTTTGAATAAGTGTAAGATCAGACGACTAATTTTCAGGAAAGTCAAATAGTATGCGTGCATACTGTTTGACTTTTTTTATTTTAGTGAGCAACACGAGTATTTTCTGAAACCATATGGCAACGACAGGAATGGAGTTACAGGGGTTAAATTTCAATTTGTCGGAAGAGCACCGGGCGGTGCAGGAAGCTGCCCGCGATTTTGCCCATAGTGAGCTCCTACCGGGTGTTATTGACCGCGATAATGCCGCCCGTTTTCCAGCAGAACAGGTCAGACGGATGGGCGAACTAGGGTTTATGGGAATGATGGTGCCGCCTGAGTACGGCGGTAGTGGTCTCGATACGGTTTCATACGTGCTGGCGCTGGAGGAACTATCGAAAATTGACCCATCGGCTGCGGTAATTATGTCGGTCAATAACTCGCTGGTTTGCTTTGGGCTGGAAGCGTATGGTACTGAAGAGCAAAAACAAAAATATCTGGTCCCATTGGCAACGGGTGAGGTAATAGGTGCTTTTTGTCTATCAGAACCAGAAGCAGGGTCGGATGCTACGTCTCAGTCGACAACGGCAGAGGACAAGGGCGATTACTATCTGGTGAACGGAACCAAAAACTGGATCACCAACGGCGGGTCGTCAAGCATTTGCCTGGTTATTGCCCAGACGGACCGGGAGAAAAAACACCGCGGCATTAACTGCCTGATCGTGGAAAAAGAAACGCCGGGCTTTGTGGTCGGCAAGAAAGAGGATAAAATGGGTATTCGGGCGTCGGATACCCACTCGTTGCTCTTTACGGATGTGAAAGTGCCCAAAGAGAATCGTATTGGCGACGATGGCTTTGGTTTCAAGTTCGCGATGACGACGCTAAACGGTGGGCGGATCGGCATTGCTGCTCAGGCGCTTGGTATTGCCGCCGGAGCTTACGAACTAGCCCTGAAATACAGCCAGGAACGGAAATCGTTCGGAAAACAAATTTTTGATCATCAGGCTATTCAGTTCAAACTGGCCGATATGGCCACCCGGATCGAGGCCGCCCGGCTGCTTGTTTACAAAGCCGCCCGACTGAAAGACGAACATAAGGATTATGTGCAGGCAGCAGCCATGGCCAAACTATTTGCGTCGGACATAGCGATGTGGGCAACAACCGAAGCCGTGCAGATTCACGGAGGCTATGGTTATGTAAAAGAATTTCACGTGGAGCGGCTCATGCGCGACGCGAAAATCACCCAGATTTATGAAGGTACGTCAGAAATACAAAAACTAGTTATAGCCCGCGAACTGATTAAGTAAGTAGTTTTCTTAGTAAAATATAATTATTTGGAACCTAAAAAGCGTCTTCAATCCAAAAATGTGCTTTTTTTTATGTTTTTCGAACTTTTAATGTTGTATTAGTTTTGTACAAATTATTAGTTTTGTACAACTTTAAGGGGGCAACAACATTAGGACATACTTCTTTCGACTATGGAAGACTACAATAAAATCATCGAATCACTGGGCGTTAAGTTTATCAAGGCCCGTAACATTCGAATTCTACAACCGATTACGATTAAAAACTTCTACGATGTCGAGAACACGCTGCTGATTCTTTACAACGGTGAAGTATCAATTGGCGATGAGCGGATCAGTGTCGACGTAGGGGATATGCTGTTCATTCCCGGCGGAAAACACGTAACCGTTACATACGGCGATCCGGGAACGTCGAAAATGGTGTCGAATGAAGAATTCATGACGCACCGGGAAGCCTACTGGGAAGGTAATCACGACCCTAAACTAATCGGCAAACTGTCGGATTCGTTTGGGTATGTGTCATTCGAAGCCAAAGTATTTGACTCCGTAAACTTCTTCAACTCGCTCGACGTACCGCCATTCATTATCAAACAGGAGGATCATCTGGCGATTACCATCAACCAGATTCTGGCCGAAGAAATGACCGACCTGGCAGGTAAAGGCCGGATCATTAAGATCAAAACGGAAGAGATCGTCATTGAAGTTGTCCGGTATATTCTGAAAAACCGACTGTTCGTTGAGCAGTTGGTAACGAACAGTACCTATTTTAAAGACCCACGTCTGATCGATATTTTCGCTTACATCAAAGACAACCTGGGCGGTGATTTGTCGAACAAGGTGCTGGCGAACGTAGCGAACGTATCGGAAGATTACGTCGGACAGTATTTCAAAATGTTGACTGGTATCAATCCACAGGATTATATCGAATACCAGCGTATGGAAGCCGCTGTAGGTCTGCTACGGACGAGTAAGAAAAGTATTCGGGCAATCGGGGCCGAAGTTGGTTACAAAGACACGGCTTACTTCTGCCGTCGTTTCAAAATGATGTTTGGTATTCCAGCCGGTAAAATGCGCCGTCGGGAGTCGCTGATGAATGTATAAGGCATAGTCAGCCCTAAACTCAGAGAGCCAGCGAGGTCAAACCCGCTGGCTCTCTGAGTTTAGGAACGTAGTCCCTACTGTAAATTTACCGTGATGGGAAGCGTATAAAAAACGGCAACGGGTTCATTGTTCACTTCGCCCGGACGCCAGCGCGGCATTTTCTCAACGGCGTTGATTACAGTCTTCATAAAAGCTTCCATGCCCTTCTGAGTCGATTTATCAATCGATTTTGTCACCACCCGTACGTCACGCACGGTTCCGTCTTTGTCAATAATAAATTTGGCATCAACCGGATCAGCATTTCGGTTCTTACGAATCAGCGAGCCGGGATATTTGATGTTCTGAGCCAGGTATTGAGTCAGAGCCATTTGCCCACCCGGAAACTCAGGCTGTCGTTCGGCCACGGTATACACCATTTCTTTGCGTGCCTGTGCGTATGAGGTAGAACATAACGACAAGCCGCAGGCGCTGATCAGGAGAAAAGAAAAGAGAAGTTTCATGACGTTTGAACAACAGATTGATTGAGTTGCTGTACTACGTTCGATAGTTCGGGCAACAGGTCGGGATCTTTTTCCAGCCCATTTCCAACAACGATCATGTCGGCGCCAGCTTTCAGGGCCTCATAGGCTTTTTCGCCGGAATTAATGCCGCCACCGACGATGATGGGTGTGTCAACAACGGACCGGACGGCCGCAATCATTTCCGGTGACACCGGACGACGTGCTCCGCTACCTGCATCGAGGTAGATGAGTTTTAAACCCAGCATTTCACCCGCCATAGCCGTACAGGCAGCTACGCCCGGTTTGTCGTGGGGCAACGGAGTTGTGTTGCTGATGTAGGAAACAGTTGTTTGTGTACCGCTGTCGACCAGCATGTAGCCCGTTGGCAGGATTTCAAGGCCGCTTTTTTTCAGGAGTGGAGCTGCAATAACGTGCTGTCCAATTAAAAATTCGGGATTACGACCGGAAATAAGCGACAGGAGAAGTAGTGAATCGGCCGAGGGATCAATGTGTAGGGGATTACCCGGAAAAAGAACGACGGGTTTTGCCGAATGCTCTCGAATGGTGGCAATGACTTCCTGGTGACTATAATCGGTGACCAGACTGCCTCCAACCAGAAAGGCATCGATAGGGTAATCGTTGGTGCGATGAAGTAACTTAACAAGACTGTCCTGCTCCACCTTATCTGGGTCAAGCAGGACAGCAAGTGCTTTTTTTCCCGACAGCTTATGCTCCCGGAGTATAGTCAACAGGCTGTGTGGGCGCTGACTCGTGATATTCTGTTGGGCTCGCGGCTGGGTTGACGGCATTATTTTGACGGATGCGGGCTATAAAGCTGGTCAGCTGTTCGCGGGCAATGTTCGTTAGTACTGACGTAATCAGACCACCGATCAAACCACTCGCGGCCGCTGATTTCTGGGTCTTATCTGCTTGCCGCTTCACAGCTTTGTGAGTTGAAGGAGCCGTGTTGGGGGCGTCTTCATCGTACTCATCATAGTCGTAATCCGCTTCGTCGGGCTCGCCGTATTTCTCAGCGTAGCGGTACTCGGCAGATTTAGGCAGAACAGCATTGACAACCAAATATACGGCTAAACTGACACCCGCTACAAACGCAACAGTCTTGCCAACCTCTGAGGCATCTTCTTTAATCGTGTCTACTCCATCCGTAATTGATGATTTAAACCGTTCGGTTGCAGCCATTAATTGGGCACGTCGCTCGGTTGTGTCAGCAAATAGTATTTTAGGGTCTTCCATGTTGTTATTTTCTACGTATTAGTTTCACGGTACAGACAAGTCCGCTGATTGTTGATAGTAAGCTTGCAGGCAGGCTAGCTTATGGGTTAATCGTCGGATCTGGGTTTATTAGGGAACGGTTCTGATCCTGCAGATCCCGAATAGCGTCCCGTTTTTCTTCTTCTTTCTTTTCCTGGCTTTTCTTCATAGTGCTGTAAGCAATCACCCGAATTTTGGCCTTAAAAAAGTTTTTGGCAGCAAACCATAGGATAGTCGTCAGCAGGAAGAACAATGCTACAATCAGAAAGCCTAGATAGCGGCTGTTGGTCACCTCATTCAGATAAGCGGCCAGGAGGCTAAACAGAAAAATCATTGTCATGCTACCCAGAAGCGCCAGTACGATGCCGTGAATCCCGACAACAACGCCTTCTTCGATCTTGCTGCGAGTTTCCAGTGTGAACAGTTCGATACGCGCTTCCAGATAACGAAATATATTTTCCCGAATCTCCTCTAAATGTTCTAGCATGATTGTGCTTATCAAAAAAAGTATCCCTGCGATATTTACTAGAAAACAGCGTGTTTGTTTTTAAAAACACAAAAAATCCTACAGTGCATACCCATCTGCCAATAGGCTGGCCGACTTGGCTATTAGAAACTTACTGACAAAAAAGCGACCGATCCGGTAAATAACCGAATCGGTCGCTTGCTAAACGTAAAACAAAACAAGGGCTGGAATGTGCAGTATAGATTACATCACATAGATCAGTCGGGAAAGGGTAAGAAATAACCGGGACACTTAGTTAGACTGCCGAAGTTTAGCTTCAATCGTTTGCTGTGTGTGTGGGACCGCGCGAAGCCGCTCTTTGGGAATAAGCTTTCCTGTGTCTTTGCAAATGCCGTAGGTCCCGTTTTTGATACGTACCATAGCTGCGTCCAGCTGTTGAATGAACTTCTGCAGCCGGGCTGCTAATTGATTGAGGTTTTCTCGCTCACTGGTATCAGCGCCGTCTTCCAGAAGTTTTGAATTGCCGGACGTATTATCCGTACCACTGTCGTTGCGCTTGCTGAGTGTTTCTTTGATGTAATTCAGTTCACTCCGGGTAGCATCCAGCTTTTGACTGATAAGCTCCTCAAACTCTTTTAGATCTTCCTCAGAGTATCTTTTTTTCTCTTCTTTCACCATCGCCTAAGGTTTGCTTTTACAGTGTGTACGTATTACACACAAAATTAAAGGATTGTCACCGGTATTTCAATAATTGTGTTGGGGGAACAAACCTTTTTTAAATTTTTATCAAATTGTCAAATTCTATTTTTACCAATAAATATTTGGTTTTAGTGATTACTTTTTGGCAAGTATTTGGCGTACCAAAAAATGAACGTATAAATTAATCTAATTAATAATTTAAACTAATTGGAGATAAAATAGACTTATATTAGGAATGGTGCTGATTTGTTAATTTTGCAACACACTTCGCCAAGAAATTGGTTTTTAATAGGTTAAGTAACACATAGCCATGGCTTATATTGAACCAGCTCCGATAAAAGATAAAGAGAATCCACTCGAATCGATGATGTCCCGATTCGATGCGGCTGCCCACTTGCTGGGTATATCAGCAGAAATGTATGATATTCTCAAAGTGCCAGCCCGCCAAGTAATTGTCGGCCTGCCCGTTACAATGGATAACGGTAGCATCAAAGTTTTTGAAGGATACCGCGTTATTCACTCCAACATTCTGGGACCGGCAAAGGGTGGTATCCGGCTTGATCCTGGTGTACACCTCGACGAAGTACGGGCGCTGGCAGCCTGGATGACCTGGAAATGCGCCGTCGTTGATATCCCATACGGTGGCGCTAAAGGCGGTATTGCCTGCAACCCCCGTGAGATGTCAGCGGGTGAGATCGAGCGGTTGATTCGCCAGTACACCGTAGCCATGCTCGATGTAATTGGCCCGGACCGCGATATTCCGGCACCCGATATGGGGACCGGTCCCCGTGAAATGGCGTGGATCGTGGACGAATACTCCAAATCGAAAGGCATGACCGTAAACAGCGTCGTAACGGGCAAACCGTTGGTACTGGGTGGCTCGCTGGGCCGCACGGAAGCTACAGGCCGGGGGGTTACGGTAGCGGCTCTGTCAGCCATGGATAAATTGCGGATGAACCCGTACAAAACGACGGCCGCTATCCAGGGATTTGGTAACGTAGGCTCGTTTGCAGCCGAACTGCTCCACGAACGGGGCGTCACGGTCGTTGCCGTCAGCGATATTTCGGGCGGGTATTATAATTCGAACGGTATTGACATTACGGCTGCGGTAGCTTATCGAAATGGGAACAAAGGCTCGCTGGAAGGCTTTGCCGGAGCCGAAAAAATTTCAAATGAGGAACTACTCTCGCTGCCGGTCGACGTACTGGTGCCAGCTGCGAAAGAGGACGTCATTACGGAAGACAATGCCGCTTCGATCCAGGCAAAAATGATTGTGGAAGGGGCCAATGGACCAACCTCAGCCAGCGCCGATGAGATCATCAACAGCAAGGGTATTCTGGTGGTGCCCGATATTCTGGCGAATGCGGGTGGTGTTACGGTTTCCTATTTTGAATGGGTACAGAACCGGATTGGCTACAAATGGACGCTGGACCGGATCAATCGCCGGGCTGACCGGGTTATGAAAGATGCCTTTGATCGCGTGTTCGATACGTCACAACGGTACCAGGTGCCCCTTCGGTTAGCAGCCTATATCGTTGCTATTGATAAAGTAGCCAGCACCTATAAATTCCGGGGTGGCTATTAAGAAGCCGAATTGTCAAAAAGAAGAAGGGCCGACACGCAATACGTGTCGGCCCTTCTTGTAAATACGACTTTGGTTAAGCACGAACCTGCGTTGCTGCTGGAACTGGCTTCAGCACAGAACCATATGCCGGGCAGTTGCTCCGACGCGAACAGGCACCCAGCGAAAGCGTCGCCAGCGCAACCGATAAGATCAGTAATTTTTTCATGAATACGTTAGCTTGTTTAGTGGTTGACTAGGTATGCGACTATAACCAGATAACGATCTGACTGATAGAAACGTACGTCTATTCAACCACTTTATACAGTAATGATGGTGCAAAAACTACGCCATCTCAATAGAGTTAGTCTTATTCCTTGGCCAGTTCGGCTTCTTCCTCGCGTTCTTCAGCGGCTTCTGTTGCTTCCAGTTCGGTCATGCCGGGCTCTGCATCACCATAGCCCAGAATCTTCAGCATTACCTCGCTGTTTTGCTCCGGCGCAAACAGGCGCGTACGCAGGTTGCCGTGTTCATCCTTGTCGACGATGACGTGCTGGGGGGCAGGTACCAGGCAGTGCTGAATACCACCATAGCCACCCAGCGATTCCTGATAGGCACCCGTATGGAACAAACCTACGTACTGATCCTCGGCGTCCTGATCGAAAATAGGCAGGTATAAATCAGCACTGTGCGGCTCGGTGTTATAGAAATCGTGCGAGTCGCAGGTGAGGCCGCCCAGGTTCACTTTCTGGTATGGATTATCCCAGTTATTAACCGACAGCATGATGTATTTCTGGCCCAGGCCCCATGAGTCGGGGAGCTGCGTAATGAATGAGCCGTCAATCATGTACCACAACTCTTTGTCGTTCTGGAGTTTCTGGTCGATTACTTTGTAGATAACCGCACCACTTTCGCCAACCGTATACGAACCAAATTCGGTGAAAATATGCGGTACTGGCACGTTGTTCTTGTTGCAGATCCACTGAATACTTTCCACAATCTGGTCGATCATGGCCTGGTAGTCGTAGGTGAACTGGAACGACGTCTGGATAGGCATGCCACCACCAATATCGATCGAATCCAGATCCGGGCAGATCTTCCGTAGTTCGCAGTACTTATACATGAAGCGACTCAGTTCACTCCAGTAGTAGGCACTATCTTTAATTCCCGTATTGATGAAAAAGTGCAGCATTTTCAGCTTAAACTTCTCATTGGGCTGAATTTTAGTGCGGTACAGTTCATTGATGTCGCTGTAACGGATACCCAACCGGGAGGTGTAAAACGCAAAATTTGGTTCTTCGTCTGTGGCAATACGGATACCGAAGTTGACGGAATCGGCCGTAATGCTATTTTCGTAAGCCTCAATCTCTTTAAGGTTATCGAGCACCGGGATGCAATTCGAAAAACCTTCATTGATCAACTCGCTGATGTACTGCGTGTAGAGCGGCCGTTTATAGCCGTTGCAGATGATGTAGGTGCTCTTGGAAATCTTGCCGAGCTTGTACAGCTCCCGCAAAATGGGGATGTCATAAGCCGATGACGTTTCCAGATGAATATTATTTTTCAGAGCCTCTTCGAGTACAAACCGGAAGTGCGACGACTTCGTACAATAGCAGTACGTATAGGACCCCTTGTAATTATACCGCTTCATAGCATTCCGGAACAGTAGCTTGGCGTGCTCGATATGCTCCGTAATCTTCGGCAGGTAAGTGAGTTTGAGAGGGGTACCGTACTGCTTGACAATATCCATCAGCGGGACATTGTTGAACATCAGTTCGTTGTTTTCCACATTGAACTCCCGGGTTGGGAATTCGAATGTCTGGTCAATCAGATCATAGTATGTCTTCATCCCTATGGTTGACGCGTAAAAAAGGGGTTTGTGCGATCAAAAACAGGCGCGAATTTGGTGCCTATCCTCGGGCTTTACAAGGAAAGCCTTTTCATAAGTTAGTGAACGAAAAAGAAGGGGGTTTGATTCGGAGTACTTATAAATTTTACATTGGGAGAACAACAGACTTGTCCATGAATTGGAGTCTGCGGCCTATCTGCCCAAACTAACGTTGGCGCTGTTGGTTTCCCTTTGGTAAGGGGTGGCCGTCAAACCAAAAAGAACGCCTACTTTTGCCACCCGACACCGAATTTATCTTATAATGTCCCAGGCCATCCACTTCATTGCCATTGGCGGTAGTGCTATGCATAGTCTCGCACTGGCGCTTCAGAAACAGGGATATATCGTTACCGGCTCCGACGATGTTATCTACGACCCATCCCGAACCCAGCTGCAGAAGCACGGTCTGCTGCCGGCAGAATTAGGCTGGTTTCCGGAGAAAGTAAATCAGGCCGATATGGTTATTGTCGGCATGCATGCCCGTCCGGATAATCCGGAATTGCTACGGGCGCAGGAACTAGGCTTACCAATTTATTCCTACCCCGATTTCATTTATCAGCAAAGTCAGCAGAAGCAGCGGGTTGTCATTACGGGTAGCCACGGAAAAACAACTGTAACGGCCATGATTCTGCATGTTATGCAGTACCATAATCGTTTGTTCGATTTTCTGGTGGGCGAGCCGGTGGCGGGTTTGCCGGGAACAGTTCGACTATCGGCGGGGCCGAACGGACTGGTTGCGCCCGTTGTCATTATTGAAGGCGACGATGTGTACTCATCGCCGATCGATCCTACGCCTAAGTTCCTGAACTATAAACCCCACATTGCCCTGATCAATGGCATTGCCTGGGACCACGTCAACTTATATCCAACCTGGGATGCGTATGTCGAGCCTTTTGAACAACTGGCTGAAGATATGCCTAAAGCCGGTATCCTGATCTTCGACGAGTCCGACAACATGCTGGATGTTATCGGCCAGAAGGACCGAACTGATATTACGAAAATACCGTATCAGGCACATCCCAGTGAGGTTGTCGACGGGCAGACGTATTTGATTACCAAAAAACGCAGTGGTGTGCCATCCCGCCGGATCCCGGTGTCAGTCTTTGGGGAGCATAACATGAAAAACATTGCCGGGGCAATGGCCGTCTGCGATCGGCTGGGTCTGACCGAGGATCAATTTTACGAAGCCATTCCGTCGTTTGTAGGAGTTACACAGCGAATGGAGAAGATTGCGGAATCAGACAGGCGTACTATTCTGCGGGATGCGGCTCACGCGCCCGCCAAGGTAGAAGCCGTGACGGAAGCCGTTCGGAAGCAGTATGCGCAGCAGCGATTACTGGCCGTTGTGGAACTGCATACGTACAGCAGCCTGAGCAAATCGTTCCTGGGTGAGTACGAAGGTACACTGAACCCAGCCGATAGTGCCGTTGTGTACGTAAACAGCAACGGGCATCCGGTCGAGATTACGGCGTCGGATGTTAACGAAGCGTTTGCGCACAAAAACCTGCGCGTATTCACGGACATAGCCGAACTACAGACCTACCTGATCGACCAGCGTTCAACGGCCGACGTGTTTCTGCTGATGAGTTCCGGCTCGTTTGGAGGTATAGATATTAACGAACTAGCCAGCCAGTTACTCGGCTGATAACCAATACAATTGTGGCAACTCAAAGTCTTGTGGTGTACTGCGCGTCCAGCGTGGGCGTCAATCCAGTTTATAACCAGGTCGCGACTGAACTGGGCGAAAAAATGGCCGCCCGGAACATCCGGCTGATCTACGGCGGAGGTGGTTTTGGTCTAATGGGAAACGTTGCCGACGGCGTTCTGCAAAATGGTGGGGAGGTAACGGGCGTTATTCCTAACTTCCTGGCCGATCTCGAAGTGGCGCACAAAACGCTCACGGAGATTCACTTTGTGGAGACTATGCACGAACGGAAATACAAAATGGTGCAGCTGGCGCGGGGCGTGATTGCCCTGCCCGGCGGCTACGGCACGCTCGATGAACTGTTCGAAATTCTGGCCTGGCGGCAATTGAAAATCTACGACGGACCGGTCGCGATCATTAATACGAATGGTTTCTACGACCTGATGCTTCAGCAATTAGACCGTATGGTAGCCGATGGTTTTCTCAAAGCCGAAAACCGGGAGCTACTGCTGGTAGCTGAGTCGGTTGATCAAGTACTGGAACAGATCGCTGATTTCTGGGAAAGCGCGTATTAAGAAAACGAAAAAGGCTCTCACGTTCAGCGAGAGCCTTTTTCGTTGCAAAAATGTCTGTTACTGCAGTCCAAACGCCGATAGCTTCACGAACTCACTAACCCGCGCCTGGATCTCGTCCTGGCTCAGGTTCATGATCCGCTCGGTACCGAACTTTTCTACACAGAAGGACGCCATTGCCGATCCATAAATGATCGCACGTTTCATATTATCGAAGGAAATATCATCTGTTTTGGCTAGGTAGCCGATAAAACCACCCGCAAACGTATCGCCTGCGCCGGTCGGATCAAATACTTCTTCGAGCGGGAGAGCCGGAGCAAAGAATACCAATTTGTCCTGGAACAATAATGCACCGTGTTCACCTTTTTTGATAATGACCGTCTTAGGCCCCATCTCCCGAATTTTAGCGGCCGCTTTTACCAGCGCGTATTCTTTGGTCAGCTGCCGGGCTTCTTCGTCGTTCACGACTAATACGTCAACCAGCGGCAGTAGCGTCATCAGATCGGCATTGGCGATATCGATCCAGAGATTCATCGTATCGAGTACGATCAGCTTAGGCCGCGTAGTCATTCGCTCAATAACCGTCCGCTGAATGGCCGGGGCGGTGTTGCCCAGCATCAGGTATGTACAACCCTGATACGACTCCGGAATAATCGGGTCGAAATTTTCCATTACGTTCAACTGCACATCCACCGTATCGCGGGTGTTCATGTCGTTGTGGTATTTTCCCGACCAGAAAAACGTTTTTTCGCCCTTCCGAATTTCCAGCCCATCGGTATTAATACCATGCTGCTGAAGATCATTGATCATGCTCTGTGGGAAATCATCACCCACAACAGCAACCAGGTTGTTTTCATCCGTGAAATACGACGCTGATAGTGTAATGTACGTAGCAGCACCACCAATGATTTTATCGGTTTTGCCGAAGGGGGTTTCCAGCGCGTCGAAGGCGACGGAGCCAACAGTTAATAAGCTCATTATTTGTCTTTTTTACGCCCAATGACGGGGCAGCGTTTAAACGGTTTTGTCTCGTCGAACAGTTTGCGATACGTAATGTGAGTTTTTACGATTTTCGACCCCAATTGGCTCACAAACCGAACCATGATGGGATTAAAATCACCCACCCAGTTCATCTCCAGTTCGGTGTATTGAAAATTAGGATTATGATCGGCCTCATGGGGCATCCGTAGGGCAATGGCCGCTTCTACGCCCTTACCCTGATGCTCGGGCGCTACACCAAACACAACGCCAAACGCCTTGTGGTTGGTCTTCATGACCATGTGCCACAGGAATTTCAGCTTGCCGATCAGGTCTAGTTTGCCATTCACGTGCTTGAATACCTGATTGAGTTCGGGTAGGCAAACGAAAAAAGCCACCGGCTCGCCCTGGTAATAAGCGAAGTAGATGATCTTCTCATCGAGAACCGGCTTTAGCTTTTTCATGAGCAACTGCGCCTGCTCGGCCGACATTTCATGAACACCGCTGTGGCCACCCCAGGCGGCATTGTAAATATGCCGAAACTGCTCGGCCGCAGCGGGTAAGTCCTTTTTGTCAATTGTCCGGAAGCTATAGTCCGGATTCTGGTAGATACGTTGTGCCCGGTCTTTCACCGCCTGCGACATATCGACCAGCTTCGACCAGGTGGTGGGAATTCCGAACGTAAACTGCTTAAAATAATCTTGAAAGCCGTAATTTTCGAAGAATGCAATGTAGTACGGCTTCGTGTACGGCATGCAGTAGTTGGGTTCGCGGTCGAACCCGTCGACTAGCAGCCCCCACCAGCGATCGCGGTCACCAAAGTTGATTGGACCATCCATGGCTTCCTGCCCCCGTTGCTGTAACCAGGCTTTCCCGGCGTCAAACAGCATAAAAGCGGCCGTTTGGTCGTCAATGCACTCAAAAAATCCAACACCACCCGTAGGTTGATCGTTGTCGAGCGTGCTGATGGCGTAGTCCACGAAAACCGCAATCCGGCCAACGGTTTTCTGCTTATCGTCCAGCAGCAAGTACCGAACACATTCGCCGTTTTCGAAACGCTTATTACGTGCCGGATCGAAAACTTCTTCTACGTCGGCATCCAGCGGCCGAATCCAATTCGAATCGTTGCGGTAGAGCCGCACGGGAAACTGGATAAATTCTTTCTGATATTGGGCACTACTGCCCACTTCCACTAGCTGCATGGCCGAACCTGAGCGGGTCAATTCTGAAAACAAAAGGCGAATATACGTAAAAGGGCCGGGCCACCCAGATTGAGCCCAGGAAGCGGGTACCATTTTCCAGTCGACAATGTGTAGATTTGCAGACGTTTTGCAGCTTACTTTTGTTGGCGCAAGAAAGGAGGTACGTTCCGGTAAAACTGGTACGTTATCTGCCGGAATGTAGCTGTCGCTAACCAGATTTTCTGCCTGCCTTGCCGGGTGGGATGACCATCAATCGAATGCAACCACTTCACGTATACAATACGCTTACCCGCAAAAAGGAACTGTTTGAACCCCTCAACGCGCCCTACGTTGGGATGTACGTGTGCGGTCCGACGGTATATAATTACGTTCACCTGGGCAACGTTCGGACGTTTCTGACCTTCGATACGCTCTATCGGTATCTGACGTTCATTGGCTACAAAGTTCGTTACGTTCGTAACCTGACCGACGTGGGTCACCTGGTGGGTGACGGTGACGAGGGCGAGGACAAAATTGGACGGATGGCGAAGCTGGAAAAAGTGGAGCCGATGGAAATCGTACAGCGCTTCACAAATGATTTCCACACCGTGATGGCGCAGTTCAATACCTTTCCGCCCAGTATCGAACCGACGGCTACTGGCCACATGGTCGAGCAGATCGAAGCGGTGCAGGAGCTGATTGAGAAGGGACTTGCCTACGAGTCGAACGGTTCGGTTTATTTCGATATTGAAACCTACAATAAAAAGGGCGGTAACTACGGCAAACTGTCGGGCCGGATTCTGGACGATCTGATGAACGAAACCCGCGAACTCGACGGGCAGTCGGAGAAACGTAGTCCGCTCGATTTCGCCCTCTGGAAACGGGCTGCTCCTGAGCATCTGATGCGCTGGAAAGCGCCCTGGAGCGACGGGTTTCCCGGCTGGCACCTGGAATGTACCTGCATGAGTACGAAGTACCTGGGTAAACAGTTTGACATTCACGGTGGGGGTATGGACCTGAAGTTCCCGCATCACGAGTGCGAAATTGCGCAGGGCGATGGACTGACCGGGAAAGACCCCGCCCGGTACTGGATGCACTCGAACATGCTGACCGTGAACGGGCAGAAAATGTCGAAGTCGCTGGGTAACTCGTTCCTGCCCGCCGAGTTGTTTGCGGGTAACCACAAACTGCTCGATCAGCCGTATAGTCCCATGACAGTACGGTTTTTCATGCTGCAATCACATTACCGCAGCACGCTCGATTTCTCAAACGATGCCCTGAAAGCAGCTCAGAAAGGTTACCGGCGCCTGGCGAATGGGTTGCGCGTGATCAAATTGATGGCGTATGATGGTTCTGCCGACGTAGCGCCCGATGAGAAGAAACAGCAGGACATTCGGCAGGCGGTACAGTCGTTCTACGAAGCCATGAACGACGATCTGAACACGGCCGTCGCCATCGCGCAGTTGTTTACCTTACTGAAGTACGTAAACATGCTCTATCTGAACCAGCTGTCGGCGTCGGCGCTTGGCGAGGAGATCTTTACGCTGCTCAAAGATTCCTTTACGACGTTCATGGAAGACGTGCTTGGACTAAAAGAGGAAGGTGCTGATAATCAGCCGGTGCTGGAAGGGCTGCTGACGCTGTACCGGGAGTATAAAGAGCAGCGTCAATATGATAAAGTCGATCAGATTCGTTCGTATTTCAAAGCACAGGGGCTGGCCATCAAAGACATGAAACACCAGATTGACTGGGCCTACGAAGAATAACCGGAATAGCCATGAGTTTGGCGTTTTGTCCAGAGTAGATACGTATTAGCAGCATCTGAATTCCTTACCATGAAAAAAATAATCGTCGCTGTATCGCTGATCGCGTTGACGTTTGCCTGCAAATCAAAAGAACAACAGGATGATACCGAAGCAAGCCAGAAAGTCACGATGGCTGCTGCGCCCGCTTTCAATGCTGATTCAGCCTATGCGTACATTGAAAAGCAGGTAGCATTCGGCCCACGGGTGCCGAACACACCGGCCCATGTCCAGACGGGTAACTACCTCGTCAGTAAACTAAAGCAATTTGGCTGTGAAGTAACCGAGCAGACGTTCGTGGCCAATACCTGGGACGGTAAGAAACTGAACGCCCGGAACATCATTGGTAGTATTAATCCGGGTGCGACCAAGCGTATCGTACTGGCGTCGCACTGGGATTCGCGTCCGCACGCGGATCAGGACCCCGATGCGGCCGATAAAAACAAGCCTGTAACGGCCGCCAACGACGGGGCCAGCGGTGTTGGTGTGTTGCTCGAACTGGCGCGGACCATTCAGGCCGCTAAAGACAAACCAGACGTTGGGATTGATATTGTTTTCTTTGACGCTGAAGACTGGGGTAGTGGTGAAAAAGTATCAGGTGATTACGAGGAAAAAAGCGGCAATCAATACGATTATTTAGGCTTCTGTCTGGGATCGCGCTACTGGGCCAAAAACCTGCACAAACCTGGTTATTCGGCGTATTACGGTATTTTGCTGGATATGGTCGGCGCAAAAGGTGCAACGTTCGCCAAAGAAGGTTACTCAATGCAGTTTGCCCCAACGGTGGTCAATAATGTCTGGCAAACGGCTAGCCAGCTTGGCTACAGTCAGTTCTTTGTAGATACGCCGGGCAGCCAGATTGTTGACGACCATATAGCCCCGAACACCATCGCCAAAATTCCAATGATCGATATTATTCATACGAACATTGGTTCAGGAGGATTCTTCCCCGGCTGGCACACCGCCGAAGATAACATGAGTTATATTGATCGCAGTACGTTGAAGGCGGTTGGTCAGACGGTAATGCAGGTGTTATATAATGAACAATAGAACAGATCAATCTACTGAGGTCGTGCAAACCAGTAAACGATGGCTTCCTGTATCTCTTTTGACTGTACTGGCAGTACTTGCCTGGGTGCTGAGCAGTTGCGTATCTGCACCGGATACGTTCGGGAAATTGGATCTGAAAAAATGGCGGAGCGATCGGGGGGGCTGTAATGGCGTCCGGCAATCGATTCTACCAGATTTCCGGGCCGAAATGCAGAATCTGAAGGGAAAGACGGCTAATACGGTAGGCGACTTGCTTGGCCGGCCGGACATTAATCAAATTGCCGACCGGAACCAGAAGTTTTACATCTACTTTCTGGAAAAGGGTACCCACTGCGATACGCCCGGCGCTAAATCCGAAAGTCCCTCAGTCGCGATCCGGTTCAGTGCCATCGGCCTGGCTACGGAGATTACGTTCCAGAATGGAATCCCGTGAGGTAAACCAAAAAGAGATTAGAGATAGAATTTTTTGCGGGTAATCATTTCTTCCACGGCATCCGGCACCATGTAGCGAATTGAGCGATTGGTCCGGATGCAGTCGCGTATGAACGTAGCTGAGATATCGAGTAAGGGCGCTTCGACCAGTTTGATAGCAGGATGGGCTTTCAATGAACTCTCGACCGAACGGGGTCTGGGGTAAACGTACACACCGTAGTAGTCCAGAATTTTGTCATAGTTCTTCCAGTTAATAAACTGATCCAGATTGTCTTCACCCATGATAAGCCGGAATGTGTGCTGGGGGTATTTTTCACCCAAACGTACCAGCGTATCAATCGTGTAGCTCGGTTTAGGCATTGAAAACTCGATATTAGTCGCCCGCAATCGGCTGTTATCGTTAATAGCCTGCTCCACCATATCGTATCGGTCAAATTCGTGCAGCAGACTTTTGGTCTTCTTGAATGGGTTCTGGGGCGACACCACAAACCAGACCTGCTCCAGATCTGTTGCTGTTGCCATGGTGTTGGCAATGATAAGATGCCCCATATGAATGGGGTTGAATGACCCAAAAAACAGACCGATTTTCATTAACACGTACTAAAAAGAATGACGCCTTCCCTAGAAAGCGTCATGGCTGATATTCTGTTTATTAATTGCTATAACACGGTCGATTTAGCCGGTACTTTATTCTCATTTACAAAGTCATTGACCAACCGCTGAGCTTTCTGAAGTGAGGTTTCCAGATCGTCGTTAACCAGTATTACGTCGAAACGGTCCTGAAAACTCATTTCGAAGTGAACTTTGAACAACCGTTTTGACAGGCTCTCTTCTGTTTCCGAACCGCGGCCGATGAGTCGCTGACGTAACGTTTCTTCGTCAGGTACTTTCACAAAAACCGCCAGCGCTTTGTCGCCGTAGTACTCTTTCAGTTTCAGGCCGCCCTGCACATCAACGTCGAATAGGACGTGCTTACCACTGGCCCACACGCGCTCAATCTCCGATTTCAGCGTACCGTAAAAAGCACCTACGTATACTTCCTCCCACTCGACAAACTCGTTGTTATCAATCTTTTCTTTAAAGTCTTCGGGCGTTAGAAAATAATAATCTTTCCCATTCTGCTCACTACGTCCCCGGCGGTCGCGGGTACAGGCGGAGATCGAAAAACCAAGGTTTGCGTTCTCGGCCAGCAGGTGTTTGACGATAGTTGTCTTACCAGAACCAGAGGGGGCTGAGAATATAATGAGTTTACCGTCCAAAATGTAATCGTTTGTGGCTATATATTAAAAAGAAATTGGGGTAATTAAGGGCGGTTGATCCGTTTCCTTAATTACCCCAACAAAAGTACAATGCTGTTAGCTGAAACTTAAAATCCGGGATTTTATCGTTGCTACTAGCTGCTCAGGGCAGCACTTTTTTTCCATTCGTTTAGTCAACAACTCTTTCACTTCCTGTTCGAGATGATACATCTTGATGCAGGGCTGGCAACTTTCTAGATTGACTTTAAGCTTGGCGAGTTGTTGTTCGGTGGCTTCTCCATCCAAAATCAACTGAATCATTTTAAGACAGTCAGCCTGGTGACTGCAATTGTGCTTCATCTCAGGCTTTGTGCTGGAGGAGGATGACGATGGCAACGACGTTTGCATTGGAAAAGTTCTATTTATTCCAAGAATATTAATACCGTTAAGTTATTAGCAGAACCAAAGTATAGTGAGAAAAAGTTCGGTTTACTCTTCATTTTCTTCATTATATCCCATTGAAGAGGCATAGTCACGCAGTTTCTC
Organism: Spirosoma sp. KUDC1026; assembly: GCF_013375035.1. Taxonomy (NCBI): domain Bacteria; kingdom Pseudomonadati; phylum Bacteroidota; class Cytophagia; order Cytophagales; family Cytophagaceae; genus Spirosoma; species Spirosoma sp. KUDC1026. The sequence continues at coordinate 683,310 of NZ_CP056032.1, read as the reverse complement.
TTTCAACAGGTTACGGGCCCGGTGTAAGCGGGATCGTACTGTGCCGATTGGAATATCCAGAATCTTAGCCATCTCCTCATACGTGAATCCTTCGATGTCACAAAGAATGATGACCGTCCGGAAGTCAACCGGCAGCGAGTTGAGAGCCGTAGCTACCTCATCGCCGATCAGATCAGAAACCGACTCTGCCCGTAGGTCGACCGTATGCTCAGTTTCAGAATCTTCAGAATTATATGTCGTTTCGACATCCTGATAGTCAACTTTCGCCGGCTCCTTACTCTTTTTACGGTAGTCGTTAATGAAGCTGTTCTTCAGAATTCGAAACAGCCATGCTTTTGCGTTAGTTCCTTGTTCGAACGAGGAAATAAAACGGAAGGCCTTTAAATACGTATCCTGCACGAGATCGTTGGCGTCGTCCTCGTCTGTAGTTAACCGAAAGGCAAAGTTGTACATGGAGTCTATGTGGGGCATAAACTCTCTGTTAAATATTTGATATTTCTGCTCGTCGGTATAACCACGAGCTGGGGTGTCGGTCGAGGGCTGTTCGGCAGCAGGCGAGCCGTCGATTGGCAGCGTTTGGTCGTCGTCGCGAGTTGGCGTATCTGACATAACTTCGGGCATAGTCGCCATAAAAGTAAGGGTTAATTACCGTATACCGTTGGTTCTGGTCAGCGATTTCACTGACAGGATCAGCAACGATTTATTGACAGCTCATAAAAGCTTGACTGCAAAAATCAGTCCTTTGTTCAAAAAAAGTTCATAATCAGCCAGATATGCCGATTTGTCAGTGAACGTTTCGTTAGACACTAATGTTAAAGCCGGTCAGCTGCCGACAGATAATTTGTGGCAACTGACCGGCTTACTTAAATTTAAGGCTGTCTAAATCGATGTAGCAACGTTAAAATAACGTTTCAGCCACGATTCACCAGCAGGCTGCTGCCAGGCTGACAAAAATTCCGCTTTTGTCTTAACAAGCGTATTAAGCAGAATCGAATCTGACGTAATGTGTCCTTCAGCAACGGCCGTTTTTAAAAGCGGCAATGGATACGTAGTAACTGAGCCATCGCTGCTCAGAATAGCCGCCGACCGATCAAAGAAATCAACACCACCTGCCAACTGCTGCCCAATGTCCCGTATTGTCCGGGCCGAAGAGTCAATTGAGCAACCGCTGGGTAGACTATAACCCTCATCTACGCCGACAACAACAAAACGGTTCAAAACAACTTTAGCCGACGCCAATAGGGGCTGGCCATGGGCTGCCCACTGGTTTAAGGCTGGCTGTAGTGCCAGTTCAACGGCCTGTACGTCTTCGCTCGTTAGCGGCTGGTTAGCCTGATACACCCAAACACGGGCGTCGTCGGGAAGTTTATCAAAATCTATCCACATAGTTTTTGTGCTTTGAGCAAGGGGCGGAGGGGTAGGGGCGTGGGGTAAAGGGTTAGGAAATGGTGTATTACCTATACCCTTTGCCCCGGGCCCTTCGCGAAATAAAGTCACAACCCCTGTTTTTGGGCAATGAGTTCCGAAACGTCATATACCTGAACCGAATCCTCACGATTCTTATTCTTAACCCCGTCAGACATCATAGTCATGCAGAATGGACAGGCAACGGCGATCGTATCGGCGCCGGTGGCCAGGGCTTCTTCCACGCGTTCTACGTTGACATCCTTGGTACCAGGCTCCGGTTCCTTAAAGTACTGACCACCGCCAGCCCCGCAGCAGAGTCCATTAGCCCGTACACGTTTCATGTCGACTAAATCAGCATCCAGCGCGGACAATACGTCCCGTGGTGCTTCGTATACCTTGTTGGCCCGACCCAGATAACAGGAATCATGAAACGTAATCTTGCGACCTTTGAATGACTGACCGTCCTGTACGCGAATACGGCCTTCGTTGATCAAACCCTGTAAGAACTGCGAATGGTGAATGACTTCGTACCGACCGCCCAGCTCCGGGTATTCGTTTTTGAGCGTATTGAAGCAGTGCGGGCAGGCCGTCACGATTTTCTTTACGTTATAGGCGTTCAACACCTGAATATTTGATACGGCCTGCATCTGAAACAGGAACTCATTACCAGCCCGGCGGGCGGGGTCGCCCGTGCAGGCCTCTTCTGGCCCCAGAACGGCGAATTTGATACCAACGTGATTTAAAATGCGGACAAAGGCAATCGTTACGCGTTTATACCGGTCATCAAACGAGCCCGCACAACCGACCCAGAACAGGACCTCGGGGTCTTCGCCCGCTGCCGCCATGTCGGCCATCGTGGGTACGCTATATTTTTCTTCAGCTAGCATAATAGTAAGGTTGGATAGTTGAAAAGTTATCGGATCGTATAGTTAACGAGCGTGGAATCATTCACCACCGAGATACCTATATACCCGTACAGCTCTACAACTAGAATTTAACTTCGTTCACTTGCTCGGCCCAGTTGAAGCGGTCGCTTGGCGAGAATTTCCAGGGGGCCATGTTGTTTTCAATATTGCTGAACATAGCATTCCAGGCAGCCGGTGCCTGCGATTCCTCCATGACGCGGTAGCGCCGTAGCTGAAGAATAATGTCAAGTGGGTTAATATTGATCGGGCAGGCATTAATGCATGCCTGACAGGTCGTACAGGCATTTAATTCCTCTGGTGTGATGTAATCACCCAGCAACGACTTATCGTCTTTGTAATCGTATCCGTTCGCCTTCCAGCCTTTCTGAATATCCTCCAGCCGATCGCGCGTATCCATCATAATCTTTCTGGGCGACAGTTTTTTGCCCGTAATATTCGCCGGACAAGCAGCCGTACAGCGACCGCATTCGGTACAGCTGTAGGCGTTCATCAGGTTAATCCACTTCAGATCTTCGACGTCCTTCGCCCCAAATCGACCGATTTCAGCCGATTGCTCGCCATTGTCATTCGCTTGTGATCCGTCAGGCTGCGTAGACAGCGGTAAACCCAGCGCCAGTTGCACTTCTTTTGTGATCTCTGGCATATTCTGCATTTCGCCTTTTGGCTGCAGATCAGAGAAGTACACATTAGGAAAGCCCAGCGCGATGTGCAGATGCTTAGAGTATGTTACGTAGATCGCAAAGGCCAGAATACCCAGGATATGTAACCACCAGGCCGCTCGCTCGTAAGCCACCAGCGCTCTATCGCCGAAGCCTGCGAATAACGGTTTCAGGTATTGACTGATTAGGAAGTCAGGAACGACGCCCTGCAGTTCGCCGTAGTGGCCAACGCCCCGGTCACGCAATACGCTGTCCGATGCGTTCCAAGTCAGGAAGGCAACCATCAGAAAAATTTCGGCGGTTAGGATGATGGTTGCGTCTGAAACAGGCCATCCCCGTAATTCGCGATGCCGACTAGCCTGAAGCCGACTAACACGAGCGATGAATCGACGGCACAGAAAAACAACACACACGGACAACACACCAAACGCCAGCACTTCAAATACGTCGATCAAAATTGGATAAATCGGGGTGATGTAAGGCGCAAAAAGCCGGTGGGTTCCTACTACACCATCCAGGATGATCTCCAGAATCTCCAGATTGATAATGATAAAACCAGCATAAATGACAAAGTGCATGACACCAACCAGTAGATTAGTGAACATCTTCTTTTGCCCGAACGCTACGAGCAACATAGTCTTCAAACGCTCGTCAGCATGATCGAATCGGTTCTCCGGTCGACCTAACTTAATCGCCCGGCTGATGAGCTGAACCCGCTTGGTAATGAACCAGGCGACAACCCCTAATGCAGCTACGAATAAAATTTGCTGAATGATTTCCATATATGCGTTACACTTACTAGTTTGATTATCAGTAGGATTTTGTCTTTGTGTAAATATTTATTTGTCTTCTTGTAGATAAATATTTGTACAAAGACTTTAATCGCTTACTTTTGCACCACGTTAAGACGGTCCGCCGTTGCGGTGATGTAGCTCAGTTGGTAGAGCAAAGGACTGAAAATCCTTGTGTCGGCGGTTCGATTCCGTCCATCACCACCTTCTCATAAGCCCTTCCGCTCGGAGGGGCTTTTTTTATGCCCAGATTTTCTTGAACAGTCATCCTACTACAGAGCTAGTTATTACATTAACTCTAAAAACAGTATGCATGCATACTGTTTTTAGGATGAGCAAATATACAACTCTGTCCCAGCTAAACAACCCCAGTTTGGGGTTGTTTAGGACAAAGGGATGAGAAAAAAGAATATTTTCAGCGGTCTATTCGTAAATAAAGGAGGGAAGCTAGGACTGAACCGCATCGATGTTAATGCCGATTGCGCGCATTAATTGACTGGCGTTGAAGCTCTCACAGATTCCGCTACGAAGGTAATAATCGAAGATTAGCTCACCCTGCTTTAGATCTGACTGGAAATGGTAATTATGCACAAAGCCAGACGAATCGCCGAGTTGACCCAGTTCCAGATCGTGCGTTGATACAAATCCGGAGGCAGTCGTTTGGTGAAGCTGCCGAATCAGGGCTTCGGCTCCCCGATGCCGATCAGCTGAGTTGGTACCTTTCAGGATTTCATCCAGAAAATAGAGCACGGGCAGTGCACCCAATTGCTGCGACAAGCCAATCAGCGTCTGTAGACGCTTAAGCTCGGCATAAAAAGAGGACGTGCTTTCTTCAAGAGAATCCTGCGTACGCATGCTGGTAAAGACTTGCACAGGCGAACAAGTAAAACGCTCAGCGGAGACAACGGCACCAGCAAAGGCGAGTACGACGTTAGCACCGACTGTTCGTAAAAATGTACTCTTTCCCGACATATTGGAGCCAGTGATCAATACGGTCTGACCTGAACCTTCCAGCGAGAGTGAATTGGCTACACTATGCCCGGGAATTAGTAGAGGATGGGCTGCAGCAGTAAAATCCAGCGCAAATTCAGTAGTTGTCAGATCGGGCGTTACGTATGTTGGGTGAGCATACGAAAAACCCGCCAGGCTGTTGAGCGCTTCTAACTCGCCGAGTACCGTAAACCACTGTTCTAGCTTCGGGCCGTGCTCCTGCCGCCAGCGTTCGAGCCGGATCAGGTAATGCATATCCCAAAGCGAGAAAACGCCGAAGAAAAGGTAGAAATAAGGATTTTGGCGGTAGTTCAACCCTTCGGTTAGTTTGGCCAATTGGCCAATGATACCCGAAATCGGTTGCGAATTTGTCACTAACGTATTACGAATTGCCTGGATTTTTGGGCTGGTCCCCGTTAGTTGTTCAGCTTGTTGAAAGAGTACCCTGAACCCTTTTAAAGCGCTTGAGATGGTATACGTCTGGTTGCTGACAAGGGCTGCCTGACTGGCAATTGTTCGCAAAATCAGGGCGTGCACCGCCAGAGAAAGAAGTACAGCAATACCTGGTACGTAACCGGTAAGCCAGGCAATAAATAGTAATAGCGTGATTAGGGGAAATAGAAAACGAACAACGTTCAGGTAAGCGGGTAGGGGCGCTGCCGGTGCTGCTGCCCAAGCAAAAAGGGCGTCAGGGGGACGGTTGATGGACCCCTCTAAATGAGCCAATGCTTCAATTTGTTGTCGCCACTCGATCTGAGGGTTAAGCTCAGCGGCTGCTTGTTGCCGACTTCGAACGATAGCCGGATCGGATGGAGCCAACAGCCAATTGGCCAGGTGTTGCTGTCCAGAGTGGGTGTGGGTTCGGTTGAGTAGACGAAATAATGAGTGCTTGCCAAATACGTCCAGATCGCCCGCGTAGAAATGGGTAGGCGAGCTAAATTTCTCGCCTGTTTCAGTACGTAGATACTGCCGTTTTAGTCGGCCTGCTTCATCCTGATTTACAACGGCCAGATGATGATTCAGATCCCGCTCCCGCTTGATCGCCTGATGCTTTTTAAGTAAAACCATGAAGCCTATAACTCCAATCAGGAGAATTGCTGCGGCCGCTAGTTGCTGATTAGCTTGAATAAGCCCCCAAAGGGTAATAGCCGTGCCTACGAACCAAACTAACCGCCAAAAAGCCAGTTGGTTATGACGGTTTTGCGCTGCCTGTTCTGCCTGTTGAAATTGCTGAATACGTTGGTTAAAAATGGACTCAGGAGTCATACTACTGTCGAGTAATAAAAAAGTCGGCAGTGGAAGCACCGCCGACGTAAAACTATAAACTATACATTGTTATCTGCCCGGTGAGCAATTTTCCTATTTGTTACACCCCTGACAAACACCCTGAATTAATAAGTTCGTCTCTTTTCGGTTGTATCCATCGGGCAAGGCCACAGACGGAATTTGGACGTCGTCCAGGCAGGTCGTCTGACCACAGTTTTCACATTTAAAATGTACGTGGTCGTGGTGATGATGACCATCGGCGCAGGTTTCCCGGCAGAGCGCGTACTTCGTGCCGCCCTCGTCGTCGAGCACCCGATGGATGATACCTTTATCCAGAAAGGTACGTAGCGTCCGATAGATGGTTACCCGGTCATGGTCTGGACTCAGGCCGTTTTCTACGTCGTTATGGGCTAGTGCATGGCCGGCCCCCAAAAACAGATCCAGCACCTCCTCACGACCGGTAGTATGGCGGAGACCAAAATCTTTCAGAAGTTTAGCGGCAACAGTCATAATCAGTCAGGACGATTAACGTATTACTCAATGGGTTCGAACTGCAATTTAACCAGGTTGGCATAGACACCATTTTCCTGGGTAGCTAATTCATCGTGCGTACCGGTTTCAACAATCTGGCCTTCGCGAATCACGTAGATCGTGTCTACTTTCCGGATCGTTGCCAGCCGGTGGGCAATAATAATGGTCGTCCGATTCTGCATCAGCTCGTCCAGCGCTTCCTGTACCAGTCGTTCCGATTCGGCATCCAGCGAGCTGGTTGCTTCGTCGAGCACCAGAATGGCCGGGTCTTTCAGAATCGCGCGGGCAATGGCGATACGCTGCCGCTGACCACCCGATAACTTAACACCACGCTCACCCACAACGGTTTCAAATCCTTCCGGAAATGACTCGATGAACGCCAGGGCATTGGCCTTGCGGGCTGCTTCGCGTACTTCGGTATCGGTTGCATTGACTTTGCCGTACTTGATATTTTCCATAATCGTACCGCCAAAAAGCATCACCTCCTGAGGCACAACGGCAATGTTTTTCCGAAGATCGGTAATGTTAAAGCTGTTCAGGTCGCGCCCGTCGACAGTGATATGGCCACCGCCAAGTGCGTAGTATCGCATCAGTAACTGAACGATAGTCGACTTACCAGCTCCACTCTGACCCACCAGTGCGATTTTATGCCCCGCGGCTACATCCAGCGAAATACCTTTCAGGACGGGGACGTCAGGACGGGTAGGGTAGGAGAACGCTACGTCGTTGAAACGAACATGCCCATGAACCGGGACAAACAAGGGCGATTCCTCGGCGGGATTAACTTCGGCATCTTCGCCCAGAATTTCGAGAATCCGTTCGGAAGCCCCTACCGTTTTTTGCAGTTGTGCATACAGATCGCCCATACCGGCTACCGAGCCGCCAATGAACATCGTATAGACCAGGAACGTAAGCAAGTCGGCAAAGGGCATCTGATTGTCCAGTACCAGTGAACCACCGTACCAGACTACGCCGATGATGCCGCCAAAGAGGGCGAAGATGACGAACGAAACAAAGATCCCCCGGAACGTAGCCGCGCGCAGAGCCGTTGCCACCACCCGCTGCAGAGCCGACCCATACCGGTCTATTTCCAGCCGTTCGTTCGTGAATGCCTTCACGATATTGACTGATTGCAGCGTTTCTTCAACAATAACGTTGGCCGAGGCCAACTGGTCCTGCGCCTGTTTCGAGAGCGAACGGATAAATCGTCCAAAAACGATGGCTGCGACAATAATGACTGGGAAGGTACCCAGCATAAACAGCGTCAGTTTCCAGGAAACGTAAAAAATAATACCCGTACCGATCAGCAGCGTAGCAATCTGCCGAAATAATTCCGCCAGGGTGAGCGTCAAGACATCCTGCAACTGGGATATGTCAGCCGAAATGCGGCTGGTCAGTTCACCCACCCGGCGCTGTTCGAAGAAGGGAACCGGTAACGTAATGATTTTGCTGTAGGTAGCCTGCCGCACGTCTGCCATGGCCCGCTCGCTGACCTGCGAAAAAAGATAAATGCGGAAAAACGAAAAAATGGCCTGAGCCACCAGTACGCCGACAAAAAATAAGGTTACCTGGTTAAGCGTGAAATCTGATTTTCCCTGGATAACACTGGTGATCTGACCGATTAGCAAGCCGAAGCTCATGGTCGTTCCGGCGGATAAAATCAGGAAAATGAAGCCTATTGCGTACTGAAATCGGTACGGTTTGACGAACCGGAAAATGCTGAGTACTTTTTTAAAGCCAGCCCGATCTAATTTTCGTTTATCGTTGACATCGTCGTCAACTGCTTGTCTGCGTTTTGCCATTGTTGATGCTCGCGCTCACATAGCGCTTCTGAGTGGACTATCCTTGTCGGCTTGTCCGTAAAAACTATTCGTCGTCTTTCTGCCCCTTATAACCTGACTCGGCGAAAATCTGCCGGGCATCGGCGTTACGCATTAAATCGGCTATGCCAACGCTGGTATGTTTATCATGATAAAGACCAACGATTCGCCAGCCAACCCACCGACCTATAGCGCCCGGACAGGCCGAACCGATCTCGGCGGTATATGGACGCTCATTCAAATATCGCTGTTTTATGGATGGGTTTGTCTGATACAGCAGTTGATTGTCAATAAAATGTCCCCAAACCAGGTCCTGGGCATTAAACGTTTCGGTGAGTTGCTTGTCTGTATAACCGATCACCAGACTATCTGCTACGTTAGGCAGCATGGTCTTGGTAAAGACGTAACTTTTGCCGTAATAGACCATATCGGCCAGCAACGTCTGGTCGGTGCGATTGGTGGCGTTATACTTGTCGGACAGGGCCGTAACGATCGCAGGGGCAATAAACTCTTGTTGGTATCGACGCAGAATGTAAGCCGGATATTCGGGTCCCTTAGGACGATACTTGGCCGTCGGACCCGCGAAATAGTCGAGGCCAATAACAATGAGGCTATCCGTAACGACCAGATCGGGGCCAAGAAAGCCGCTGACAACGGTAACGACTTTGGGCGTCCGGAAATCCGGAAAGTCTTTTTTTATGTTAGTAAATGCTTCGGACAATTGGGCATTGAGATCGCTCAGGTCGCCAAACTGCTGCTGGAGCTGACTACTAAACTCGTTGAGGGCCGGGTTATTTACCCGTTCTGTCAATTCACGGACAAGGGCTGTATCATTACTGGTCTCGTTCGCGTTAAAGTACAATTGAGCAACTGAAGGGTTCTGATTCAGAAAAGCCTGAATCTGGGCGGGAGTTTTAGCCGTAAACAGTTGCTGGTCGAGCCGGACGAAGGTTATTTCCTCCTGTTTTGTGCACGATAAAAGGAAAAATAAACAAAGAGTACCAACTAGGCCGATGAAGCCGGGAAGCGTCCGTAGTCGCATGAAATCAGGGTTTTCTGTCTTGAAAACAGACAAAATTATGAAAAAAGTTGCAGGCCTAAGTTTGATTTTCGTCATGCTGGTAGTTGCCGAAAGTTGGTCACAGACACCGTCACGGGCTCTCTACCAACTGCGGACAAAGGAGTCGGGTGTAACCGAACGGCGCTTTCGCAAGATCCTCGGCGACAATTACGATGGTCAGGATCAGAATCGACGCGATTACAACGATGATCGCAAAAAACGTCGGCGTAAACAGGCCGTTGGTGCCACTGCCGACGCCACTCCAGACTATGCCTGGCCAACGCACCTGATCGAAATGGGGATTCGATTCGCGCCTTCGCTGAATCTGAATACCGCTTCGGGCGTGGGTAACTACGCTGGTTTCCGTGATAACGGCGCGGGGGTACGAATGAGTATTGGCCCTACGCTCGATTATTATTTTTTCAAAGATCGCTACGCGTTTGGTACGGGGCTTTGGTACACGATCAAACGTTCCGGTTTTCAGATGCCGGGCTCGTTTGGTGAGACGCGCTTTACGCCCGGAGCCAGCTACAAAGAGTCGATCTATAATTTGCAGTATCTACAATTGCCTGCCACGGTGAAGATGTTTGCGAATAACATTGCCCCCGGAGTCCGGCTCTACGTACAAACAGGTGGCTTACTAAGCCTGAAACTCGCCGAAAAACCACTGGAGCAGGAGCGTAACGCGCTGTACCTGGCGGAGAGTGGCGGCAACCGACGTCAGTACAGTTTCGGCGACATTGAATTGTTGCTAGGCACTGGCGTTCAGTACAAGATCAACGAGAGTAACGCCTTTAACCTGGGCGTGAGTTACCAGCGAGGGTTGTTGAACATTGCGCGCGGGAATCAACTGGTCTCTAAAAGCCGAATCGTTGCGCTGGAGCTAGGCTTCCAGTTTTAGAGAATTATGGAAAGACGTAAGAGAAAAGAGCGCTGCCAGCGACTGCTTTCTCTTACGTCTTTCCACTTACCTCTCCTGTCAAATTCTCATATCAATACCTTTCTCGCGGAGGTAACCTTTCAATTCAGGAATATCGATTTCCTTGAAGTGGAAGATACTCGCGGCCAGACCCGCGTCAGCTTTACCTGTCGTGAACACATCGACAAAGTGATCCATCGTACCGGCTCCCCCCGACGCGATGACCGGAATATTGGCCGCGCCCGAAATCTGGGCCGTCAATTCCAGTGCGAACCCGGCCTTGGTGCCGTCGGAGTCCATCGAGGTCAGCAGAATTTCACCCGCCCCCCGTTCTTCCACTTCTTTCGCCCAGGCGATAGTACGTAGCTCTGTTGGCCGCCGACCACCGTGCGTGTGGACGATGTGCTGGGCGGCTTGGGGCGTTGGGGTATAGGGCTGGGGTTCTGCGATACCCCCTAAACCCACTGCCCCCAACCCTTCGCCCACATACCGGGTGTCGATGGCTACGACAACGCACTGACTGCCGAACTCAAGAGCTAGTTCATTAATCAAACCGGGGTTGCGAACGGCTGATGAGTTAATCGAGATTTTGTCGGCACCGGCGTTGAGTAGCGCTGATACGTCGGCTACCGACGAAATGCCGCCACCCACCGTAAACGGAATGTTGATGGTATGTGCTACGTTCCGGACCAGGTCGATCAGCGTCTTGCGTTCGTCGACAGTAGCGGTAATGTCCAGAAAAACCAGTTCGTCGGCTCCCTGTTCGGCGTAGATGGCCGCTAGAGCTACCGGATCTCCAGCGTCGCGTAGGTTGACAAAATTAGTACCCTTAACCGTCCGCCCGTCTTTAATGTCCAGGCAGGGAATAATGCGTTTGGTAAGCATGGTTCAGTATTTTTCGATCAGCTTGCGCTGCATGAAAAGATCAGGATTGTCGAGGGGCGTAAAGCCAAATTGAGTGTATAGTGAATGAGCGTCTTTGGTGACAAGTACCCAGCGACGCAGGCCTTGCAGATCGGGATAGTTTGAAATCGTTTCAACCAGAAACTTAGACAAGCCTTTACCCCGGTGGCTGGGCACCACAAACACATCAGACAGATAAGCAAACGTAGCAAGGTCGCTGATGACCCGGGCAAAACCAACCTGCTGCTCACGGTAATAAATCCCGAAGCAGATCGAGTTGTCGATAGCCCGCTGAACCAGTTCACGCGGGATGTTCAGCGCCCAGTACGAATCCTGGCTTAAAAACTGGTGGATGACATCCAGATTAAGTTTCTTTTTATCCGTGCTGATAGTGTAGTCGTTGGTCATTTTACCTGGTGTATATTTCTCTAGCCTCGTCGCGTCCTACTATGTCCGATCGGAACAACAATATAAAATCGCGTACTCTACCGGAAGAAAAAGATGGGGCTGGTTTGAAAAGCAGAAAAAGCTGAATTTTGAGGTGCTCAAACCAACCAAAACCAGCTTTCTCTGATGAACCCGGAGGTCTTTACAAAGGTAAAAAAATTTTGATCTTGTGCCGCTAGCCACTAATCTGGCCCGTCAAAAGTGTTTTGTAGGGGCTGTCACGGGGCTCATCCACGCCAAGAATGTGCAATTACCTCAGATCGCTAAAGGCTTCAATAGCCATCGATCCAATCAAGCTAATGAACGACGACTTCAGGCCTTTTTGACTGATTACCGCTTTGACTATGATCGAATTGCTCTACTACTGACCTTGTTCATCCCTCGTGGCCGAATCACGCTTTGCCTAGACCGTACCGAATGGGATTTCGGCAAATGTCAAGTCAATGTGTTAATGATAACAGCCCGCTGTGGCGAGGTCGCAGTACCTCTGTTTTGGGAGTTGCTCAACAACAAAAGCGGCAATTCCGCCGTGAGTGATCGAGTCGATGTGCTGGAAAAGACTATTAACTTATTGGGCCTGGCCCGGATCAGTTTACTGGTAGCCGATCGAGAGTTTGTGGGAGCTAAGTGGGTTAAAGTACTCATCGACAAGCAAATACCTTTTTGTCTTCGCTTGCCAAAAACTCACCCCATTCGGTTGCGAAACGGAGAATGTTGGCTAGTGGATGACTTATTAGTGGCGCACAAACAGCGGTTTTATCAACACGTACTGGTGGATGGGCAGTGGGTCAACGTCTATCTTAAACAACTCGATAAGCACGAGATACTGTATTTGATTGGTAGTCCAGACGCCCATGAGTTAGGTAGGTTGTATCGTCGTCGATGGTCAATTGAGACGCTTTTCCAAAGCCTTAAAGCGCGCGGATTCGATCTGGAGTCTTCTCATTTACAATCGCTTGATAAGCTAAAGAAATTGATTGGTCTGGTAGCCATGGCCTTTGGTTTTTGTCTGGTGGCGGGTCATCATTATCACCGCAAGGTGCGATTGATTCCCCTGAAAGGTCACGGTTACAAGAGTCTAAGTTATTTCCGGAAGGGCAAAGATGAGTTGCAAGACTGGCTAATGGGCAAACCCATTGCTCTGTACGCTGTCTGGGAAGCCGCTTTAGAACGTGCTTACCGATGGCTAAAGTGGCAACTAACTTACCCGGTAGAAATCTTCCGGTAGAGTAAAAATCGCGTAGAATACCAACCATATTCTGTAACTCTTCGGCCTGGAGTTCACGTTCAGAATAGTGATATGGATTGACGCTGGTATAAACTCGATAGCTGTTTGCACCGAATATCTCGAATAGATAGTATTCGCCATCTCCAACGATATTTCTTTTTTTCTGCTATCCTATACCCTTTGAGCGTAAAGCTCCCGTCTGCCTGCATGCCAGCCTTAACTGTATCTGTAATTGGCTGGGGCTTATACGGAGGGTATAACCGGTCAAATACAACACGCTCATCTGGTAGCGTGAGAATGTTCCTCCTCATCAGCCTGTCCCAAAACGCATGAGTGGGAGTAATCGTTGGTCGTTGCCTTTTTGCGGACCGAAAGTTCTCTCTCTTCCAATTGATTACGTACCGTCTGGCTTTGAGTCTCTTCTTTATCTTACGCAGAGTATAGGCTACCTGAGCATCACCATACTTCAGGGCCACACGGTTCCATATCCGCACTTCATATTCACCTTCTTTTAGGGCTGGATATTTCAAATGCATCTGTTTTTGTTAGCTTTGGAAACAGGCTTTTTGCTGTCGAGTCAGCCGAAGTGCCAGCCCATATTTCTGCACTTAACAATAAAAAGCCAAGAAGGTAGAGTAGCTGTTTCATAACATGTCTATGACATATAGATATCACTTTCTCCACTGTAACTCGCTCTTTATAAACCCCTTCATCGATGATGATACCAAACAGGGCCATGTCAGGCACGAATGGTGTCATCGTCAATCATTTTATCTTGTGCTGGTTGCCTTTTATCGCCCTATCTGATCGGACCTGAAAATGATGCTCAAGCCGTTAAGGATGCCTGTTACTTGATGCAGCTCTTCAGAATCAGGATAGGCCTCTATGTAGCTGAACGGATTGCTATAACCGTAGGACCTATAAGTATTGTGGCCAAATACTTCAAACGAATATCCTTCACCATCGAGAACAAGTATTCGCTTTCTTCGGCTACGTCGTGCTTTTACAGTAATCTCACCGTTGTTAATTTCATTCCAGGTTGAGTCTTTTGGCTGTCTGGTATGTACTTCTTCCAGTACGGTTGAGAGATTCGGCAACGTCAGTAAGTAATGTTTTTGCAGCTGGTCCCACAAGGCGGTCGTAATCTTTGCCGTTGGCTTTACACGAATGGCGTATTGAAATCCATCTTTGTTAGACTCGATCAAGTACTTTGCGACTGTAAATCGCTTCTTCGTTTTCCGTAAGACGTAAGCAAGGTGGGCGTCTCCATATTTCAGCGCTACCGTTTGCCAGATACGTACCTCGTACTCTTCCGGTTTCAACTTCGGCGCTTTCAACCCCATCTGCATTGCCAGGTTTTGGAAGCGACGCTGCTGGGTTGAATCAGTCAAGATTCCGGCGAACGTGACAGGCAATCCTATCAGCGAGAGAAACAGAAAAAGCAGCGACCACTTCATTGCAACAATCAGGCGTTGTGAATAGCCGACAATTCCTTCAACGTAACGCGGCCTTCGTAAATCGCTTTGCCGACGATGACGCCAAACAGACCCATATCGGCCAGCGTTTCTACATCGGCCATGTTGCTGACACCCCCGCTGGCAATGATATTCAGATCGGGCAGTTGGTCCTGTAAGTTGCGGTACAACTCGAATGAAGGACCTTGTAGTAATCCGTCCTTCGCTACGTCGGTGCTGATAACATACTTGACGCTTTTCTCGACCCACTGCTGTACGAAATCATACACCCATACATCGGTGCCTTCTTCCCAGCCACTCACCGCGATTTTTTCGTTTTTAGCATCGGCCCCCAGTATGATAGCTTCCGGTCCGTACTGCGTCAGCCAGCGTTCCAGGACATCGGGTTGCTTGACGGCAATGCTACCCCCTGTGATCTGTTTCGCACCGCACTCAAACACCACGCGCAAATCGTCATCCGACTGAACACCCCCGCCAAAATCAACGTGCAGACCGGTTTTAGTAGCAATCAGTTCCAGCACTTTCCAGTTGATGACACGTTTGGCTTTAGCGCCGTCGAGATCGACTAGATGCAATCGCGTCAGACCAGCGTCTTCAAACTGCATGGCTACGTCGAGGGGCCGGGCGTTGTATTCTTTTTTCTGGTTGTAGTCGCCCTGCGTCAGCCGAACGGCTTTGCCGTCAATCAAGTCGATAGCGGGAATGATATGCATGAAAAATTGGAGAGGAGAGATTTAAGACTAGAGAAAAAAGATTCTATATGGAAAACGTCTGGAAGTATAGTTTGGTCCAGAGTGGGAAGGGTAGAAAGAAAATAGACAGAAAACCTCTGCTGAGCTTTCGCTGGAGTCCAAACAACATTCGTTGAATTTCTTGTACTTTGAGTATGACTGGGTCAAGTTTTTCTTGCTCCAGAAAACCTAAATCATAAGCGAGCAACAGCTGTGTTTCGACTTCATAAGCAGAAGAAAGACTAATTGATAAAAATCGAACAAAATCTCGGTCAGAGCGGCCCGAGCCTTCTGCAATATTGGACGGAATAGAAATTGAAGCACGTCTCACCTGAGACGTTAAACCAAACCGTTCATCTTCCGGAAACCGTGTTGTAAGCACATAAATATCCTTAACAAGTGCACGTGCTACCTGCCACACTTTGAGTTCTCGAAAATTATGCGCGTCCATTATTGGTGGATTTTATCTATCGTCTTTTGTCTATTATCTTTTCTCCAATTGAAGAAAGTTTTCGAGAATGCGTTGGCCGACGTTACCGCTGATTTCGGCGTGAAATTGAGCGGCATAGAAGTTATCTCGGTGCAGCATAGCGCTGAATGGTCGGCCGTACTCGCAAACAGCCGTTGTGTAGTCACAAACATCGGCCGCGTAGCTGTGGACGAAATAGACATACGCGTTTTCGGCCATTCCTTCCGTAAGCGGACCACGTAACGAATACAGATTATTCCATCCCGTATGTGGTACTTTCAAACCTGAGTCAGCAGGTAACCGCCGGACGTCAATGTCGAAGATACCCATGCAGGTCGCGTCGTTTTCTTCTGAGTGACGACACATCAACTGCATACCCACACAGGTACCCAATACGGGTTGTTTCAGCGATGGAATTAGTTTATCCAAACCGCGTTGTCGCAGATACGCCATAGCTGTACTGGCTTCACCCACTCCCGGAAAAATTACCTTGTCAGCCGACCGAATCTCGGCTTCATCGTCGGTAAGCAGGTAACTGGCTCCCAGTCGATCGAGCGCGTACATAACCGACTGAACATTACCAGCGTTGTATTTAATAATTACAGTTTTCATATAATGAAAAACCCGGCTCATTGGCAGAACCGGGCTTTGTGTGTATCAGCGTGAAGAATCAGTCAATACGAATCACAGAAACAACCCATCGTCTGCCGTCAGTGCCGGGCATGATGATGAAAAAAATGTGTTTCTGTTGTAATCATAGAGCAAATTTATGGTTGTCGGCTGGCAAATCAAAATAACATGGCTCAGTCCAGGCTGGCTAGGAATCAAGTTTCCGTATCCTGATCTTTTGCGTTGTCACGGTTGTAAAACAGCCGATCAAGTCGTTAATACGTTCTGAAAGGAGTTTGGTAAGGATGAATTCCATTTGGGCTGTCTCCTTGAAACTATAACGTAGAAAAAGAATGCTGACCCCCTTTACGTGGTGAGCAAATACCCATTCGCCAAAATCTTTGTCCTCAGTTAGGATAATGCGGGGTGGGTTTCGCGATAGCTCAATTACTTCCTCATCGTGGATGCCACTGTTCGACTCATTTATCGAGTGTACCTGAATACCGAGCTGTCTAATAGCCGCGATAAGTCGATGATCTATATTCTCGTCGGCGAGAATCATTCAGCATAATCATTTCTTCAGTGGCTAGTAAGTCTGACGCGTAGGTCAGTGCTGCAAAAACATCAGCTTCCGCCAACGTTGGATACGTTACCAGCAAATCGGTCGTTGTTGCTCCTTCAGAGAGTTTACGCAGTATCAATTCAACAGTTATCCGGGTGCCTTTAATAACAGGCTTTCCCAGCATAACCTGGTGATTCGCAGTGATTCGATCTCTGTAATTCATGCTACAATGTACAACTAAAATAAACTACCCTGCACCACTTGGGGCTGAAGAACGGGCTCGCGGAGGTTGAGGCCACAATGTTTGTTCAGCTCGCGAACCCAGTACAGAATTAGTTCAGGAGCCGTATCGTTGTCGCCACCGCCGTGTATAAATAAGTAAGCCGTTTGCAAGCCTTTCTCAAACCAGGTTTTCAGTCGCTGAACCCAGGCGTCAGTGCGGGTGTAGTCGGTAGGATGACCTTCATTCGCAATAAAGCGTAATGTCAATACTGGACTGCTTAGTCCCATGTGAAGAACATCGCGCCGGCCGGCCACATCCGAGATAACAACGTGCCGACGCAGGTTGTACAGCCGCTCTAAGGTATGTGTCCAGATACTGGTTTTACTGAACCAGTCGGGATGACGGAATTCAACGGCTACACTTAATTCGTCGGGTAAAGATTTCAGATACGTTTCGAGCAACGGCCATTTGTCTGGGCCGAAGGTGGGAGGGAGCTGTAGAAACGTCATGCCCAGATACTCTTCCAGTCCTAAAACCGCGTTAACAAATTCTTCGGTCAGGCTCTCGGTTGCAATCAACTGCCGCTCGTGGCTAATGGCCTGAGGAAATTTTGGGCAGTAGACAAAGCCGTCGATGGCATCGGCTTTCCACTTGTCGATCATACCCGGCGTGGGAATCTGGTAATGCGTCAGATTTAGCTCGATGGTGTTGAACTGACGGGTGTAATAATGCAGAAAATCACGCTCTTTGGCGGTAGATGGATAGACCTTACCAACGTAATCTTTGTTGGCCCAGATCGGACCACCAATGAACACGGCCGGACGACGCGGGGGTTCAACGTCGGTCCATATCCGAGCATTGAACGCCATACCGGGGGGTAACGCAAAGTTTACGGCATCAATGTTCGTAGTTTTCCCAAATTCCATAGCCGTCTTGATGAAGTATAAGCATAAAACGGCTAAAGGCATCCTTTCGTTTTTACGCCCTAGCCAATTTAACTAATTTTGCTGTTCTAGTTCTATGACGGGGTACATTCTGTATACCAGGGGGTTCTGACTGGAACAGTGCACCTGATTCTGACCGCTTTATGATCTCAAAAACATACACTCCTCAAGACATTGAGGAAAAATGGTATAAATACTGGATTGATAACCAGCTTTTTACCTCTACGCCCGATGATACCCGCGAGCCGTATACAGTAGTAATTCCGCCACCGAACGTAACGGGCGTGCTGCACATGGGCCACATGCTCAACAACACCATTCAGGATGTACTGGTCCGGAAAGCGCGGATGGAAGGCAAGAATGCTTGTTGGGTACCGGGTACGGACCATGCCAGTATTGCTACCGAAGCCAAGGTGGTTGCCATGCTCAAAGAGCGGGGAATTGAGAAAAAGGACCTGACTCGGGAAGAGTTTCTGGCCTATGCGCTGGAGTGGAAAGACAAATACGGCGGAATTATTCTGTCACAGCTCCGGAAGCTGGGCGCTTCCTGCGACTGGGATCGGACAACCTTTACGATGGACGACCATTATTATGAGTCGGTTATCGACGTATTCGTTGATCTGTACGAAAAGGGCCTGATTTACCGGGGTATCCGCATGGTGAACTGGGACCCGCAGGGACGTACGGCCGTATCGGATGAGGAGGTTATTACGAAAGAGGTTCAGCAGAAACTGGTTTACATCAATTACCCGATCGTTGGGCAGGAAGGCGAGTTTATCACGATCGCGACGGTACGTCCGGAAACGATCATGGCTGATGCGGCTATTGCCGTTAACCCGAACGATGAACGATACACGCACCTGCACAGCAAAAAAGCGTTGATTCCGCTCATCAACCGCGAGATTCCCATTATTACGGACGAATACGTAACGATGGACTTTGGTACGGGTGGTCTGAAAGTGACACCCGCCCACGACCCGAATGACTACGCACTTGGTATTAAACACAATCTGCCTGTGCTGGACATTCTGAACGACGACGGTACGCTGAACGAGAAAGCGCAGATTCTGGTCGGTCAGGATCGGTTTGCCGCCCGGAAGGCGATTATCAAACTGCTGGAAGAGTCGGGAAATCTGGTCAAAACGGAGGAGAACAAGTCGAACGTGGGCTTCTCGGAGCGGACGAACGCGGTCATCGAGCCGAAACTGTCGCTGCAGTGGTTCCTGAAAATGGATGAACTGTCGAAACCCGCGCTCGAAAACGTGATGAACGACACGATCCAGCTGTATCCGCCAAAGTTCAAAAATATGTACCGGTCGTGGATGGAGAACGTGCATGACTGGTGTATTAGCCGGCAGCTCTGGTGGGGCCAGCGGATTCCGGCATTCTACCTGCAGGATGGTACGTTTGTCGTGGCACGTAACAAACATGAAGCGCTGGAGAAAGTACAGCACGAAAAACTGCTGTTTGCCATGACCGAAGCCGATCTGACTCAGGACGAGGACGTACTGGATACCTGGTTTTCGTCGTGGCTGTGGCCAATGGAAGTGTTCAAGGGCATCAGCGACCCAGACAATGCGGACATCAACTATTATTACCCAACCAACGACCTGGTTACGGCACCCGAAATCCTGTTTTTCTGGGTGGCCCGGATGATTATTGCCGGGTACGAGTACAAAGGTGAAGCACCGTTCAAGAACGTATATCTGACGGGAATTGTCCGCGACAAACTCGGTCGGAAAATGTCGAAATCGCTGGGTAATTCACCCGATCCGCTCGTACTGATCGATCAGTTTGGCGCCGATGGTGTCCGGACAGGTATGCTATTCAGCTCACCTGCTGGAAACGACCTGCCTTTCGACGAGAAGCTCGTTGAACAGGGCCGTAACTTCAGCAATAAAATCTGGAACGCTTTCCGGTTGGTGAAAGGCTGGACGGTAACGGATACAGCAGCCGAAGCGAGTAATTCAATGGCCATCGACTGGTTTGAATCGAAACTAAACGTTACCCTAGTCGAGATCGAAGACTTGTTCGGAAAATTCCGGATTTCGGAAGCCCTACAGGCGATTTACAAGCTAATCTGGGATGATTTCTGCTCACAATACCTGGAGTTGATCAAACCGGGTTATGAGCAGCCGATTGATCGAGCGACTTATAACGCAACAATCAATTTCTTCGAGAAGCTGATGTGCCTGGCGCATCCGTTCATGCCGTTCATTACAGAGGAAATCTGGCAGGACATCCGCGAGCGGAAAGAAGGCGACAGTATCTGTATTGCGTCATTTCCGAAAGCGGGGTCTGTCAATACGCAGCTGCTGACTGATTTTGATACGTTGTTTGAGATCATTACCAACGTTCGTAATATTCGTAACTCCAAGCAGATTTCGCCAAAAACGGAACTACCGCTGACGATTAAAACGACGGATGCTACCCGGTTTCAGACATTCGAGGGCCTGATCCGGAAGATGGCAAACGTATCATCGGTTACGTACACGACCGAAAAAGCCGATGGCGTTCAGTTTCTGATCAAGAGCGATGAGTTCTTCGTGAACATTGCTGGTGAAATCGACGTCGAGCAGGAAAAAATCAACCTGCAGAAAGATCTGGAATACCAGACCGGCTTCCGGGATGCAACGCTTAAGAAACTTTCCAACGAGAAGTTTGTAGCTAACGCCAAGCCTGAAATCGTGGACCGGGAGCGCCAGAAACTGGCCGACGCCGAAGCGAAGATTAAGGCGCTGGAAGAACAGTTAAGTAATCTTTAAGTTGTATAAACGGGCTGGCCAAAAGGTCGGCCCGTCTGCTTTCGGCTCAGAAAACGCGTTTTTCTGCCCGGTAAAAACCTGTGGGATCCTGTCAAAGCGTTGAAATGTAAAAATGGATGAGCTGCGTAAATGAGGCAGTTATTGTTAAATAGTATAAAATTTACAAATAATAATTATATTTTGGCAAAGTTTTGGTTGGTGTGGAAGCCAAACTAGTCAACAACGCTATGAGTAAATGTGTCTTTTTGGATCGGGACGGCGTACTGAACGAAGACCGGGCCGATTACGTCTATCGAATCGAAGATTTCATTATTCCTGACGGTGTAGCCGAAGCGCTGGCACAACTGAAAGCTGCGGGCTATATGCTGATTATTATTACCAACCAGGCAGGCATTGCCAAAGGACTCTACACGCGTGACGACGTAATGGCCTGTTATCAATACCTGCAGGATCAGTGCGGTCATTTGATCGATGATATCTATTACTGCCCGCATCATCCGGATTACGACAGCCAGTCGCTTACCCGCAAGCCTGGTTCGTTGCTACTGGAGAAAGCAATGGCCAAATACAACATCCGTTCAGATCAATCCTGGATGATTGGTGATGCCTTACGTGATATGCAGGCTGGCCGTCGCGTAGGGGTAAGAACGGTACGAATTGCGCAGGAGCCTCAGCTTTCAACTGACTGTGACGGCTGTGCCCCGAACCTGCTTGAAGCGTCTCGTTTCGTGCTTCAGTATGCCTGACTGATAAATCCGTTGGGTTTGGTAACAAGTCGGCGGTAGGTGGGTTAATTACTGCGAGTCGCGGCCGGAAAGTGCGTTTTCCGGCAAAAGCCTTAGTTTTGCTGTAAAACACCGAAACCGTTTTCTATTCTGTATGCGCTTACATCGCGAAGGTAAAACCATTATGCTGACCACGGGATTAATTCTCCTGGCGCTGGATGTGTTTGCTTATTTCTACCTGTTTCCCGGAAATACACTGGCAATGATCATCACCGTTATTGCTAGTCTGATTATTCTTCTGCTTGTCGTTCAGTTCTTTCGGGTGCCAAATCGACAGCTGACTCAGCATGAGGCCCAGGTCATTGCACCCGCCGATGGGACGGTTGTGGTGATTGAAGAGACGGACGAAGACGAATATTTCAAAGGACGTCGTCGGCAGATTTCGATTTTTATGTCCCCGCTGAACGTTCACGTCAACCGCAACCCCGTTTCGGGTATTGTGAAGTACTTCAAGTACTACCCAGGTAAATACCTGGTAGCCTGGCACCCAAAATCCAGTACCGAAAACGAACGTACCACAGTCGTTATTCAGGCGGCCAATGGCGTGGAAGTGCTGTTCCGGCAGATCGCCGGGGCTGTAGCCCGCCGGATCGTCTGGTACGTGAAAGAAGGGCAGCCCGTCGAACAGGGCAGCGAAATGGGCTTTATCAAGTTCGGATCGCGCGTCGACGTATTCGTGCCGCTGGACGCTGACGTGAAAGTAAACATCGGCGATCGGATGCGTGGTGGCGTAACGGTCCTGGCCGAACTGAACAAAGACTAAACGGTCTTACTTTTGAACAGGATCACAGAATTTTCAGGCAATCAAAATCCTGTCAAAAAATATACACTCGTTAAAGGCGAACGCTCAGAAGTTCGCCTTTTTCTGTTTCTGTAACTACCAGGCCCAGCTCGCCGGAGGGATCAAAGACGCAGTCCGAAGGATTACTGCCGGGCAGATCAATATCGTGCACAAACAGGCCGTCTTCTGAAAATACCCGAATAACGCCCGCTCCAAAAACGGCTACGTATAGATTGCCGTCTGGTCCGACTGCCAACCCGTTGGGGCCAGGCATAGTAGCGTTGGCGGTCCCCTCAATAACCGTAGCCCAGACCCGCAGGTTTTCCCAGCTCAGTGACTGGCTATCCCAGTACCCCTGCCAGATCCGCTGACGGTGGGTCTCCGTAATCAGTAAGGTTGTGTTATCAGGCAATAACGCTAGTCCGCTCGGGTAGGAGAGACCTTCGGCGATGATTTCCAGCTTACCCGCCGACGTATAAACGGCTACGTAGCCAGGCGATGGATTTTCAGAAGGGCCCGGACAGCTAAAGATCAGCTGTCCGGCAGCATCCACGAGGAGGTTATTAGGATAATTAAGTGGCTCTGCGCTAAGCTCACTAACCATCGTTTCAATAATTTCACTGATAGTGTTTATCCGGCAAATAGTATTCTTGCCCGAATCGCAAAACCAGATATAGCCGTCGCGTGCTACGGCACCGCTGGGCTTTCCCCCGGTTTTTATTCGTTTGGTGCTACCATCTTTCTGGCGACAAAAGAGATTCTCACCCTCTTGCTCTGTACACCATAGTGAACCAGCTTCATCGAATGTGGGTCCTCCCGGAAATTTTAATCCTGTAGCAAGTACACGTATTTCACCCATAGTACACCAGTTGCGCACCCATCTACTAGCACACTGGAGTAATTCCGTCGCGGCTAACGTATTGGCACCCCTATCTGGTAAAGAAATACGTTGTCCACCCTTTTGTTCAGAAAATTTAGTATAAAAGCACTATGCGCAGCGAAAAAAAAGCCTGTTGCTAAGCTCTAAGCGTTTGATAGACAAGAGGATTTTCCGTCAGGTCAAAAGTTGCCGAGAAAGCTGATATTTCGCTCCACAACTTCAATGACAACAACGTTCGGACGCTCTTTGCGAACAAGGGATGAATTCAGCTGACTGCCTCGCACGAAGAACGACTCCCTAAAGTAGGCTGGCAGGAACTGCATCATACTGTGGCTGAACGAATCGCCGACGAACAGCAGTTTACCCGACCCGGAACCGGCAAAACGGGTTGACGGAAAACCGGAAACCTCGTTAGGCTCTGTAGCAACCTGGCGGGCGGTCCGGTTGCCGCTGGGCTGGATGTAATAGTAAACGGGGTCTTTCTGCTCATCCTGGACCGTCAGCATACGTACCAAATCGCCACCAACTCCCTTTTGCTGCTCAATCCGGAAGTCGCTTGTCTGCATAGGCGGGACAGCGGGCTGATCCTGCCGGATGCGTTCGAGCAGTGCCGCGCTGCCAATCAGGGTACCGTAGTCATTCCAGTGCGTGTCTGTCTGGTTGTAAACGACATGGCGAGGTTTGGCACTAATCAGCGTATCCCGTACGTCGATAAAGGGCAAATCGGTTTGCTGAACGGCCTGTTTCAGTACGTCTAAGCGGGAAGGAGCGGAACTGGCTTCCATGCGGTCGGGTAAAAACTCGGGATAGATCGAATGCGAATCGGGCGCGACCATGACGTAGAGCCGAATACCCTGCTTTGCCAGTTCCTGCTGCCGCATGAGCAGGTGATTGGTGATGTATCGCGCCGAATCGACGGACAGCGGCTGTAGGCCCCTATGCTGGTTAATAACGTTGTTGTAGCTGTTGCCCAGATAAAACCAGCCGCTTTTACCGACCACTACTTTTTCGGGTAAAGGAGATTCGCCCAAAACATTCAGTTTCCAGCGACTGTAGGCGTAAAACAGGGCATTGCGCCAGCCGAAATTTTCCTTGTAATACTGGTCGAACTGCCGGGTAAAACTACGAACATGCGGAAAATTCAACGGCGGAACCCCGCTGATCTGTCGGTTTTCGGTACTGCCGAATCGCGCGGTCAGACCAAATAACTGATCGAGGGTAGGTAAGAGTAGCAGAATACCAAATAGGAAAGCAAGGAGCGTTGAGCGCGTTGAGGTCATCGTTCAGAAACGGAAATAAATGAACGGATTGTACGTATCGGCGGCCAGGTACGCTATCGCCGATATAAACAGCAGCAGCAGACCGCTAATATAAACCAGATCCAGTGTCAGACGGGCGGGAGTTGTTACCACGCGTGTCATCAGCCGGCGCCAGTATTTCTGGAACGTATGATATACGGGGGTTGCCAGCACAAACCCCAGTACCAGAGAAACTAGAACCTCAGTGCTGGTAAAATACGTCAGCGGGTAAGCGTAGTTCGCTGATTCTGGTCCGAGACCGATCATTTTTTTTAGGTAAATCAGGGCTGAGGTAAGATCGACAGCCCGGAAAAACACCCAGCCAATAAGCACTACCACCAACGTGTACGCGTGCGCAACTGGAGCCCACAGTTGATCCAGCCGTTTGCGCAGCCCGGCTCGTTCGATCATCAGGAAAAGACCGTGGTACAGCCCCCAGACAATGAAATTCATACTGGCACCGTGCCACAAGCCCGTTACAAAAAATACGATCAGCAGGTTGCGGTACGTACGAGCTTTGCTGGCCCGGTTGCCGCCCAGCGGAATGTAGAGATAATCCCGAAACCAGCTCGATAGGGAAATGTGCCAGCGACGCCAGAAGTCCTGGATGGAGCGGGAGATATAGGGGTAGTCGAAATTCTCTTTAAAATCGAAGCCGACCATTTTTCCCAGACCGATGGCCATGTCGGAGTAGCCCGAGAAATCAAAATAGATCTGAAGGGTGTACGCAACAATACCCAGCCAGGCCGTACTGGCCGGATAACTGTCGGGAGGTGCGTTGAAAATAGTATCGGCCAGACTGGCGAACGTATTGGCCAGCAACACCTTCTTCGCCAGGCCAATGATGAATCGTTCAGCACCAACGCCAAATTGTTCGACCGTGGTTCTCCGATCGGATAGCTCCGGGGCAATGTCAGCGTAGCGAACGATCGGGCCCGCAATCTGGTGCGGAAACATCGCTACGTACGTACCGTAGTCCAGAAAACTACGATTCGCCTTGATCCGGCCCCAGTAAATATCGAGCGTATAGGAAATGCCCTGAAAGGTATAAAAGCTGATTCCGATAGGCAACGCAATCTGCGCCATGTTGAGGTTCGTTGCGCCCGGAATCGCAAACGCTTCGGCAAAACCACGTACCGAATCGACCAGGAAATTACTATACTTGTAGTAGAACAGCAGCGACAGACTCCCAACCAAGGAAAGCAGGAGCCCCGCTTGCCGACGACCGTTTTCGACCAGTCGGCCCGCGATAAAGTTAATCAGCGCCGACACCAGCAGCACCAGCACAACCAGCCCTTCTCCCCAGGCGTAGAACAGTAGACTCGCCCCGAATAGAAAGGCGTTGTGCCACTGCCGGGGCAGCAGGTAATAGATAATCAGGAAAACAGGTAGGAATAGAAATAGAAATATGGCCGAACTAAATAGCATACTAACGGATAGTAAGTCAGGCCAAAGGTAAAAAAAAGGCCGGATAGGCGGTTGCACCCACGCACGTCGGGTGATATTTCCTCCTGTCCGGCGCTCTGAAATAGCTTAAAAGAACGACAGCCGAATAACAAAGGGGTTACCGTAAATAGCCTGCGACAGGGCCCGATTCTGATTGTAGTTCAGGTTATACAGCGCCGTCAGGTTCACGCTAAACCGACGCGAAATGGGCTGTGAGTAAGTCAGACCAAGGAGCGGTGCTGTGAGACCATAACTTAACCGCTGCGGGCTGCCATCTTCAATAACCTGGACGTTACTGCGCTCTATTTCGCCATGCAGGTAGAGGTTGGGAATAACAGCCGGTAAGGCCTCGTACATAACAAAGCCCCGTCCGCCATACTGGTTGTAAGTCGTTGGGTAATAATAAGGAGCCTTGTAACGGGTGTACGTATAGTTAGCGCCCACGCCGACAATCAGATGCTCACTGGCCTGATAGGCAACAACTGGTGAAGCGCCGAGACTGAAGGGATTGCCGAAGCGGAAACCGGTAATGCCCCCGCCGTAGCGCAGTCGTTGACCAAATGGCAGCGGTTCACCATCAACGGTCTGAGTACGTAACGGCTCCCGGCCCTGATCCCGGCGATCTTCCGGGTCGGCGGTGAGCTGACCAAAGGCAACGCTGCTGCTTAATACGATAAGTAATACCAGTAGATTCTGTATGGATTTCATGTCAGGTTCAAAAAACTAAACTTATACTCAGTAACGAATCAAAACGTGAATTCTTTTATGGCCGGATCGTTCAATAAGAGGTCTGTGCATTTTTGGTGGCCCTTCTGCGAGCCCCGTACGCGCCAGTTGCCCTTAATCTCGTTGCCGATCCGTTGCTGCTGCCCCCGCGAGATCGACATGCCGTGTTCCCGAAAGAACTGTTCATACTGCTGGAGCGTCCGGTGGCCAACAGGAGCCACAATGCGGTATTCCCGTGTCTGACTGACCTGCTGTAGCTTACGGGCCAGCCCCGACATCAGGATCAGCGCGACAAAGATGAAAATAAAACCAACGAGGGCAATATCGTAGTAACCCGCCCCCAGGCACATACCCAACGCCGAAACGGCCCAGACGGTAGCGGCCGTGGTTAATCCCTTTATCCGGTTGTTGGTCCGGAAAATGATGCCTGCCCCCAAAAAGCCAATCCCGTTAACAATATTAGCCGCAATCCGACCACTATCGTCCAGATCGATCCGCTGGGAGACGAGTGTGAACAACGTTGAGCCTACGCTGATCATAATCATTGTACGAAACCCCGCCGACTTGCCGTGGTATTCACGCTCTGCCCCAATAATGCCGCCCATCAGCAAAGAGGCTACCAGCCGGAAACTATCTGCCAGATCAAATTCCATAGCGCCTGAGGAATAGTGTATCTATCCGATTAAGAAAGTAGATAACTGCGTTTCTGCCCGTGTCAGAATACCCGGTTCGGAGAAACCATATTTCGAAATTAACCGTTAGAAATTAGATAGAGTTTACCCAACTGACGTAGAATGACTCAGACCACGGAAACGGAACGCTCTAGTTCTGTTGACCATCTTGATCCCAAGCAATTTATTATCATCAAAGGGGCGAGGGTGCACAACCTTAAAGGGATTGACGTAGCCATACCCCGTAATAAGCTAGTTGTTCTGACCGGATTGTCCGGCTCGGGCAAATCATCGCTGGCGTTTGATACACTGTTTGCCGAAGGGCAGCGCATGTACGTCGAAAGCCTAAGCAGCTACGCCCGCCAGTTTCTTGGCCGGATGGAAAAGCCGGAAGTAGAGTACATCAAAGGCGTATCGCCGGCCATTGCTATTGAGCAGAAAGTATCGACTCGCAACCCGCGCTCAACGGTGGGAACATCTACCGAAATTTATGATTACCTGAAACTGCTCTTCGCCCGCGCCGGAACGACTTACTCGCCGATTTCGGGTAACGAGGTTCGTAAAGACACCGTCACGGACGTCGTGAATTTCATGTATAGTTTCGACGCCGGTCTGGGCGGTACTCCGCAACGGGTCATGATTCTGGCCCCGCTACGGATTCGCGAAGGTCGTACGCTGGCATACGAACTGAACATCCTGCTTCAGAAAGGCTACACCCGAATTGTGGCCGATGGGGAGATGAAGCAGATTGAGGACGTATTGGGCGAGGAGGGAAGCGCAGAGGTGCTTACCTCTACTCACCTTGAAATCCTGGTTGACCGGGGTACGGTTATTTATGATGAGAATGGCCAGCCCGACGAAGATAATCAATACCGTTTCTCAGATTCTGTACAGACGGCTTTCAACGAGGGGGAAGGCACCTGTCGCGTTGATATCGTTGGCAAAGAGTCGCGCATGTTCTCTGATAAATTCGAGATGGATGGTATTGCGTTCGAGGAGCCGAGCGTCAATCTCTTCACGTTCAATAACCCGTACGGAGCCTGCCGTCGATGCGATGGCTTTGGCAAAGTGCTGGGTATCGATCCCGACCTCGTTATCCCCGACAAGAACCTGTCCGTGTTTGAGGGCGCTATTATGCCGTGGCGTAGCGAGAAAATGAACGAGGAGTTCCTGAAACCCCTGCTTCGTAACGGTATTCGCTTCGACTTCCCGATTCACCGCCCCTATAAAGACCTGACCCCCGCCGAGCAGGAACTGCTCTGGACGGGTAACAAGTACTTTGATGGCTTGAACGCTTTCTTCTCGTTTGTCGAGAGCCAGACCTTCAAAGTGCAGTACCGCGTCATGCTGTCGCGCTACCGGGGCAAAACGACCTGTCCCGAATGCCGGGGCTCGCGTTTGCGGAAAGATGCCGGTTATGTTAAGGTTGGCGGCAAATCCATCACCGACCTGGTGCTCATGCCCCTTACGCACGTAACGACGTTCTTCCGCGAGCTGGAATTGCCCGCGCACCTGGAACAGGTTGCGGGCCGGATTCTGACGGAGATCAAAAACCGGCTGGATTATATGGAACGCGTTGGGCTGGGTTACCTGACGCTGAACCGGCTGACCAATACATTGTCGGGCGGAGAATATCAGCGGATCAAGCTGGCTACCTCCCTTGGATCGGCGCTGGTTGGGTCGATGTATATTCTGGACGAACCCAGCATCGGACTGCACCCCCGCGATACAAAACGGCTCGTCAGCGTGCTGGAAACCCTGCGCGACATGGGCAATACGGTAATCGTTGTCGAGCACGAAGAAGAAGTGATGCGAGCGGCTGATCAACTCGTTGACATCGGCCCCGACGCCGGTTCGCTGGGCGGCCACCTGGTTTTTCAGGGGACATGGAAAGAGATCGAAGAGGGCAAAGGGCATAGGGTAGAGGGCAATAGCTCCACGCCCTACGCCCTCAACCCCATGCCTTCCCACACCCTCGACTTCCTAACGGGTCGGGAAACGGTGCCGGTGCCGACGTTCCGGCGCCGGTCGGCGAATTTTATTGAGTTGAAAGGCGCGCGGGAAAATAACCTGAAAGACGTGGACGTGCGTTTTCCGCTCAATACGCTTACCGTCGTGACGGGCGTATCAGGTTCGGGTAAGAGTACGTTGATTCGAAAAGTACTGTATCCGGCGCTGGTTCACCAGAAAGGCGAAGTGACCGAAGAGTCGGGCAAGTTTGATAGCCTGGGCGGTTCGCTCGACCGCATTACGTCGGTGGAAATGATTGACCAGAATCCCATTGGTAAGTCGAGCCGCTCAAACCCCGTTACGTACATCAAGGCGTACGATTATCTGCGTCAGGTGATGGCCGATCAGCCGGTGGCCAAATCCCGGGGTTACAAACCCAGCCATTTTTCGTTCAACGTGGATGGTGGTCGCTGTGAAGTCTGCCAGGGCGAAGGCGAGGTTAAGATCGAAATGCAGTTCATGGCCGACATCTACCTCAAATGTGAGGGATGTAACGGCAAACGCTTCAAACAGGAGGTCTTGGAAGTTACGCTGCGCGATAAGAACGTATCGGACATCCTGGACATGACTGTCGATGAAGCGGTCAACTTCTTCGCCGACGTTGATCTGAAAATGATGGATAAACTGATGCCACTGCAGGAAGTAGGGCTGGGCTACATCGGTCTGGGACAGTCGGCCAATACACTGTCGGGGGGGGAAGCGCAGCGCGTTAAGCTGGCGTCGTTCCTAAGCAAAGGCAACCCGAACAAAGGTGGTACGCTGTTTATTTTCGATGAACCAACTACCGGACTGCACTTCCATGATATTCGTAAACTGCTGAAAGCCATCAACGCGCTGGTTGACCAGGGCGACTCGGTCATCATTATCGAGCACAACATGGAAGTGATCAAAAGCGCCGACCATGTTATCGACATTGGCCCCGAGGGGGGCGAAACGGGTGGATACATTACCTTTACCGGTACGCCGGAAGAAATGGTGAAACTGCCCGAGGGCGAAAACTTCACCGCCGATTACCTGCGCGGTAAGGTATAGCAGAAGCCATGCAGGAATGAATGGGTTGAATCCAAACCAGACAGGTTTTAGGGTTCAACCCATTCGTCGTTTATAGCGTGTAGGTATTGCCAACTTTAGCGCCGGTTTTGCTGTTTTATACGTGGTGGGGGCCAGGGCGTTTTCACCAGCAACATAACCCATTACCACAACACTGAACATGGACTTTATCGATTATTACAGCATACTGGGTGTGCCAAAAACGGCCTCGGACGACGAAATAAAAAAGGCATACCGAAAGCTGGCCCGTAAGATGCACCCGGATCTGAATCCGAACGACGCGGAGGCCAGCAAGAAATTTCAGCAACTCAACGAGGCCAACGAGGTTCTGAGCGATCCCGAAAAACGAAAAAAATACGATCAGTACGGCAAAGACTGGCAGCACGCGGAACAGTTTGAACAGGCCAGACAACAGCAGCAACAGCGACAGGCGTACAGCCAGGCTGGTGGTGACGGTGGCTATGACTTTTCGGGTGGGTTTGGCGGAGCTGACTTCTCCGATTTTTTCTCGTCGATGTTCGGGCAGGAGGCCGGTGGCTATAGCGGTCGCCGACAGGCTACATTCCGGGGGCAGGATTACCAGTCCGAACTGCGCCTGAGTCTGCAGGACGCCTATACGACCCACAAGCAGAACCTGACCCTCGACGGGAAAACCATCGGTATTACCATCAAAGCGGGTGTCGAGAATGGACAGAAAATTAAACTGACGGGTTACGGTGCACCCGGCGTGAACGGCGGCCCCAATGGTGACCTGTACATTACGTTTGTGATTGCCGATGACAGCCGCTACAAACGGAACGGCAATGACCTCTACGTGACCGAAGAAATCGATCTATTCACAGCCCTGCTGGGTGGTCAGAAAGTGATCGAGACACTAAGCGGGAAGGTCAAAGTGACCGTGACCCCCGAAACGCAGAACGGCACTAAAATTCGGCTGAAAGGCAAAGGCTTTCCAGTGTATAAACAGGAAGGTGCATTCGGCGATCTCTACGTGCAGTGGCAGGTGAAATTACCGACGAACCTGACCGACGAGCAGAAAGAGCTGATCAAGCAATTACAGACCCTAATCCTAACCAATGACTAACATGAACGCTGAAGACCTGATTCCAGTACGCGACTTCTGCGTGTACCACCATATTGAGATATCGTTCGTTCAGTCGCTGGAGCAGCGCGGTCTGGTCGAAATAACCACCGTTGAGCAGGTACTATTTGTACCGCCTTCGCAGGTGGCCCGGCTCGAAAAACTGGTACGGCTGCACCAGGAACTTGAGATTCACGCCGACGATCTGGACGTAGTCAGTAACCTGCTTGATCGGGTTGAGGACCTGCAGCAGCAGGTTTCCCGTTTACAGAATCAGTTATCGTTCTACCGCCAGTTGGCGTAGCTAATTCTCTATGCCGGTGCTCCGTTTAATCAGCCGGTAAATGGGGTAGCTAACGGCGATAAAGCCGAGGGCGTACATGCTGCTCGAAAAATCGCCGATTACGACACCCATCAGAAAGGCCAGCGAAATAATCAGCAGAGTCCAGGTTGATACTGGGTACCCCCAGGCGCGTACGGGGCGCGATAAGTCGGGCTCCGTACGCCGAAGCTGGATCAGCGATGCAAAGCCCGACGCGTAACAGAGCACGAAGAAAAACGTAGCAATGTCGGAGAGTTTCCCGTACGTATTGGTCAGAATCATCAGCATGGACGTGCCGGCGGTCAGTAGCGTAGCATTCGTTGGCGTTCCCCCTTCGTTAACAGCAGTAACAAACCGGAAGAACAGTTTATCGCGACCCATCGCAAAAATGACGCGGGGGTTAAACATAATCTGCGCGTTGATAATGCCCATAATCGAAATCATCAGCAGAGCCGTAACAACCTGCGCGCTGCCCGGTCCGAACAGTAACTGCACCGCGTCGGCTGCCGGAAGTTTCGACTGGGCCAGCGTGTCCATTGGCAGGACGTACAGCAGCGCCAGATTGACCAGAATGTAAATACCAATGATGAGCAGTACCCCGCTGATCATCGACTTCGGCAGGTTACGGCTGGGATCAACGTCTTCTTCCGTAAAATAAGCCGCCGTGTGCCAGCCATCATAGGTATAAAAAACGGCCTGTAAGGCTGACAGAATTCCCAGCCAGAGTCCACCCTCAGCTAGTGGGCGGATGGTTTCGGTTGGACTGGCTGCCCGGGCCTGGTCCGGCGTAATCAAAAAACAGACAAGTACGAAAGCCAGTAGCCCCACGGCTTTCAATACGCTCATTACCTCCTGCGCCCGACTGGCCAGCCGAACCCCAACCCAGTGGAAGGCCACAAAAGCCGCCAGGATTCCGATGGCGATCAGTTTCTGGTAGTTGACCAGAGCAGGCGACAGCAAACCGATATACTCGCTCATCACAGCGGCCCCGAATGCCATGGCTGAAATACTGCCCAGCCAGCTACTGATGCCGATGACAAAGCCGGCGTAATTTCCAAAAGCCCGGTGGGTGTATACATACCAGGCCCCAGCCTTGGGCAGCATAGTTCCCAGCTCCATCACCGACAGCGAACCCGCCAGTGCATACGCACCAACAATCAGCCAGACGGCGATGATGAGCGTAGGGTCGCCGATGTCCTGCGCAATGGGACCGGGCTTGCGCAAAATACCGGTGCCAATAGTGCCGCCAATGGTAACGGCAATGCCGAAACCGACACCGAGCAGTTTCTTGAGTTGGTTCTGGGGCATGAAAGTTTAAAGTCAGGAAGGTATTCACACAATGATAGCGAAAAACCCGGCACTAGAGCGGAACCGTCCCGGCCGCGTTGGCCTTTTTTCGTATGTTTGTTTGCATGAAAGCCTATCTGCTTGTGTTCGTGGGAGGTGGTCTGGGGAGTCTGCTGCGTTACGTTGCTGGTCGGTTTCTTCCGGCAACAATCAACGAAGTACCTTTCCCGAGCGCTATTCTCCTGGTCAATATCGTAGCCAGCGCGTTGTTAAGCGCCGTTGTGGGCTGGACGCTGGCCCGCTCGACCGGTGATGAAGCCCGGCTGCTGATCGGGGTTGGATTCTGCGGGGGGCTGAGTACGTTTTCCAGCTTCAGCAACGATACCGTCGTGCTTCTTCAAAATGGCCGCACAGGTATGGCTTTCCTGAATATTGGCCTGAACGTCGCACTGTGCCTGCTGGCATCAACCGGTGGCCTTCTGCTGGGACAAAAACTGTAACGGCATGCAGCAAACCCCCTACATGCTATACCGAACAGGAATACGTAGCCTGTTCTTTCTTTTTCTGATGACAACCGCTTACGCCCAAACAGACGCCCGTCGACTGCACGACGCGCACGATACGTATAAACAGCAGCACTTTACCCACCGCCGGTTCAAGCACAAGGATATTGTACCATTGCTGGATTCGCTGAACGGGAAAGGGCCACTGGACGTCAGTCAGGTCGGTGAGTCGCTGGAGAAGCGGGCTATTTACCAGGTCAAAGCCGGAACTGGGGAAAACAAAGTCCTGCTCTGGTCGCAGATGCACGGCGACGAAGCAACGGCCACGATGGCACTGTTTGATATTTTCAATTTCCTGACCGCGTCGGGCGATGAGTTCGACAGTCTGCGGCAAACGATTCTGACCAATACGACTTTGTACTTTATCCCGATGCTGAACCCAGACGGGGCCGAACGATTTCAGCGCCGGACGGCATCGGACATTGACATGAACCGGGATGCACTCCGCCTGCAAACGCCGGAAGGAGCGCTGCTTAAAAACCTGCAGCAGACCCTGAAACCGCTGGTGGGGTTCAATCTACACGACCAGAACCCTCGCTACGGCGTCGGAAAAACCGGCAAACAGGCGGTAGTGTCCTTTCTGGCGACAGCCTACGACCAGGCACGTAACGTAAACGAGGTACGACAGCGCTCTATGCAGCTCATTGCGGGTATGAACCGGACGTTGCAGGCGTTCATTCCCGATCAGGTGGCGCGCTACGACGATGAATTTGAACCTCGTGCCTTTGGCGACAACATTCAGAAATGGGGCACGACGCTGGTACTGATCGAATCGGGTGGCTACAAAGGCGATACAGAGAAAATGACCATCCGCCGACTGAATTTTGTGGCGATTCTGACCGCACTGGAATCAATTGCTACGGGGGCATATGAGCAGGAATCAACGGACGACTACCAGGCAATTCCCGAAAATGGGCGGCAGCTGTTCGACGTACTGATCCGGAACGCCACAATTATCCGGAACGGTAAACCGACTGTCGTTGATGTAGGCATCAATCGGCTGGAAGTGAATACTGATTCGGCGCGCAGCTTCCGCTATCGTAGTGTCGTTGAGGACATCGGCGACCTATCAACCTTCTACGGGCTGGACGAAATCGACGCAACCGGCCTCCGACTAAAGACCGATCGCCCACTTCGGCTCGGGCAGACGGCGAGCTTCACCCTCCTGAGAGACAAAGAGATCGTTCATACATTTGTAAATGGTTTCTGGGACGATCAGATTCCTGCTAATGCCAAAAACGAAGGCGACCAAACAAAATAGACCCTATTAGGCAATAGGCCACGAACAACCGGTGTTGTTGGAGCATACTACCAAATTAAACGTACATTAAATACTAGCTTATGGGTAATGTGCTGATTTACAGTATGTATGTGCTTCCGGTAAACATAATTGAAGCGTAACTTTGGGGTAACATTGGCGTAATATTGGTCAGGTAGTTTTGCGACGCGAAAGCGACACGCAAAACCAATATGAACCGAAATTTAATTGTTCTCTTCTTTACGCTGTTCTCTCTGACAGCATGGGCGCAGACCGGTACCGTACGAGGTACTGTCAAAGACGCCAAAACCAAAGAATCTCTAATCGGCTGTACCGTCCGTATTGATGGTACCCAACTCGGCGGAACAACCGACATCGATGGGGGCTTCACCATTCAGAACGTACCGGCCGGTACCCAGAAAGTAGTTGTCTCCTACATTTCTTACCAGACGAAAGAAATTCCGAACGTTCGGATTGAATCGGGAAACACAACGGTGATCGATACCGAGCTGGACGAAGAAGGTAAATCACTCCAGGAGGTAGTTGTCCGGGCCAACAAAGCCACTAACACCGAAATCGCCGTTATTACGGAAGTTAAGCAAATAAAAGCGCTAGCCGTAGGTATCTCGGCGGCTCAGATTCAGAAATCGCAGGACCGCGATGCGGCTGCCGCCATCCGCCGGGTACCTGGTGTCAGCATCCTCGATAACCGGTTTGTCCTGATCCGGGGTTTAGGCTCCCGCTATAACTCTGTACTGATCAACGACGTAATTGCCCCATCGACCGAGGTTGAAACCCGTTCGTTCTCATTCGACATTATTCCCAGTAACATTCTTGACCGGATGATCGTCTACAAATCCGGTTCAGCCGAACTGCCCGGTGATTTTGCGGGGGGGATCGTAAAAATCTACACCAAGCGTCGCCCAAGCAGCAACTTCATTGACGTAGGCTTGACGCTGGGCTACCGCCCTGGCACAACAGGCGAACAGA
Source organism: Spirosoma sp. KUDC1026 (assembly GCF_013375035.1). Lineage (NCBI taxonomy): Bacteria > Pseudomonadati > Bacteroidota > Cytophagia > Cytophagales > Cytophagaceae > Spirosoma > Spirosoma sp. KUDC1026. The sequence goes on along the minus strand of NZ_CP056032.1, from coordinate 647,437 downwards.
CGCAGTCGCACCAGCGTGGTGGCCTGAGTGCGCTGGGACTGTGGTCGCCTAAACAAACAATTCCAACCAGCTTCCCAACTCGGTCGGGTGATTTTAACGCCCTTGGTGCTCCGCAACGAGCGGCTTATGCCAAGCTGTTGCCCAATTCATGGGGATTAACGAATGTTTCTGTCATGCCCGATATCCGGTTTGCACTCAATACGGGTCGCCGGTTCGACATCGGGAACGTACAGGTTAGTAACCTGACCAGCATTAACTACAGCCTGACGAATCAGATAACGAATATTGACCTGCGCGTTTATGAAAACGGGGCAGTTGCCAACTCAGTCAATCAGGACTATAAAGATGCCAGCTACGCTCGTCAGTCGCGGTTAGGCTTACTGCACAACTGGTCGCTACGCTTTTCGCCCACGTTTACGCTGGAGTGGAAAACACTCTTTAACCAACTGGGTAACCAGGAAACGGTTGTCCGGCAGGGGCAGAATTTCGACTCGAACGCTGATATCCGCAGCTACTCGCAGCGGTTCGAGAACCGCAGTATTGCCACAACGCAGGTTTCCGGTGATCATCAGTTGAATGAACTGACGAAACTAAACTGGATTGCTGGTTACGGGTATTCGGGACGCTGGGAGCCCGATTGGAAACGGGCGCGCTACCAGGCTCCTCTGAACAGTGGTGAAAATGGTGTGTATACGCTGGTTACGCCCCTGTCGCCTAACCCAATCGACGTAGGCCGTTTCTACTCAAAACTAAATGAACAGACAATCTCGCTGATCGGTAACTACGATCACACCTTCGGCAACCCAACGGACCGGGAACCTGGTCACCTGAAAGCCGGTATCTACGCGGAGCAACGGGTCCGCGATTATTCGGCTCGCTTCTACGGCTACAATAGTATTGCGGGCACAACCAGTGATGGAGCCATTGTGCAGCAGCAGCCTATTGGTTCGATCTTTTCGCCCGCTAACGTAAGCGGTCAGCCCGGTGGCTTCTCGCTGCTGGACGGTACGTCGGATCTTGATTCGTATCGGGGTGGCAACACCTATGGCGCTGCCTACGTTAGTGGTGACTTTAACCTCGGCAGCCGTACGAACGTAACATTGGGTCTACGTGGTGAGTATAACATTCAGGAGTTGAAAATTCAACGGCTGGGTGTCGATCAGCAACTGGTTAACCGGCGAATTTTCAGCCCGCTGCCATCCCTGAACGTTACGCATAAGCTTACTGACAAACACAGTGTACGACTAGCCTATTCGGCTACCGTTAACCGGCCCGAACTGCGTGAATTGGCCCCTTTCCAGTACTTCGATTTCAACCTGCTGGCTGTCGTAACGGGGAACACCGAACTCACGACGGCAACGATTCAGAACGTCGATTTGAAATGGGAGTACTATCCAAGTCCGAATGAGTTGATTTCGGTTACAGGTTTCTACAAACACTTCCGGAATCCAATTGAAAGCTTCCTGCTGCCAACGGGTAATGGATTCAGCTACACGTTCATCAACGCACCATCGGCCCGGAATTTCGGGGTAGAAGTTGAAATGCGGAAAGGCTTCAGCCAGTCGGGCAGTAAATTCCTCCAGAATTTACAGGTGGTAGCCAATGGTTCGCTGATCGACAGCCGGGTAACCCTGGGTGATTTTGTTCGCGCCCCGGATGCTACGTCAACGGTGATCGATGTGCCGCTGAAAGACTTAGCTGACCGGACCCGTCCCCTGGCAAACCAATCGCCTTACCTGGTCAATGCGGGTGTGTATTATCAGGAGCCGAACAGCGGTCTGCAATGGAACGTACTGTATAACATTTACGGACCTCGCATCTTCGCCGTAGGTACTCGGAATAACCCCACCATTTACGAACTGCCCCGCCACGCGATTGACCTGAACATCAGTAAAACCTTTAATCAGAAAATCGATGTGCGGCTAGGTATCCAGGATATACTGAATCAGGCAACCCGCTACGCACAGGATTTCAACGGGAACGGACGGGTTGACCGCGATCTCACCTCGCAATCGGTGAACGCAGACCAGATATTCCGGCGCTTCCGCCGTGGCCAGTACGTAACGCTGACGGGTGTGTACACCTTCGGCCGACGCACGATCGTTCCTTAATGTCTTTACCAATTAATTGCCTTTATACTAATACTAACTAAATCAATTACTCATGAATCGATTCACTCGGTGGGGAAATCTAATTTTACTCGTAGTAGGGCTTATCAGCTTTATTGCAGCCTGTAAAAATGAAGATTCACCCGCTCCAGTACTCAGCGTTACGGGTATCAGCCCAACCTCAGCCCCTGCTGGCACAACGGTTGTCATTACAGGTACTAATTTCAATGCGACTCCAGCCAGCAATACTGTAACGTTTGGTACGGTTTCGGCATCGGTCGTAGCTGCCTCAACGACGCAACTGTCGGTTATTGTGCCAACTGGTGCAGGTACACCAATTTCGGTAACGGCAAATGGACAGTCTGCTCAAGGCCCGGCTTTCTCAATCAGCGCTAAACCGGTTGTAACTAAAACAGGTAGCCTTACGGTAAGTGAAACCTGGACCTCCGGTAATGTCTATTTACTGCGCGGATTTGTGAACGTTAAACCGGGCGTTGTCATCACTATCCAGCCAGGAACGATCATCAAAGGCGGAACCGTTGACGAAGATCCAACCGGATCGAAGCGGGGTGGTACGCTGATCGTTGAACAGGGTGCCCGACTGGAAGCAGTTGGTACAGCCCAGCAGCCAATTGTCTTTACCTCAAACCGGGCGGCTGGTTCGCGTAAATCGGGTGACTGGGGCGGAATTGTTCTGATCGGTAAAGCGCCCCACAACCGGCCAGCCAGTCAGTCGGCAGAAGGTGGTATCGGTATCCAGTTGGGTGCTTTCACTGAATCGACCGATAACTCAGGTTCGCTGCGTTACGTTCGTATCGAGTTTGGCGGTATTGCGCTGACGAGTGAGGCAAACAGCGAAATTAACGGATTGACGATGTACGGCGTTGGTTCGGGAACAACCATTGATCACGTACAGGTTTCGTACAGCGGTGATGACTCGTTCGAGTGGTTTGGCGGTACCGTCAATGCAAAATATCTGGTTGCCTTCCGTGGTTTTGATGATGATTTCGATACGGACTGGGGCTATACCGGTAAAGTTCAGTTTGGCGTATCGCTCCGCGACCCGCAGGTAGCTGACCAATCGAGCTCAAACTGTTTTGAATCGGATAACTTCAACTCAGGCGAAAACGCAGGTGGCGTTGCCCTGACGGCCAATAACGGTCTGCCATTGACGCAGCCAACCTTTGCCAATATCAGCGGTTTCCTGACGAGCGGTACGCCAAGTACGGCCTCGACATCGGGCACGGGCGGTAGCGGACCGTATCAGTCCGCCATGCACCTGCGTCGGAACACGGCGATCAGCATTATCAACTCGGTATTTGTTGGCTGGCCTGAAGGACTTCGCCTGGACGGCACTACAACAGGTACGCTGAACAACGCTAGCACGGGTGCTCTGGAAGTACAGGGCGTAACAGTAGCTAACTCGTTGACAGCGGTTCGGGGAGCCGGTAACATCACCAACGATCAGGCAACGGCTTATTTCTCGCTGGCTGCCCGTAAGAATACGGTAATCGCTTCGTCGGACCTGGCCTCGCTGTTATTAAACGCGAACAGCTTTAGCCTGACAGCGCCAAGTTTCCTACCAGGAATCAGCTCTCCGTTACTGGTATCGGCTAATGCTGCTACGGGCGGAAAACTGTCTGATTCGTTCTTTACGTCGGCTCCTTACCGAGGTGCGTTCAACGGAACGGATAACTGGCTGTCGGGCTGGACAAACTTCAATCCGCAGAATACGAATTACGATCAATAGTCTATTCACACTTTCATATTGGTGTCGCACGAAAGGGCCGGGGCTTTGCTCCGGCTTTTTTCTTACTACTGCCCGCTAAACTAAAATGAGGTAAAAGAGAATGTTAACTTACTTCTTTGGCAGAACCGTTACCTTTATCGCACAAATCGTCTAATACCCAACTAGGTCGATGAACTTTAGGAAAGTTATCGATTGTTCAGACAGGCAGCAGGAGCTGAGCACAGGCAGTTTAAAATATAGTCCATCTATTTTTCATAAAAGATCAGGATTTCTTGGCTGATTGTGAAGGGATTACTAATTTGCTCGCCTTCTCTGTTAAGTACTAGTACTTAGTGAACCACCAAAAACTTATATAAACCGTAACAATGATCTCTAAGAAAGCAAAATATGCCCTTAAAGCCCTTAAGGTTTTGACCGAAGAATACGGCAAGGGTCCTGTGTTGATTTCGTACATTTCGGCAAAGGAAAACATACCTAAAAAATTCTTAGAGGCCATTCTGCTCGAGTTACGTAACCACGGTATTCTGCAAAGCCAGAAAGGCAAGGGTGGTGGCTACCTGTTGCGGGTCGATCCGGGCCGGGTCAATCTGGCGCAGGTACTGCGGGTTATTGATGGTCCCATTGCGCCAACGCCCTGCGTATCGTTCAACTTCTACGTGAAGTGCGACGATTGCGAAGACGAAATCGCCTGTGCATTGAAACCAGTTATGGAGCGTGTACGTGATGCCAATCTGGGGGTTTATGAAAATACGACCTTACTATCTTTCCAGAATCCGTCGTCGCTCGAAACGAAAGAGATTCCTATTGGCAGCAAAGCCACAGATTTAGCCGAAACAGCAACGGCAAAGATGATGGCCTAGGCATAACGCATTCAATTGATATACTAAAAAGGCACGTAGACAATTCTACGGGCCTTTTTATAGATATACGATACGGATTTTCTTAATCCAGTTGAGGTTGGTGTTCTTTCCGCAGCAGGTCATTCACGGTTTTAACCGGATTAAACGTAATCAGCGGTACCTCCACGAAGATCGTGTTCCAGTCGGCCATAGCGCCGTTCCAGAGACCCGGCAGCTCCTGTGCTTTCAGTTCCTTACCATCTTTTGATTTCTCGGTGATAAAGCCCGTCAGCGGATCGCGGTAGGCGGGCAGGTCGAACTTTTTGCCGTTCCGATCGCGAATACCACAAACCAGATCGACGGGGTTGAAATGCGTAGCTTCGTCGAAGATGGATTTCTGACCTGCGTCGGTCAGGTCGATCTGGGCCGACTCCACAACCTGCAGCGATACTGAACCATCCTGATTTTTTGCCCAGAACGGGCCACCACCAGGCTCGCCAACGTTTTTTACCATGCCGCACACCCGAACCGGACGGTTCAGTTTTTGCCGGTAATAGGCGAGTTTTTCGGCTTTAGGTAGTTCATCGAATCCATCTGGAGGCAGGGTGAACAGCGTCCGGCGGAATAGTTCGTCGGCTTCGGCCAGGTAGCCATCGCTCACGTCGTCTGGTCCTTCGAGCAGGCCCTGCAGGCGGGTGATCTGCTGCTGCGCGTCGAGCAGGACAGCCGCCAGGACTTTCTTATACGTAATGGTTTGTTCTTTAATATCGTCCAGCACGACGTTATCGATGTTCTTGATAAAGATAATGTCGGCGTCGATGTCGTTCAGGTTTTCGATCAATGCACCGTGCCCCGCTGGCCGGAACAGTAACGAGCCGTCGTTATTCCGGAAAGGAGCATTGCTCAGATCTACCGAAATCGTGTCAGTAGATTTTTTCTGCTCCGAGAAACTGATGTCGAACGTAACGCCCAACCAGGCTTCATAATTCGGCTTTTCGTCGCGGATGAGCTGTTCGAACCGGCTGCGGTGTTCGGGCGATACGGTAAAATGAAGCGTAGCCGTCCCGTCTGAATTGGCGTAAGCGGCCCCTTCAACCAGATGTTCTTCAACCGGCGTACGGGGACCATCGGTGTAGCGGTGAAATTTGAGCAGCCCTTTGGGCAGGCTGCCGTAATCCAGGCCTTTGCTGGTGAGCAGGTATTGAAGAACAAGCTGGCGATTGTTGTCGGCCAGGGCTTTATCGAGGTCGTCGCCACCGGCAGCCATCGCGGCCTTCAGGTCGTCATAGAAGGCGAAGTCGCCAAGCCGCGCAAACACCTCGTCCGTTGCTTTATCGAACTTGCCATCCAGCGCAGCAAACAGCGATTTAAACATACGGGTAGCTGCGCCCGATGCCGGTACGAATTTAACCAGATCCTTGGTATGAGCCGCTTCGTCGAATCGCCGGATATAGCTGGTCAGTTGTTCTTCGGGAACGCGTACAATGCCATCGCCGACAGTGGCTGCCTTAATCACATTAAGGTAAGGAAATCCGTCGACGAAATGGGTTATCTGTTGGTCGATCTGTTCGAGGGATACGCCCTGTTTCAGAATCTGGTCCTGGTCTTGTTCGGTAAATTGCATTGTGTACGCGAAAAAATAAGTCGTTAGGATGGGTGGCAAATTGGCAATTTCAGCAACGAGACGCAAATCAATTTATCGCTGAGTATAAATGCGCTCTCGCAGCTGATTTGGTAATACACAAAGCCGCAAAAAAGTCGGCAGACAGCTACCTTTACGGCCAGACTAGCTAGCCTACGCATGCTCCGACCCGAGTCACTCAAATTGATTGCTTTCGATGCCGACGACACCCTATGGGTGAACGAGCCAAACTACGTCAATGTTCAGCAAACCCTGAGCGAACTCCTGGCGCACTACGTCGACCCCAAGCAGATGATCGATCGGTTTTACGTGACGCAGATCAAAAATCTGGATCTGTTTGGCTACGGAGCCAAGGGGTTTATGCTCTCCATGATCGAAACGGCCATTGAGTTAACCAATGGAGCCGTGACGGGAGCGGAAATTCAGCAGATCATTGACGTCAGTAAAAGCCTGCTGAACTACCCCATCGACGTACTGGACGGGGTGCATGAAGTGCTGGATACGCTGTCGCGCCGGTACGACCTGATGATCATTACTAAGGGAGATCTGTTTGACCAGGAAAGCAAGATTGCCCGGTCGGGGGTAGGAAACTACTTCAAGCACATGGAAATCGTCAGCGAGAAAGACCCAGCGGCTTATAGGCGGATTCTGCAGCGCTACGGTATTCAGCCTAGTGAGTTCCTGATGATTGGTAATTCGGTGAAATCGGACATACTGCCGGTTCTGGAAATAGGTGCCTGGGCGGTTCATGTACCTTTCGAAATTACCTGGGGCCACGAGCTGGTGCCGGGAGAACGATTGGCGGGTAGAACATTTCCCCGAATGACCACTATCCGGGAGGTATTGACCTGGCTTGACCTGCCTGAGTCGGCCTGCTAAACGGTCAGCGTGTAGGTATCGGCATCCAGATTGGCCGGGAACGAGCGTCGGAACGCATTCAGGTCGTCCAGCGAAATCCGCTGCTGGTGCACGACTTCGGTGTCGGTTTCCCGAAACAGCACCTCGCCTTTAAAATCAATGACCGCCGAATCGCCCGTATAGTGATTCCCTTTCGGGTCGTCACCCACCCGGTTGACGCCCACCACGTAGCTCAGGTTTTCAATAGCTCGGGCCTGTAGCAGCGTATTCCAGGCATAACGCCGGGCAGATGGCCAATTGGCTACGTAGAGCAGGAGATCGTAGGCGAAATCAGTTGAATCGGCCTGTTTGTTGCGGCTCCAGACAGGAAACCGGAGGTCGTAGCAGATCAGCGGACAGATGCGCCAGCCTTTCCATTCCTTAACAATCCTTGATGTCCCACCGACGTAGGTTTCGTCCTCGTGGGCCATGCGAAACAGGTGTCGTTTGTCGTACACATCAAACTGACCGTCGGGCTGCATCCAGATCAGGCGGTTAACATAATTCCCTTTCTCCTGCACAACGTAGCTGCCCGTTACAACGGCACCCGTCTGCGCGGCCATCTGTTTCAGCCACCGGAACGTCGTCAGATTCATGGGCTCGGCCACGGCGGCAGCCTCCATCGTAAAGCCCGTCGTAAACATTTCTGGCAGCACAATCAGATCGGTTGGTTCGGGCAGCGAAAAAATCTGTTCTTCGAACATCGCCCGGTTCGCCACCGGATCATGCCAGTAAAGATTTGATTGGAGGAAGGTAAGGTGCATAGGGAGGAGTCAGAAACAAGGAGGAAGGGAGAAAGGAACAAGGAAAATAAAGCGACCTGTTGCGGTCTGATCATTACCTTGTTCCTTTCTCCCCCTTCTCCTTGTTCCTTTTATTTCGGAAACTTCATCCGGTATTCGGCGTCGGTTTTGCCTTTGGTGATTTCCGACAGCTTGCGCTTGATCAACTGCCGACGCAACGGGGGCAGGTAATCGGTGAAGAGCTTGCCGTCGAGATGATCATATTCGTGCTGAATGATCCGCGCGGCCATGCCGTCGAATTCTTCTTCGTGTTCGTTCCAGTCCGTATCAAAATAGCGAACCACAACGATTTCGGGGCGGAACACCTCACCCCGGATGCCGGGAATACTCAGGCAGCCTTCCTCAAAGCCCCAGTCATCACCTGCTTCCTCAACGATCTCCGGATTGATGAACACTTTTTTGAAACCAACCAGACTTTCGTCAATGTCTTCCTCTGCTTCGCCTTCGTTCAATGGCTCGCCATCAACGACAAACATCCGAATGCTTTGTCCGATCTGGGGGGCCGCCAGACCAATACCCGAGGCCGCATACATCGTCTCGAACATATTTTCGCTCAACGTTTTTACGTCGATGCTGTTGGGCTCTATTTCCTGTGCCCGTTTCCGGAGAACCGGATCGCCATAGGCAACAATTGGGAGAATCATACCACCTTTTACTTTTTACTTTCCATGTACGACTGCAGAATAATGGCCGCACTAACTTTATCAATGTTGCCCTTCTCGCGTCGGTCTTTTTTACTGCTTCCTCCCGCAATCATTGCCTGCAGTGCCATGACCGAAGTGAACCGCTCGTCATGCCAATAAACGGGAATGTCGGGCAAAGCGTTCTGCAAATGCGTCACGAACTTCCTGACCCTTGGCGTGTTATCGGTATCTGTTCCATCGAGCCGCTTCGGCAGGCCAACGATAAATGCTTCGACTGGCTCACGTTCTATATACGTTTTCAGGTATTTCAGCAACTCATGCGACGGTACCGTTTCCAGCGCCGATGCGATAAGTTGCAGCGGGTCCGTAACGGCAATACCCGTTCGTTTTGCGCCGTAATCAATTGCCAGGAGTCTTGCCATTCGACTACAAAGGTACGAAGGGCGGGGCAGGGGGCAAAAGGGTTGTGGAACTGCGGGCTGCGGTGTGGGATTCGATTGAAGAATGCAGGGTCTACCGGCCTGAGCCAGATCGTACGAGTCAAAAGGCTTGGCCAGCGAACCCAGTCATCGATTTTCGACCGGTTATGGTTTTAAGTTGCTGTTTCGCCAGTGCGCTACGTCATCCCAGGTGTCGAGGTCGATATTGGCCTGCGGGAAAAGGACGTCGGCGCAGTCGTTCTGGTAGTGTTGGATAAGCTTGCGAGCGCCAATATCGCCCGTAAGTTCGGCAAACTCCGCTTCGTAACGACGAGCAAACAGAGCCGGTACGCCAAGGGGCCCCGTATCACCGTAGCGGCAGGCGACAATTCCTCTGCCGGTTTGCCAATACGTGTCGATAAGCTGCTGCAACAGCTTCGTTGTTACGTAGGGCTGGTCTGTCAGCAGGATCAGAAAAGCATCGAAAGAAGAGGACTGCAGCGACTGCAGGCCGGTCTGGATGGACGAGGCTAAGCCCGACTGCCAGTTGGTATTGGGCGCTACGTGAACCGGTAACTGGTCAAGTTCGGGTTGAATCTGTTCCTGATTGCCACCCAGCACGACTGTTACGGGCCCTGCTTCCAGCGCCAGTGCTTGCTGGGCCATATGCCGAATCAGCGTTGTCTGGTCAATGGCCAGAAGCTGTTTGGGCTGACCCAGACGGGTTGAGCCTCCGGCCGCCAGAATAATCGTAGCAATCGGCATGAATTGGTTTACAAATCGGAGGTGACCACCTTGGTCGACAGGTGCTGTGTGGTGCGACTGCTGAGCCGTTCGTGAATGGGACCCGATTTGTGTTTCAGTGAACCGCCCGACCGCCTGGAAAAAAAGCTTTTTACTTCGGCAATGATTGACAGGGCAATTTCGTCGGGCGTTTCGGCTCCCAGATCCAAGCCGATGGGTGCGTGTATCCGGTCCAGTTCGGTCTCGCTGAAAAATAGTCCTTCCTTCTCGAACTCCGCCTGCATCTTATCGAAGCGTTTGCGCGGGCCCAACATGCCGATGTACGGGATATCAGTCGTCAGCAACGATTGCAGCACCGCCTTGTCGTAATTGAAATTATGCGACATCAGTACAGCCGCTGTCCGTTCGGTAATTGTCAACTGATCGAGCACGGCGGTCCGGTCCGCAAAGACGACGCAGGTAGCTACCGGAAAACGGACGGGAGCCAGATGCGCCACACAGTCGTCGGTAACCGTCACCTGCCAGCCCAGTTCGCGTCCGAGTTTAGCTACGGGAATAACATCGTAACCCGCGCCCATAATGATCAGCTCGATACCCGGGTCAATACGCTCAATGAAAATATCGGCAGTGCCAGCCGCGACGACATACGTTTGTGTATGCGGCTTGCCGGTATTAAATACGGTTTCCATATCGTCGGCCAGCCAGTCGGGCACCAGACTGGCATCCGTTTCGGTCAGGACAAAACGCTGACCGGGCATGAGCTCACTGCTGGGCTCACTTTTGATCACGGTTGCCAGGGCCCGTACGTCCCGCTTCTGCACAAATTCCCGAAGCATGGTGATCGGATTTTGCGCTACGGTCGGGTCGATGGGCTCAATCAATACGTCGATAATGCCGTTACAGCCCAGGCCAACGCCAAAACTATTGGCACTGTCGTCCATGGTATCGTACGTAACAACGATAGCTTTACCGTCGAGCATAACCTGACGAGCTTTACGCAGCGCGTCGCCTTCCAGGCAGCCACCGCTGATTGCACCTTCCCAGCGACCATCGTCGGTGATGAGCATCCGGGCACCGGGGCGCCGGTACGACGATCCCTCAACCCAGACGACGGTGGCCAGGGCCGCCCGGCGCTGCGAAAAATCGACCTGGTCGTAAACGTCAAGTATGCGGCTAATTTCCTTCATGAAGTGATGGACTATGACATCCCGCTATAACAACAGCGAATGGGTAAATCTGTTTGGCTGGTCGACCGGTCAGTAAGGCTCCGGGCGGCCTTTATACAACTCAATTTACGCGGATCCGCTATCTTTGCCAACTTGTTTCGCATAAACCTGTTTTCGTGTATGACCGCTTTTGACACCGTTTCAAGCTATTACGATGCTTTCAACTGCAAAGACTGGACGGCCATGCTGGACCTGCTGCATACCGACGTCCGGCACGACAGCAACCAGGGCAGTACCCGAATCGGCAAGGATGCTTTCGCTACGTTCCTGCAGCACATGGATGACTGCTACGACGAAACGCTGACGGATATGGTGATTATGACGGAGCCAACCGGCACCCGTGTAGCCTGTGAGTTTGTTGTGAACGGTATTTACAAAAAAACAGATGGCGATCTTCCTGACGCCACTGGTCAGACCTATGTATTACCGGCTGGTGCATTCCTGGAAGTAGCCGGTGGGAAGATTACCCGCGTGACAACCTACTACAACCTGCCACTCTGGGAATCACTGGTGCTGGGCCAGCCTGCTTAGTTGTGGAGAAAACACCGCTTACGTTCGTTCGGCTGACGGGTTCGGAGTTTCGCCGTGTTTTCGATGAACTGGCGGCCTTGCGCATTGCCGTCTTCTACGATTTTCCATACCTCTACGAAGGCTCTGTCGCCTACGAAAAAGAATACCTGGAAACCTACGCCCGCGCCGAGCGGTCGTTCCTGTTTGCCGCCTACGACGGCGATCGCATGATTGGCGCTACCACAGCGTTGCCCCTGCTGGACGAAACGGCCGAGGTGCAGGCCCCCTTTCTGGCCGCTGGTTATGATCCGGACACTGTATTTTATTTTGGCGAAAGTATCCTGCTGCCCGACTACCGGGGCCGGGGCCTGGGGCATCGCTTTTTCGACGAGCGGGAAGCCCATGCCCGTCAGTTTGGTCAGTATACGATGACCTGTTTCTGTGCGGTGCAGCGGCCCGACGACCATCCATTACGGCCGTCGGATTATCAACCACTGGATCTGTTCTGGATGAAACGCGGCTACCGGCGCGATTTCTCCCTGCAAAGTATTTTTTCGTGGCCCGACCGTAACGAGACTGAATCAACCGGTAAAACCATGATTTACTGGACCCGTCCGCTGGACTCGTGATAACATAAACCCGTTAGGCAGGGTTGTTTCCGTGGATACAATCAACGTAATGAAAACCATGGAAACACCCATAACGACGGACAATACGTCGTCGAATAAGATATCGGAAGACCGTATCATTGGCATTGGTGTTATCGGCATGGGCGGCTTTGGCCTGTTTGCCGTTCAGCAATTTCTGCAGACGCCCAACACAAAGCTGGTTGCTATAGCCGGGTCGAAGCGGGAAGAGGCCATTACAACCGCCAAACGTTTCGGCGCCGAACAGCTTGGGGGTCTGGAAGAACTGGTTAACCACCCCGACGTTGATCTTGTCTATATCGCTACCCCTCCGTTCATGCACTATGAACAGGCGATGCTGGCTCTCAACGCCGGTAAGCATGTTATTTGCGAGAAGCCACTAGCCATGAACCCGGAGCAGGGCCGCGAAATGATTGAGCTGGCAGCCAGCAAGGGGCTGCTAATGGTAACGAACCTGATGCAACGCTACAATCCTATGTTTGCCCGGATCAAACACCTGATCGACAAAAAGCTGCTGGGTGAGTTTCTGCATGGCTACTTCGAAAACTACGCGGGCGACGAAGGGCTTTCGCCCGAACACTGGTTCTGGGATCGGACGAAGAGTGGCGGCATCTTCATTGAGCATGGTGTCCACTTCTTCGATATGTTCGCGGGCTGGCTGGGCGAAGGAACGGTGAAAGCTGCCCAGATTCTGAAACGTCCGAATAGCAACGACATTGAAGATCAGGTACAGGCAACGGTTGAATACGGCGACGACGAAACCGGGCGTAAGCTGGTCAATTTCTACCACGGCTTCACGCAGACCGGCCGGATGGATCGGCAGGAGATGCGGCTACTGTTCGAACGGGGCGACATTACGTTGCACGAGTGGGTGCCAACCCGAATGGTTATGCGCTGTATGGCCGATGAAGAAACAACCCGCGCCCTGCTGGAGCTTTTCCCCGGTGCGCAGCTGAACGTAACGGCGAACATTGGCGGCAAAGACCGGCCCCTGCGCGGTCGACACAAAGAGTTCGACGCCTACCAGCAGATTGAACTTAAATTTGGTTTCGGCGACGAAAAGCAGCATCTGTACAGCGAACTACTGCGGCTTATGTTCCGCGACCAGATCAGCGGAGTAAAGTATCCCGAAACGCATCGGCTGGTAACAGAGCAGAATGGACTTACTTCGCTGCAAACAGCTATGGAAGCTGATCAGTTGGCGAGGAAGTAAGGAGATGGGACAAAAGATCAAGACCTATTTATAAATTTTTTTAAAAATATGGTAGTTTACCCCCCTTTCGGGCAGGGTTGCGTGTGTTAACTACCTGATTTTTTTCGACCTTTGTCCCATCATACTTAACTCTCCGCCTACCATTATGATCACGGAGTCTCTGCTACTCGACAACCCGGAAGGGCAGTTACCGGGTGCATCACCCGCGGGTGGACCGCTTCAGTCGGCCATCACGTACGAAAAAATTCCCACGAATATCTACGCCGATGCGAAAGCTGCCAGCCGGGCGGTAGCACAGGAAATTGCCGCGCTGATTCGTCAGAAACAAAGCGAGGGTAAGAACTGTGTGCTGGGTCTGGCAACGGGTTCTTCGCCTAAAACGGTCTACGCCGAACTGATTCGGATGCACCGTGAGGAAGGTCTAAGCTTCCGGAACGTGATTTCGTTCAACCTGGACGAGTACTACCCTATGCCGCCGGATTCGCAGCAGAGCTACGTTCGGTTCATGAAAGAGCAATTATTTGACCACGTTGACATTCCGGCCGGGAACTACCACCTGCCCGATGGAACCGTCAGTCTGGATCAGGTAGCAGCTTTCACAAAACAGTACGAAGCGGAAATTGAAGCTGCTGGCGGTCTGGATTTTCAGCTGCTGGGTATCGGGGGGAACGGTCACATCGGGTTCAACGAACCGGGTTCGCTGATCAATTCGCACACCCGTCTGATGATGCTCGATAACTCGACGCGGGCGGCTGCCTCGTCGGATTTTGGCGGTCTGGTCAACACACCCCGTAAAGCCATTACGACGGGGGTTGCTACGATCCTGAGCGCCAAACGGGTGGTTCTGCTGGCCTGGGGTGAGCGGAAAGCACCGGTTATCCGGGAAGCGGTTGAAGGACTGGTGACGGAGTTAAATCCGGCCTCGTACCTGCAGACCCATGCCAACACGCTGTTCGTGATCGATACGGCTGCTGCTTCGGGCCTGACCCGGATGAAAGCACCCTGGTTGGTTGATTCGGTGGAATGGACCAACAGCATGAAGAAAAAGGCGGTTACGTACCTGTCGCAGGCACTTGACAAGCCAATTCTGAAACTGACCGACCGCGATTATAACGATAACGGGATGAGTGACCTGCTGGCGCAGTATGGTCAGGCATACGACATCAATATTGACGTATTCAATCAGCTGCAGCACACCATCACGGGCTGGCCCGGTGGTAAGCCGAATGCTGATGATACCAACCGGCCGGAACGGGCCGAACCCGCTAAAAAGCGCTGCCTGATCTTCAGCCCACACCCCGACGACGACATCATTTCGATGGGTGGTACGTTCCAGCGGCTGGTCGACCAAGGGCACGACGTGCACGTTGGATACCAAACTTCAGGTAACATTGCCGTTGCTGACGATGAAGCACTGCGTTTCGCTGACTTCGTTGTCGATTTTAACAACAAGTTTGGTATTGAAAGCCCCGAAGCCCACCGGATTTTCCAGGATGCTATCGTGTCGCTGCGCGCCAAAAAAGATACCATCGTTGATACGGCCGAAGTACGTTACGTAAAAGGCCTGATCCGGATGGGTGAAGCAAAAGCCACCTGCCGGTTCGTCGGTATCCCGGTTGAAAACGCGCACTTCATGAACCTGCCGTTCTACGAAACGGGCAAAGTAGCCAAGAACCCGATCGGCGAGGAAGATATTCAGATCACGATGAAGCTGATCGAAGAGATCAAGCCGCATCAGATCTACGCGGCTGGTGATCTGGCCGATCCGCATGGTACCCATAAGGTTTGTCTGGACGCGATTATGGAAGCCGTTCGTCGTCTGAAAGATCGTGATTTCATGAAAGACTGCTGGGTATGGCTCTACCGGGGTGCTTGGGCGGAGTGGGATATTCACGAAATCGAAATGGCCGTACCAATGTCGCCCGACCAGGTGATGCGGAAACGGTTGGGTATCTTCAAGCACCAGTCGCAGAAGGATGGTGTCGTGTATCAGGGAACCGACTCACGGGAGTTCTGGCAGCGTGCCGAAGAACGCAACCGGGGTACGGCCAGCCTGTACAATCACCTGGGCCTGGCCGAATACGAAGCCATCGAAGCCTTCGTCCGCTGGCATTTCTAGACGAATCTTCGGCAAAAAAAAGCCACTCTCTAGCGGGAGTGGCTTTTTTTTGCCGAAACAATGTTGCCCGGAAGAACGTAGGAAGGAGAGGGGGAAAAGCAGGGAATCATGTAGCCTGTCAGTGCCGTACTGACAAGAGGGGCACAACTGACCCACTATTTTTGCGTTATATCAGAATCAGGAGTTTGTAAATATATGGCAGAACGGATAACGTACGGCAAGACCTGGTGGGGGCAGCAATGGCTGAATGCGCTGACGAATATTGATATGGCTAATCGCCTGCCACGGGGCAAAACCTACGCGAACAAAGGCGCCGTGCAAAACCTGGCGATCAGCGGTAATCAGATCAGCGCATCGATCAAAGGTGCCGCTCCCCGGCCGTATCGGACGAAATTGTCTGTACCGCTCTTTTCGGATGCCGAAAAAGGAAGCCTACTAACTGAAGTGCGTCGAAATCCGGCCATGCTGGCGCAACTGCTGAACCGAAAACTACCGCCGGAGCTGGTTGCTTTCGCTAATGACCAACGCATTGATTTGTTCCCGGAGTCGTTCCGGGACCTGGCGATGGGCTGTTCCTGCCCCGATGCGGCCGTTCCCTGCAAACACCTGGCGGCCGTTATCTACGTTATTGCCAACGAGATCGACCGAAATCCGTTTCAGGTATTCTTGCTGAAGGGGCTGGATATTCTGGCCGAGCTTCAGAAAGACCAGATTGAAACGGGGGGCGGGTCGCTGGAAAGTGTACTTTCCTTTCATGATCTGGGCACCGAAGATTTGCCCGACGACGAAGACTGGAAACCGGAAGCCGGCGTTCGGGCTTCGCTCGATTATGCTACCGTGCCTACTCTGACCGAGCAGTTGCTGGGTCTGCTGTCGCCGGACGTTACGTTTGCCAAAGGCGACTTTTTTAAATCCCTGACCAAAGCGTATCGACTTTTCAGCCGCCCGGTGGCCGAAGAAATTACCGGTGAATTTGCGAACCCTGATCCAAGCGACAGCATCGAGTTGCAGCTCGATGAAACGATGAAGGTTAAAAAGATCAGTGTGTTCAGCGAGCATGGCGACCAGCGGACATTGGCTGATTTCTCGATGAGTAACCTGACGCATTGGCTTAGTACGTTGACCGATGCCGACTGGGACGAAATGAGTGATTCGGTCCGGGCGCTGTACCTGACGCAGCAGTTTTCGGCGGTATTGTTACGTCGGGGGGCGGTGGTGCCGCAATTGCTCCGGGTTGGGGCAGCCGAAGAACAGTACCGGGTGCGCTGGATGCCCGCTATCGTCAACGAAAGTGTTCGTCGGCTGACCCAGCAACTCGCAACGCAGTTGCCACCCACGTTGCTAACCGTACGCTGGCAAAAAGAATGGCTGGCCCTGCCGGATGAGCAGCAGGTGTTAACGCTATGTTCGCTGTTCCTGCGCCGGACGATCAAACCAACCACCATTGAGCTTTGGGAACGCTGGCCACTGGAAGATGCTGATCGGTTGTTCTTCGGGGTGGAAACGTTACGTTTTGAAGGTTTTGGCCGGAAGGAGATGCCGCTGGCCATTCAGCTTTGGCTCAATGATTTCTTCCTGACGCAGAAACGCTTTGTACCCATGCTGGTCGTTGAGGACAGCGAACTCGGGACCGAGTTCCGGCTGAGTTTGCTGATTCGAGACCGTGAGAGCACGGAAAATGCCCCCGTTCCACTACCTGAACTGCTGAGTCAGAAAAAATACGCCCGAATCCGGGTCGCCGTGTTGCAGGACCTGCTGGTACTGTCGCGCCACTTTCCGGATTTAGCTAAACTCACCCAAACCGACGGCCCCGCTTATCTGGCGTATGAGCCGGAAGCGTTCGTAAAGGTGCTGCTCGATACATTACCCCGGATGCAGTTACTGGGTATTTCGCTGCTATTGCCCCGGTCGCTGCAGCACTGGGTGCGCCCGCAGGCGGGGGGGCGGCTGAAAGCAAAAGTGACTGCTACGGATGCGTTCATGCGGCTGGATGACATGCTGACTTTTGATTGGCAGGTGGCTCTGGGGGATGAGATGGTCAGCGTAAAGGAATTTCAGAAGCTGGTGAGTAATTCGACCGGCCTGGTTAAGATCAAGGATCAGTACGTGCTGATTGATCCCAACGAGTTGAGTAAACTCTACAAGCAACTTGAAAATCCCCTCGAACTAACCGGCTCTGACCTGCTCAGAGCCGCGCTGACGGAAGAATACAAAGGGGCACGCCTGGGCCTTTCGTCCGATGTTCGGGCGCTGATCAAGCAGTTTACCGATAGTCCGGCTCAATCATTACCCGATTTTCTGAACGCGCAGCTGCGGCCCTATCAGCAGCGTGGGTACGACTGGCTGGTGAAGAACACCGCGCTGGGAATGGGAAGCCTGCTAGCCGATGATATGGGGCTGGGTAAAACTCTGCAGGTCATTACGTTCCTGCTCAAGCTGAAACAGGAAGGCCGCTTCAAAAAACAAAAGGGGCTGGTGGTATTGCCCACTACGTTGCTCACCAACTGGCAAAAGGAGGTAGCCCGTTTTGCGCCCGATCTGCGGGTGAAGATCTACCACGGCCCGAACCGGAAACTGACCGATAGTAAGGCTGGCGACGATGCGTACGATCTCCTGCTCACTACGTACGGTGTAGTACGCAGCGACCTGGAAACGCTGAAGAAAATGACCTGGGCAGTAGTCGTTATTGACGAAGCGCAGAATATTAAAAATGCTGATACCGAACAAACCAAAGCCGTAAAAGCGCTGAAAGCCCCGATCCGGCTGGCGCTGAGTGGTACGCCCGTCGAAAACCGGCTGTCGGAGTTCTGGAGCATCATGGACTTCGTGAATAAGGGGTATCTGGGCGGATTAACCAAATTCAACGAAGAGTTCGGGAAACCAATTCAGCAGGAACGCGATCAGCAGAAACTTGACCAGTTCCGGCGGATTACGAGTCCGTTTTTGTTACGTCGGGTAAAAACGGACCGGAGCATCATCAGCGACCTGCCCGATAAGATTGAGAACAACCAATTCTGTGCGCTCACGACGGAGCAGGCGGCTCTCTACCAGAGCGTGGTTCAGGAAAGTCTGCGCGCTATTGAGGACAAGGAAGGCATTGCCCGCCGGGGGCTGGTGCTAAAACTGATGACGGCATTGAAGCAGATCGGTAATCATCCGCACCAATACCTGAAACGGGGGAATGACGCACCCGCGTTATCCGGCAAAGCTACCTTATTGCTCAACCTGCTCGAAACCATTTACGCCAACCACGAAAAAGTGCTCATTTTTACCCAATACAAAGAAATGGGCGAGTTGTTGAAGCAGTTCATCCAGCAGGCGTTTGGTCAGGAACCGCTTTTTCTGCACGGGGGTACTTCGCGTGCCGACCGGGACGAGATGGTTGAGCAGTTCCAGAAAAATCGCTCGGATCACACCTTTATTCTGTCGCTGAAAGCGGGGGGGACAGGGCTTAACCTAACCCAGGCGAACCATGTTATTCACTACGACCTGTGGTGGAACCCTGCCGTTGAGGCACAGGCTACCGACCGCGCTTTCCGGATCGGGCAGACGAAGAACGTACTGGTGTACCGCCTGATGAATCAGGGAACGCTGGAAGAGAAAATTGACGCCATGATCCGCAGCAAAAAAGAACTCGCCGACCTCAGCGTCAAAACCGGCGAAACCTGGCTGGGGGATCTGAATGATGATGAACTTAAGGAACTGGTGAGTTTGGGATAAAAACAATAGCTTTATACCATGAGTACAGCTGTTCTAGAAGCCGAAGAATTACTAAATCGACTGTCGAAGGCCGAAAAGGCTCAGGTTCTCCAATGGATTGTGCAGGACCTGGGCAATACTTTTGCGGGCATTGAGCGCGAGCCCGGTGTGCTGGGGGGACAGGCGTATGTCGTTCGCACTCGAATTCCGGTGTGGCTACTCGAACAGACACGTCGACTTGGTGCTACTGAAGCTGATTTACTGAATGCCTACCCTGCTCTCCGAGCAGCTGATTTGACAAACGCTTGGGCATACGTGCGTGCGAACTCCGTCGAGATTTATAACGCCATTGCCGAAAACGATCTGGATTGATGGCTCGTCTGCTTGCTGATGAAAACTTTCCGAAGCCTGCCGTCGAATTCTTACGTGATCTGGGGCACGACATTCAAACCTTACTAGAGCTTGGGCTGGCTGGTCAGGCTATTCCTGATGGTGAGGTATTACGCCTGTCTACGTCAATGGATCGATGCCTGGTAACCTTGAACCGAAAAGACTTTATTAAGCTACATAGCCAACAACCTAAACACGCTGGTATTATCATTTGTAAAGTGGATGCTGATTTTCAAGCATTAGCCCAGCGCGTAGATGACTGCTTACCACAGGGGTTCCTAAACGGACAGTTGCTCCGGGTTCAGCGGTTGCCTGAATGAATAATCTCAACCGAACTCTGATCACACTGTATGGATTTTCTGCAGAAATGCCGCCAGCTCCATACTCCAGGCAATGCCGATGTGAATGAGCAGCCCACCCCAGATGCTGCGGGTACTCAGGGCCAGCATCCCCAATAGATAGCCGCCAAAAATGGACGAAATCGCTTCGCCCAATGGTCTGCCGAAGTGGATGGAACAGTACCAGACCACCATCGGCAACACGGCCCCCCGGCCCAGTACCTGACCCATACCGATAACCAGAAAGCCGCGAAAGAGTAGCTCGGTAGGAACAAAGTCCCAGCCGTAGCAAAGCTCATAGATTAAGGCTGTTACCCACTCGGAGACGCCGAAGAATTCATTGGCGTTCGTGTCATGATACGTCGGGTACGAAGCCAGAAAATCGGGCTGAACGGAAGCGAACGCAATCAGCGGAATCATTAAACCGAGCAGGACCGCATAGAGCGCCAAGCCTTTTTTACTGGGTGCCAGGCCATAAAAGCTAGATAACTGGCCCTGCGGCCGGTCGATGAATCTATAGAAAAGGTATAGGGGTAATATGATCGTCAGGATTGACTGAAGATTATGCAGGCAGTAGTACGCAAAGACGTAAATATGCCCGTCGAAGAGTTGCCGGCTCCAATGACTATGTGCGTAAAAACCAGAGTATATGGAGTAGCAAATCAGCGCGGTACTACTACGTAACCAGAACTTACGATTGCGCCACGGCTCCGGTCGTTGGCAGTAATACGACCAGATACCAACGCTACCGTAATAGACCGTTGCGTAAAGCAGAAAATACAGAGCTGGCCAGCGTGGATCGCCCTGGAACGCATCGATGTAAGAATCCTCCAGATCAAAGTAATAGTTGATCGTAAGGAGCAGGGCAACCCAGAACGTCATTGCTGCGTAAAGGCCCGGTCGGAAATCGGCTTGTATATGATCGCGGAGGTCGCGGAGAAGAGCCTTCATGGGTGGATACAGCAAACGGATAAGGGAAGTTGCGCCGACGGGGCCTGAATGAAACCCCTTTACCGCGAGTGTTAAAAGCGCCGAATGAACTGGGGTTACCCGGGCAAAAGATTCCGCAACGCTGGGGGAGTTGAGCATAAGTTGGTATCTTTTGGCCCACTACATGCTGGGATCTATCTACGCTGCTATGACCACCTTGTTTGTTGCTCACCGACTGGTTGCCCTCTGCCGCGAGGGACTTTTTCTGGATGCTCAGCTGGAATTGATGGCTGATACCTGTGTGCAGCTGGAACCGGTGACGAGTATCGCCGAAAATGTGTCGGGCCTGAAGGCTATTCAACAGAAGGAACGTCGGCTACAGGCTAACATTCAGGAACTACACAGCATCATCGTATCGGAGCCGACGATCGTTGGGGCTTTTTTCAGCGTCACCATGCACTTCGATCTGACGCTGTACGACCGGGGCCGGGTTCAACTGGAGGAACTGGTTGTGTACGAAGTACGACAGGGCAAAATTGTGCGGGAACAGTTCTTTTACTGAGTTGGTGATACGCTGCGATGGTCGTAACAAGAAAAAGCCCTTCCCCGCATTGGGAAAGGGATTTCGATTTAAAAGCCTTCGCGTTCGGCTTCTTTATCTTTTTTCTTCTCTTTCTTTTCTACCACTTTCTGACCCGGCTGCGGCTTGGGTTTTGGAGCCGCTTTGACTTTCGTTTTGTACTGATCCAGATAACGGTCGACAAACATGGTTTTCTCATCGATCGTAGCGGGTACTACTTCAATCGTCGCCTTGGCGCTGTTTTTCGAACCGGCCATCAGCTTGTCGTTTGTTTCCTGATCAGACGTAATGATCGCCAACTGACTGAGCGAACCCGGACCGTTGCCCGGTTTGAAATCATAAAAGACCCAGTGATCGGGCGAGGCTTCCAGATAAATGCTGGCTTCATCGCCATTGACCGATTTGCGGATTTCGACAAAGCCGTCCATCTGGGCATTGATGTCGGTAGCCGCTACGTTCGAAACGCCCAACTGGCCTGTGCTGTAAAAGCTATTGAATTTGTTCGACCAGCGAAGATTGGCGTTGGCCAGTACCAGCGCTACGTTCAGTTTTGGCGAAGCCAGGTTGAGCGCTACGTGTTGGTTCTGGGCCTTTGTCCGGTACGCATCAACGGCCTGCTGACCAATTAAAGGTGTTAACTTATCTGACAGGCGGTTCAGATCATCATCGGCCGCTTCGTCATTGCCTTCCTCCTGATTGGCTGCCACCAGTTTCGCGCCGATGCTGGTGTTTATCGCTTCCGGAACCGGGAAGGTAAACGCTAACAATGTATTCAACCGATACGTACTGCTATCGATATTCATTCGCGCCGAGCCCGACGACATCAGGTATTCGGCCGGAGCCGAGTTAAGCAGATTGAGCTTCCCGGCAAAGGTCATAATTCCCTTCGGATCGTTGAACGTAAAGACGTTACTGGATACTTCGGCGCTGCTGTCTACGGCGACGGCTTTATCGTCGCTGCCTTTCGAAACGATGCGGTAGACCTTGTTCTTTTCGTCGTAGCTCATGACCCCGGTTGCTACAAACAGGTCGCCGTCGCGGTCATCCTCCTTGGGTGAGAGGAACGTTGGGTAAAGGCCCGCGCTGCCTTCCCGGTAATGAAGACCGGCTACCAGTTGCTGACCACCTTCGTTTTTCAGGCTCTTATCTACTTTTACCTCCAGTCGCTCGGCCACCTTTTCCTTGAACGGAATCCAGCCGCCAATCAGATCCGGTCGTTTTTTGAGGGCAGGTTTGATGGCACCTTCCAGCGCCAGGTCTTTTTCGGGTGCCTGCATAAGAATACTACCTTTGAACAGCATGTTCGGCGCCAGTTGCAGGTTATCCATTTCGTCGACCTCCGCGCGTGCTACGGTAAAATAGGTCGTCGTTGCTTTAGCCGACGTTTTTCGGCGGGTCGCTTTGCTGGCATCAGCCGTCAGGACCGGTGCTTCTTTCAGTTCAAAGCTACCCATTTTGATGCTGGCCGTGTCGCCGGTTGCCGTAGCAAACTGGTAAGTAGCATCGCCCGCAAAACGAGTTCTGGACAGGACCTGAATATTACCCTGCTTGAGTTTGTGAAACAGACTGATCGTGTCCAGTTCCAGGCGGGCGTTTTTCAGGGGCATCATCTCGCCGTTGCGTTTAATGGCAATTAGCCCTTTTTCGGGAAAAATGCGGGCGTCGGCTGACGTTACGTAGGGAACGCCACTGATGTTCAGCGTCATCTTGTCGATGTCGTACAGGGCGGCCCCGCCGTTAAAGGTCAGCCCTTCCTGTTCGTCGGCGGTAGCCGTAAACGTTGATGTCTTGACGTTGCCTTTCATGGCAATCGTCTTTGCGTTCAGGTTCCACTGCGCCTGATTGATGTTCGTTTTGTAGGCCGCAAACGGGAACTCCATCGACGGGGCAATTGAATCGGTTATGCTTTCCTTTTTGTTGATAGCCAGCCCGACAATGCCTTTGATCTGGTTGAAGTTTACATCCAGATCTTTCCCCAGCAGAATAGGCTTGCCCGCCTGCTGATCGGATGTGATGGTGAATTGGGCTTCCTGCGCCAGAAAACCATCTTTGTTGAATTTGATGCTCTTGGAAGACGCTTCCGAATCTTTCCGACGTAGCGTTCCGTCGCCAAACAGCCCTGTAGACCGTGCTACCAGCTTCCCTTCCAGATTCGTGGTTGCGTTGTAGAAGTTGAAGTTGTTCTTCGAGGTGGAAATGATCATGCTGTCCGATTTGGGCAGCCACTTCAGGTTATAATCACTAAACACTACCTGCGGAAAGTACGTCTGCGACGCCCCCGCCTTACCAACCAAACCCTCTTTAATTTCGCCTTTATCACCCGAAGCAATCAGCGAATCTGTGGTAAACAGCATCTTCTGATTGTTCAGCGTGGCCGTCAGGTGGTTCAGCACCCCTTCCGCTCGCAGACCGCTTTTATCCATCGAAATCTCGCTGGTAAACTTAACGTTCGACTTGTTGCCGTACACTGGATAACCCGTTGCCGGGGCTTTGTGTACGAACCCCAGCGTATTATCCGGCATCGTCTTCAGCTCAGCTTTGAACGGCGGCAGTATCCCGTCCGAGTAGAACGTACCGATAAAGGAGATGTCGCCCTGACCAATGCTGTCGTTGTCGATTGCCGGGATCTTAAAATACACTTTCTGGTTGTACGCCAGATTTCCCCGAATCGGCTGGTTGAAATAAACCGTCATCCCTTCGGGCATCACCAGGCGCTGAGTGTTCTTTTTCCCGGCAATTCGACCCGATTTGTTATCGGCGCTACCGAAATAAACCGTTCCCGGATTTTCGTACTTGATGTCACCCCCAACTTCCCCTTCTTTCCCCTGAGCCGCCAGTTTTGCCGACGAGAACGTAATGGAGTCAATCTTGTTCAGGTTCATGGCAAACTTGTCGTAATCGAACTTCAGATCACGACCGGCGTACCGTAATGTGCCGGCTTTTAACTGGCCATTAAGGGTAAAAGCCCGTCCTTTACCAACCCGTAAGGTTTTATCGGAAGGAACACCGTAAATCTTCAGGGAATCAGATAAAGTAAACCGGTCGACCCCGCGAATCGTCAGCACCTTATCATCGAGGTTGATGCTCGCGTTTTTGGTGCTGTCATTGGAGGCAAACAGCGACTGAACCTGGAAATTGTCGTAATCCCGCTTCTGCGTGTAAGCCAGGATATACAGTGCGCCTTTCCGGCTAAGCCGCATGAGGCCCGTCCTGTCATCGCGGTCCAGATAACCTTCCAGTATCATTCGGTTCAGCGCTCCCCGGAGTGCAACCGGACTTACTTTGGCAGATTTGATAAGGTCGTCTTCCAGAAACGTCTGCTGCTTCTTCGTCGATATGTAATTACCCACAATCTGCAGCGGGTGAAAACCGTAATCGACGGTTAAATCGGAATAGCGCTGGGGCTGAAAATAATCGAAGGATTCGAACCGGACCGGTACCTCGCGCTTGGCTCCAACCTGGTAGAAATCAACCTTCCGGCGGGGGAGATCCCAGCGGGTTACTTCGGGCAGAATATAAAATTTGTGGTAGGAGTCGGCGTACGGAACACGGGCGTATTCTGTGCGCTTTGCCTGATTCAACCAGGCTACCCGCGTAGCTTTGTCGAATTTGAACGCAACCGCCGGGTGGGTGATGGAGTCGGTATCGACATAGCCCGTAAAAGCGACCGACTGCGCGGTAATCAGCGAATCCCGGAAATCAAACCGGCGGCTAACGGCTTTAAAGGCAGGCTTGCCCTTGTGTTTGACCGTCAGCACGGCGGGCTGGCCACTGGCCGACGAACCGAGCAACTGCGTACCTGATAATGCCAGGCCACCCTGGTAATCAACGTCGGCACCCAGGCCGGGAATTTTTACGTCGTTCTGCCAGGACATAAACCGGGGAGACGTAATGGGCGCGTTCTTTTTCCGGCTGACGTACTCAAACACGCCTTTGATGGGTTTCGTAGTGCCGTAGGTCAGCGTCACATCATCGGCTTCCAGACGCGGATTCATTGTTGCCAGCGCATACTCGCTCAGCGTGACAAAGATGTCAGGCCGCTCGACCAGTTCCCAGGTGAATTTGCCGCCTTTCCCGACCAGCAGCCCGTCTTTAATAGCCAGATCACCTGTGGTGTTAGCCAGCACAGCCGAGTCACCACCAGCTACTATGGCCAGCGAAACACCTTTCAGGGTTAACAGCGCGCCCGATACGGTCGGAATAGGCCGACGTTGGGGAACGTACTGAACCCCCAATGAACGAACCTGCCCCGAGTCGCCGGCAACGGGATCTTCCCAGCCATCAAAACGCGACCGTTCGGCCGCTGCTTTGGCTAGCGCGGCTGAGTCGGTTGGCGTGACTGTGCCCGTCGCGGCTGTCGGCTGCGTGGCATCGGCATAGCGGAACTCGAATGTCCCCCCCTGCGCATACAGCTTGTTGTAATTACTGGCGTAAAGTTCGCGCCGTTCCAGAAAGCGCCGAACCGTTTCCAGACTACGGGCGTAAGTCTTGCTGTCGGTCGTTTCGAACAGCTTTTCGTCGACGGTCAACAGACCATCAATCGCCGGAGCAGACATGGCAGGCTGCTGGGTTGTCAGACCGGCGTACAGGGCTTCGTAAAGGGGCGTAAAGAACGTAGCAGCAGGCAGCCGCTTCTGGTTCATCTTCAGACTCAACGTAATAAGCCGGGTCTGCTGCTGCGCCGACAGCCGGTTCTCCGACCAGATGGTTTGGAGGTTCGTTCCGGCCCGAACGGCGGCTGGCCCACCGGTCGCCATCAGTTTCTGTACGTCGGTAATAAACTGCTCGGGTTTGTCGGATAGCTTGACCGCCTGGGCGTGCGCGGCAAACGGTATTGCCAGCAGCAGAAAGAGGTAGAAATTACGGTTCATCATGGTATGTCATTAGCCTCGGCCAGCCGGCTACGCCAGTTTCTATTTAGAAAACGCCAGCGAGGTCCACTGATTTTTACCGAGCTGTTTGATTGTTGTCAGCCCCGATTCGTGGGCTTTTTGTTCAATATCGGGTGCGTCGTGTTCGTAAAAACCACTTACTACCAGTTTTCCGGTTTGTGGCATCAGGCTGGTGTAGATGGGGATTTCTTCCAGCAGGACGTTCCGGTTAATGTTAGCCAGCACAATGTCATAACGCTCAACGGGATCAACATCAGCGATCGTTCCCTGAAAGACCGTAACCTGCGGACAATCATTCAGTTCGGCGTTTTCCCGCGCATTTTCCACCGCCCATTCTTCGATATCAAAGGCAACGACCGACGTAGCCCCCATTTTTGCCGCCAGAATGGCCAAAATGCCGGTGCCGCTGCCAACGTCCAGCACGGTTTTGCCGGCAAAATCAAAGGCAAGCTGCTGTTCCATCATCATAGCCGTTGTTTCGTGATGACCTGTTCCGAACGACATTTTCGGGTTGATGACAATGTCATAACGAAACCGGGCCTCCGGTTGATGAAAGGAGGCCCGGACCCGAACCTGGTCAGCTACTTCTATCGGCTCATAATCCCGTTCCCACTCAGCATTCCAGTTTCGTTTTTCTAACGAACTCACTTCATAGACTATTGCAGTTTGCGGTTCGTATTTAGCCACTAATTCCTGGAGAGCCGACGCATCAAAATCTGATTCGATGATGTACGCATTGAGGCCCTCGTCGGTTTCGACAAACGACTCAAAACCAAGCTCAGCCAGCTCGGCCATTAAAATATCCGTGTAGTCAGGAGAAATTTGTACTCGTAGTTCGATGTAATTCATACGTCAAAGTAACGAAAAAGGACAGGAGGGTGGGAAGAGAAAGAAATATTCAAAATTTCGGGTAGCCTTTCCAACCTTTTGGCAGCCAGATTGCCCTTTCGATTGAAGCCATTACCAACCATGTTCCGCTTGAACACCTTTCCTAACGATCCTAACGCAACCGAGCCAAGAGCCACAGGCCCGGTTCCTGTCGGGCCTGAGCATACCCGGTCAGACAGGACAATAACGGACCCTGTTGAGCGGGATCTGGTAGCGCGATGCCTGTTTGACGGACCGCTGGCTGATCGACGCCTGGCGCAGCGACAGCTGTTTGAGCGCTACAAGCGGGCTATGTTCACGACGGCCTATCGGATTCTGAACGATTACGACCATGCCAACGACGTATTACAGGATGCTTTTGTGGATGTATTTCGGTCCTTAGGGCAGTTTCGGTTTCAATCTACGCTGGGCGCCTGGATCAAAATTATTGTGGTTCGCCAGGCACTTCGGAAACAGCAGCTGGAAGGTCGTTTTCTGACGCTGGATGAAACCATGCACGATCAGCCTGCACCCTGGCGGGATACAATTACGGGGGCTGAGCTTGATGCCGCCATACGAACCCTGCCCGATGGCGCCCGAACAATTTTCCTGCTGGTGGAGGTAGAAGGCTATGCGCATAAAGAAGTGGCCGAGCTGCTCGGCGTTTCAGAGGGAACATCGAAGTCGCAGGTGAGCTACGCCAAAAAACTATTAAGAAAACGCCTGTCATGAACGATCTTTTTTCACAACTCCCCGAAAACGACCCGCGGCCCGATCTGTGGAATCGTATCGATAAGGCGCTGAATGATCAGGAAGATGCGCAGGAGGCACCATTTCAACACGCGCTGGACAACCTGCCACAATATGAACCCGATGCGGGCATGTGGACTGCAATCGAAAGCCAGTTGGCGGAACCTAGTGCCCTAAAACGTTTTCCGTTTACGGTTCACCGGTCCGCATGGCAGTGGCTGTCGGTAGCCGCCGTAGTTCTTCTGGTAGGAAGCTGGCTATTGATACGCTTAGCCTCAACGGAACAGGTTCATATGGAATATGCTACTGAAACAGCCAGGCCTGTTCCTGCTCTGCCCGCTCCCGTTAGCTCGGACGAGGAAGCGTTCATCGCCCGCCAATGCGCTCAACAGCTTCCTGTATGTCAACGCCCCGAAGTCCACGAACTGCGTAACCAGCTCGCCAGTCTGGCAATCGAAGAGGAACGGATTCAGCAGGAACAGCAAACGTTTGGCGACGACCCGGCATTGATCCGCGCTCAGATAAAAGTAGCTAATCAGCGGGCTGAGGTAACGCGGGAACTCATTACGTTACTGCGCTCATGAAAGTATACATGCTAATACTGCTGCTGACAGGAGCTTTCCTATCGGGCTGGTCGCAAACGCCTGTTCAGGTAGTGACGAAAGTGGTGGAGAAAGAATTTTCGTACACCGAAGGCGTACAGCGAGTTAATCTGAATGCTCAGAAAGCTGATTTGCTCATTCGGGGGTGGAACCGGCCAACTGTTAGCGTAAAACTGCGCTTGATGGCCAAGCATCCCGATCGGGCTGTTGCCGAGCGCGAAGTCGCTTATCATCAGTACGTGTTACAGACCAGCGGGAATCAGATTGACTTGTCGAATCGGTTTGTCATTCCGCAACGGACGGGCAAGCTACAGAGTCAGCTCAAGGTCCTGTATGAAGTGAACGTACCGTACAAAGCCCTGCTCACGGTTCGTAACTCGTTCGGCGACATTCGGCTGAAGGATCTGGTTGGCGATGTCAGCGTAACGTTTGAATACGGAAAGCTGCAACTGGACGATATAGGCGGTAAACTGGCCATCACCTCTGCCTACGGCGACATTGATGGACGTAGCATCAACGCGATCCTGACAGGAAAAGCGGAGAAGGCCGATATAACACTGCGTGAGCTTGGGGGTAAGGTAAACTGGCAGAGTCGTTACGGTAAACTGACGATTACTCCCGTTTCATCGTTGACTCAGTTGCACATTGAAGCCATCCGGACCGATATACTGGTAACGGCCAAGCGCCTGACAGACTTCCGGTATGATGTCATTACTTCCTTTGCCCAAATTCATGTGCCTGAAACCGTTACTGATCAACTAGGTCGATATGGTGGTAAATACGTTTTTACGTATCAGCCAGCCGGGCAGCATCCTGAAATTTCTATACAAAACAGCTACAACGACGTGACGATTCAGGAGGAGAAATCACTGGTTGGGCGCTAAACTGACAGATTAATATTATTCCTTCTGTCCCATTCAACTATTCAATCGAATTAAAGTCTACAGTATATAAAACTTATCTATGAAAGCAGTTGTGTATATCATATTATTTAGTTGCTGTTCAATTAATTCGCTCTATGCCCAGTCGGATTCGATCCGGACTGAGTATCAAACCGAGGATGCTAAATTCTCTGCAGAAGAGTTAAAACGCTTCTTTCGGTACATCACCCGGGCAAATGTTGAAGAGAAAACGCTGATTAAGTTAGGTTTTTGGCCGGGTGGTGATCGCGGCAGTTTCAGTGAGGTCTACCGGCTGCGCGCTGGCCTGAATACAGAAATAGCCGTAGAACATAAAGTTAGTCCTTCATTCTCTGTATTGGGTGGCCTGGATGGATACTGGCGATACGCTCTCAATCGAAGGCCGACGGGATCTCTACCGGCTGGATTTGATCCAGACTTCATTCGTACGGTGGTGCAAATGAACTCCCTGGAAGTGCATTACAAAGCTGGCGTACGCTATTACTATAATATGGCTCGCAGAATTAAGCAGGGGAAGTCAGCCAACAACTTTAGCGGTAATTATTTCAGTGCGGTGTGGTCGTCGCCCGTCAAGCAGTTTCAATCAACTCATTTATATAATTGGCGAGACGGATCGCTTTTTAAATCGATAGAAAACTATCGGCTGGCTAATGGCATCGATACTGGCCGTCTTACCATTCTGTACGGCGTACAACGACGGCTTGGTCGGTTTGGCTATGTCGATGTGAGCGCTGGCCCAGAAGTGTTTTACCGAACCGGAGCAAATCCACAGGCAGCCTTGCAGCTGAATGCCTTAATCGGATTTGGGTGGTAGCAGACAAACTATCTATTGACTCAATACCAATCGGACCTGGCTTTGTAGTACCGATGCTGTTGTAAACAGACTAGCTCTAAAACGTTTACTTTTTGCCGTTTAATCAATTCAAAACAAAATATTATTAAGTCTATAAACATAATCTATTGTTTATAGTTGCGTCGATTTTTATATTCACAGAATCAACTGCCTGGCGGCTCTGCCAGCGCTAGACACCGTGACTGTAAACGATGACTTTAGGCCGATTTCTGATTGTATCTCTGCTATGTCTTGGGCTCAGCTTCCAGCTCACCGTTGCCCAGCCCCTTTCTCCTGACCAGGCCCGCGCCGACCTCACCTTTCTTAAACGTAAACTAGACCAACTGCATCCGGGCGTTGGGTATTACACCCCCCAGGCCCGAATGGAACAGCTCTACGACTCGCTGTATAATCAGCTTACGGCCCCGGTTGATTACCTGTCATTCTTCCATCACATCAGCCCGCTGGTTACGTCGATCAAAGACGGGCACACGAACCTGAACCACCGGCGGAATTACATCGGAAAAAGCACGCGCTACCTGCCGTTCTTTATCCGGTCGGTGGATGATACGTATTTCATCAGCCATAACGTATCGACCGACACGACTCTCCGGCGGGGAACCGAGCTACTAACGGTCAATGGGCGACCTGTTGCTGACATACACGCCGAATTGATGAACGCTGACCACTCGGGGTCTGATGGCGATAACAGCACGGGCCGTCGGCAGTGGAGCCTGGTTCAATTTGCGGACTACTACGCGTCCTGGTACGGCTGGGCCGATTCTGTCACTATTACGTATCGTCTGGCTAACAACAGCCTGACCCGGCAAACCCGATTAGCCTGCCCAACGCTCGATGCATTTCGATCAACAGTCCGACTGCGATACCGGAACGAAATCGATCGTCAGCCCAATCTCTCGGTTCGTGTCATTGATACCCTTACCCGAACGGCTGTACTACGGGTATCGTCGTTTATGGGGCTGAAAAAACGCGATCCGTTCCAGTGGGCCTTTAACCGGCGGCTGAAACGGGCTTTCAGACAACTTCGGGAGGAGAACATTCAGCACCTGATTGTCGACATGCAGGGGAACGGCGGAGGCATTGTGGCGAACTCGGCCGAACTGCTGCGGTACTGGATGCCGAGGAAGTTTGCGATCATGGAGCAGGAGGAAATGAAACGGGCTGCCCGCGCCGAACTGATTACCCGCTGGAATCCGCTGTCGGCCCTCAATTTCAGCCTGCGCTACAAAACCGATGCCCGGGGCGGGTTTGCCAGCCGGTCGGGTCGGCATCAGTACCATCCGTACAAACAGAATGCCTTCAAAGGAAAGTTGTATTTTCTGGTAAATGGGGCTTCGTTTTCGGCAACCACGTCGGTTCTGGCAAAAACGCTTGACGCGGGTCTGGGTACCTTTGTGGGCGAAGCCAGCGGAAGTGCATACTGGGGCGATTTTGCGGGCCATTTCAAGACCGTTACGCTACCCAACTCCCGCATTCAGGTACGTATTCCACTCAAAAAGCTGACTCACTCCGTTACTGCCGACCGTGCGAATGGATTTACGGTCGAACCCGACTTTACGGTCGAACGAACCTATAACGACCTGATGACCAACCGGGAATACGTACTGGAGTATACAATGGAACTGATTCGTCAGGGTGTCGTGGCCAATAGACCTCTAAAAAGTCGGCTATTGCAGGCCGCCCGTTAGCCGGAAAAGCCAACGAACGCTGTAAAGTCGTATATTTATACCGTGTATTGTATCGTTGACGTAGAATCGACAGGGGGCGTCAAAGGAGAAACCCGCCTGACTGAGATTGCCATATTTCGCCATGATGGCCAGCAGGTCGTGGATTCATTTCATACACTGCTCAATCCGGAATGCCCGATCCCGCCGTTTATCCGGCATCTGACAGGTATCACGGAAGAACTGGTGCAGGACGCTCCTCTTTTTGCTGACGTAGCCTCGCGGATTGTTGAAATAACGCAGGATGCTGTCTTTGTGGCTCACAACGTTAGTTTCGACTTTAACTTTCTCAAGAAAGAGCTCGAATGGGCAGGTTATGATTTCGCCCGACGTACACTCTGCACCGTTCGAACGAGCCGCAAACTGATTCCGGGTTACCCATCCTATAGCCTGGGCAAACTCTGCGCGTCGCTGAATATCCCGCTGAATGACCGCCACCGGGCGCAGGGTGATGCAGCCGCTACGGTACGCTTGTTTGAATTACTGCTTCAGCGCGACTCACTTGGCCTGATTCCCCGGCTCGGCCCTATTGTTCCCGTGTCTGATTAAGATCGTCGGAGGCCGGTTTCCGGCTGTTCGTAAACCGCCGGTTGGAAAGTTTTTCCGTTGGTACGTCGATCAGAACATGCATCCCGTGCCCCGGGCTGGTCTGCCAGATGGTTCGACCGTTCAGAATGGCTGCCCTTGATTCGATACTGCCCAGACCCAGGCCGGTAGAATTTTGGCGGATCTTATCGTGGTCGAATCCCTGACCATTATCGGTATAGGCGAGCAGCAGGCGGTCATTCTGTACCTGAAGCCGCAACGTAATCCGGCTGGCGTTCGCGTGTTTAAGCGAGTTATTGACCAATTCCTGCGTAATCCGGTAAAGCATTACCTCGGTAGTGGCTTTGAACCGATAATTAAGCGGATCGGGGTCTGGAGCCGATTCAACCAGGCCGGTTATGTCCAGCTGCATATCAATAATCCCCGTAGCGTTGATCCGGGAAAACAGCTCATCGACAGCTGCTACGTAGCCATGTCGTTCCAGTGTTTGCGGGTTGAGTTTGCGTAGCAAATCCCGGACGTCGCTGATGGTTTCGTTAATCAAGCCAAAAATGGTGGTGCGCAAAGAAATAATGGTTGGTGTTTCACCGACCTGCCGCGTGAGCTGAGTCGTATACAGCTTGATGGTGGCCAGGCGGGTGCCGATTTCGTCGTGCAGATCGCGGGCAATCTCTTTCTTGACCTGTTCCTGAATGTCGTAAGCCAGCCGCAGTCGTTCGGCGTCCTGCCGGCGCAGCATCGTATCGCGTCGTTTGATCCAGAAAAAAATGAGCAGTGTCAGCATTAGTAAGGCCGCCAGCAGGAAGGGAGGTCGCTGCCAGAGCGGATGGGCAATATGAATTATCAGCCGCCGGGTGTAGTTGCTCCAGCGACCGTCCTTATTCGCGGCTTTGACCTGAAAAATGTAATCACCCGCGGGCAGATTGGCGTAGCGTACATACGTGCGTTCCCCCGATGATACCCAGCGATCGTCGTAGTTTTTCAGCTGGTACTGGTAATTGTTATGCCCGTTGCTGAAAAAGTCGATGGTGGCAAAGTCAAGCGCAATCGTGTTCTGCTCGGGCGACAACTCAACCCGGTCGGCCTCACCCACGTAGCCATTACCGCTGAATGGTTCTTCGTTAACGCTGAGCGAGTTGATATGTACTTTGGGGTCGAACAGACTCGTGTGAAAATTGGTCGGCCGAAACCGGTTGAAGCCGTTGACGCCACCAAAATAGAACTCACCATTGGCGGTTTGGCAGAACGCATTTCCATTGAATTCATACCCCTGGAGGCCATCCCGCAAAGCAAAGTTTTTGATGGCTCGTGGTTCCAGCGTAATGCGCGAGATACCCCGATTGGTACTGATCCAGATGTGCCCCTGCGCGTCGGCGAGTGAGCCATACACAAACGAGTTGGCCAGTCCCTGGCGCTCGCTGAAAAGCCGGAACTCATTCGTACCCTTGTGCAGCGCCACCAGTCCCCGGTCGCTGGAGAGCCACAGTGTTTTTTTGTCCGCGTCGGGCCGAATGTGCAGTACTGTGTATCCCAGTAAACCCGAGCTTACTCGTTTCCAGGGGCCTTGCAGGTTTCGTTGCGGCAGCTGATAACAGTAATAGCCATTCGTGTAGGTGCCCACCCAAAGCTGACGCGTGGGGGCGTCGTACCAGAGACTGAACATATTCTGCCCTGCCAGAACAGGAGCCCGGCTCCACTGCCGTCGACGGGTATTCAGTAAAAAAAGTCCTTCTTCGGTGGCTCCCAGCAGCGTCGAATCATTCAGGCTAAGCAGGTTACGAACGTAGTTGTCGGCCACTTCGCTACGTTGTTCAGCAAACAGAATGGGCTGAAATGTTTTGGTAGCAGGTTGAAACGCCAGGACGCCCCCCGGTGTACCCACCCAGATACGGTGCTCCGGGTCTTTGTAAATACACTTTGCCTGGTTGTGCATAGGCGAATCCGTCGGCTGTGCATTGGTTAGATAGCGCTCGACAACCTGATTGGTCTGCGGATTGAAAATGTCGATCCCGCTTTCCTGAACGATCCAAAGGCGGTCGGGCCGCTCTTCCATAAAGCCACGAACGGTGTAGTGGCTCAGTCGCTGATCGGGCGGCAGGCTGTTGGCCGACGATTTTTTCAGGCCACCCAGCAGAAAAATATCCGGGATGATGCGCACCAGACCATCGGGGTCGGTATTGATCCAGACGACGCCCATTTTATCGACATAGACCTTGCTGATCTCGAACTCGTTCAGTCGCTGTATCAGGCCGGACGTACTGCGAATGGGCGCGATTTGCCCTTTGTGCTGATCGAATAACAAGACACCGTCTCGCTGTGTACCCAGCCAGAGCTGCCCTTTTGCGTCGGCGGCAACACTGTAGATAGCGCTTATCGGTTGCTGATCAAGGGTGGTGGGGTAGTGGCGATACGTTTGTTGTCGGTAATCGAAGCGGATCAGACCATTACCCGTACCCAGCCAGGCAACTTCGTTGGCATCGATGTGAAAGGAAAAAACCGTCTGTACCGGTCCGAACCGATTAGCTGGATGATCGCTGAAATAGTGGGTCAGGCTTTTGTCCCGAAGGTTATACCGGATAATCCCTCTGGGGGCGTGAAGCCAGATGTTGTCCTGCCCCGTGCGAACCGTTCCGTTTGGGAGGTCATATTCTTTCGTCAGATGAATGTCCCTGTTCAGTACTGTTTTCTGCAACGTCCGGTGATTGAGCTGTACCAGACCTTCGGCGTCGCTGAGGTAGAGCAGGGTGGTTTTATCGATATAAAAAGGCAGCACGCGAGCTGATGGGGTCGAATGCTCGGCAGCAGTTGACGGAAAATGATCGAATTGATCACGCTGGCGATTGTACCGGTTCAGTCCTTCTTCCGTACCGATCCACAGGTTTCCGGCGGGGTCTTCGACAATACCCAGGATATTAACACCCCGGATCGAACCCGCCTGCGCCACGCCCTGTTCGTCGGCAATGGGGCGGTACGTGCGGAATCGGTGCCCATCGTAGCGATTCAGGCCGTCCTGGGTACCAAACCAGAGAAACCCCCGGCTGTCGTTGTGCATGTAGTAGACCGAGCCCTGCGCCAGCCCGTCGCTAACGCCGATGTGGTCGACCTGATAAGCGACCTGGGACCAGCCTGCCAGCTGCAACAGCAGCAAACAACCCGTCAATACTAAACGCCAATATGAAGTGACCGTATTTACCAAAAGAATAGCATTAAGGCGTTGTAAATGAGTAGAGTATTTCTGTATTTTCCAAGTTGTGTTCTGGCATATGAAAATTTGCTGGTGGAGATCCGGTGCCGATTATTGAAGGGGCAAGAACCAGCAACTAACAGACATCAATTTGTCATTACGACGTCGGGACACGAACTTAGTAGCCACGCGAATCCTTCTTTTTCTGACGTATGTACTCTCAACACACGCTACGCTTACTGCTTATGTTAAGTTCTTCCGTTGCGCTGGGTCAGGCCGTAGAGCCGTTGACCTATCCAAAGGCCCGTAAAACCGATCAGGTTGATACGTATCATGGGACAAAAGTGGCTGATCCCTACCGATGGCTTGAAGATGATCGCTCGGCTGAAACCGCCGAATGGGTCACGGCCGAAAACAAGGTCACTTTCGCATATCTGGATAAAATCCCGTACCGGAAACAGTTGCAGCAGCGTCTGGAAGCGGTCTATAACTATCCTAAATACTCGGCGCCCTACCGGCGGGGTGAGTGGTTTTATTTCTCCAAGAATGACGGCTTGCAAAACCAGGCGGTCCTGTACCGACAGAAAGGACTGGACGGGCAACCGGAGGTAGTGATCGATCCAAACAAACTGTCCACCGATGGAACAACCCGACTGGGCGCGTTCTCCTTGTCGAAGGACGGAAAATACGCCGTGGTTGGCCTGTCGAAAGGTGGGTCCGACTGGCAGGAATACCAGATCATGGAGCTGGCAACGAAGACGTACCTGCCCGAAAAAATCGAGTGGGTGAAGGTGTCCGGGGCGGCCTGGCAGGGCGATGGGTTTTACTATAGTCGCTACCCAAAACCGGAAGGCAGCGCCCTTGCCGCGAAAAACGAAAACCACCAGGTCTTCTTCCATAAGCTTAACACCCCCCAGTCCGCCGATAAGCTGATTTACGAAGATGCGGCCCATCCGCAGCGGTTCCATATCGTGAGCACGACCGACGACGAACGATTTGCGCTGCTGTCGATCAGCGACCGGGGGCAGGGTAAGGACGGTAACGCACTGCTGTTTAACGATGCCCGGGCGTCACAGAAAGATTTCGTGCCTGTTGTGTCGGATATAACCGACTTCAGCTATGGTGTTGTTGACAACGACGGCGACCGGCTGCTGATTCTGACCAACGAGAAAGCGCCTAATAGCAAGGTGGTTGCCTTCGATACGAAAAAGAAAGCCTTCTCTACGCTGATTCCCGAGCGGCCGGAACCCATTACCGAAGGGGGCGTCAACGCTGCGGGCGGCAAGCTGTTCGTCGAGTACTCAAAAGACGTAACGTCGCAGATCAATGTATTCGACTATACCGGAAAACTTGAAAGCAATGTACAGCTACCGGGTATTGGCTCGGCGGGGGGCTTCGGGGGCGAGAAAGACGATAAATTCGTGTTCTATACGTTCACCTCGTTCACGTTTCCCCCAACTATTTACCGGTATGACCTGGCCAGCCGGAAAAGCACGGTTTTCCGGGCTCCCGAAGTGTCGTTCAACCCCGACGATTACGAAACAAAGCAGGTTTTCTACCCCAGCAAGGACGGCACGAAGATCCCAATGTTTCTGACGTACCGGAAAGGCATCAAGCTGGACGGTACCAACCCAACCCTGTTGTACGGCTACGGCGGTTTCAATATTAGCCTGACTCCCGGCTTTAGCCCGTTACGGATTCCGTTTCTGGAACAGGGCGGCATTTATGCCCAGGCCAACCTGCGGGGGGGGAGCGAATACGGCGAAAAGTGGCATGAACAGGGTATGAAGCTGAAAAAACAGAACGTATTCGACGATTTCATCGCTGCGGCTGAATTCCTGATTGCCGAGAAATATACCTCCCCCGCCAGGCTGGCGGCTCAGGGCGGCTCAAACGGCGGATTATTGGTGGGAGCTGTTATTAACCAGCGCCCCGATCTGTTCCGGGTTGCCATTCCACAGGTAGGGGTGATGGATATGCTGCGGTTTCACAAGTTCACGATCGGCTGGAACTGGATTGCCGACTACGGCAGCAGTGATAATGCCGACGAGTTCAAGGCACTTTACGCATACTCACCCGTTCACAACCTGAAACCGGACACGAACTACCCGGTAACAATGATTACCACCGCCGACCATGATGATCGGGTGGTGCCCGCTCACTCGTTTAAATACGCGGCTACCTTACAGGAGGTCTACAAAGGCAGCAACCCGGTCCTGATACGTATCGATACCAACTCGGGCCACGGGGCCAGCAACACGAAGAAAAACATCGAAACGACCGGCGACATTTATTCTTTCATTCTCTGGAATATGGGGATCAAGAGCCTGAAAGAAATAGCGAGTAAGTAGGGTAAAGTTTTCAGGAGGTAATCATAAAGACTGCCCTCCTTTCTGTCCATAGCGTAATGCTAAAAGCCAGAAAGGAGGGCAGATTTTGTTAAAGAACTTTACTTGACACTCACCCGCGAACCGGCAGAGTGCGCCGAAAACTCGGGTGCGTAAAAACTCTGGACCGTGGCGATACCCGCAGCAAACGCGCCGGTATGGACTACCCGAACCTGATACTCGAACACGTGCGTACCGGCTGGCAGGCGGTACAGGAAGAAATCTGTGCTGGCGTCGCGGGGGGCTTCGTAATAACCCAGGCCATTCTGGAATTTGTAGCCCGACAACATAGCGACCGGCTCAAAACCCGACGCCCGGCTGTCTTTCAGATGGACGTACTGCATGTCGCGGTCGTTCCGAAGCTCTACCCGCACAGTAACCAGATCGCCCGGTTTCAAGGTAGTCTGCTCAGAAACAGGCGTAATAACTGGTCCTGCCGAAGAATCTTGCCGACGGTAAAGCGTTTTGGCCACGACCAGATTGCCGTTTCTGTCTGACGTAACGATCCGGTCCAGCGGTTCGAAATGCTGGTAGTAGATCCCACCCCAGGTCGGATCACGAAAGGTCGGACCACTACCAGTTTTCGTTACCGAAACAGTACCCATGTCAGACTTGATCTGCGCGGGTTGATAGGTTACTTTTTGATAACCGGTTGGCTCATCGGCGGCAGCGGTAACCAGTGTACCGCCGACGCGAAGCTCGGTCGCGGGTTTCGTCGCTGTCCACTCATCACCTTTCAGCAGCAGGGCGTAAATAGCCTCGGTCGTGGCCTTCGTCGATGGCCAGGCCTGCGTGCGCTTCTGCGCCAATAACCATTGCTTCATGTTGTTGACGGCAGTCTGATCGCCCGTGATCTCATCGAAGGCTTCGATCAGCAAGGCCTGCGTTTCGACGGGTGCCTGCTGCCAGTAGAAGCCGGCTTTGTTGGCAGGCCAGTACATACCCATCTCGTCGGACGTAGTGGCGCGTTCTTTCAGCGATTTCAGGATGTCAACTGGTGTCTTCCTGTCACCAAGCCGGTGCAGGGCCAGGGCAATCATGGCCTGTTCCTGTAGACCTGACTGGAGCCAGTTTTTAACAGCCTGCGTTTTGATGTAAGCTACTGCTTTAGAATCTGCTGCGTTTGCTGAGTAAAAACTACGAGTGTAGAGGTATTGAATTGCCCAATAACTCAATCCATCTGCTACCTTCTCCTTTTGTTGGCGCTCCAGCCACTGGTTCGCATACGTATCGGCAAACTGCAGCGCACTGTTCTGTATCGCTTGAATCTGTTGCTGCTGACTCGCCTTAAACGTAACGCCCAACTTGGCCAGGTGACCAAAACCGCTCAGGACATGCAACGTAACGATCGGATCGGTTGGCATACCCGCAAACCAGACCAGCCCCCCGTCGGGCATTTGTAGCTGCTTTAGTTTATCCAGTGCCAGCTGCTGACGGGCCAGGAGGTTATCGGTTTGCAGAAACTGCCCTAGCTGGGCCTGCTGTTCGGTCTGCGTCCGGGCCGCCTGTCGCCAGGGTGTTTCGTTCAGCGTAACGGCTTTCAGTTCTTCGTTGGCTGCCAGCGGATTAGTCGGCGCCTGCTTCTGCCAGTTAGCCACGACCTGCTGAACATCGGGCCGGGCGCTCACGATCCGGCTACCCAGGGCATTGGCGTAAAATTGACTAAATAGCTGTTCGGAGCAGAGCAGCGATTGATTATCCAGATAAGGCAGACTCTGCAGGGCGGTCCAGACCGGGTTCGACGTTAACTCGATCGTTAACCGTTCTGCCTGACTGGCAATATTGGTTTGATTTTTTAAGGCATCAAGAGTAACCGTCTTGGTACCAGTGCCGTTGAGATAAAACGGTTTGGCGTCCAGCACCAGCATCCGATTTGGCAAAACAGGGAGGGTTCGTTCCTCTCCATCGGTAAACGCACCTGCTTTGGCCGTTACGCGGACTGTTACGTTATCCAGACCCGCAGGGATAACCAGTGTCCAGCCGAGCGCCGTACTCTGGTTCGCCTGTGCCGTAAAGTTAACCGGCGTGACTACGTGCTTGAGGCTAGCGTCAATGGGCTGGTTGGTGGCCGCGTCGAACAGTTCCAGTTGTGCCGAGCCGGCCAACAGTCTACTCGTCAGGTTATTGACACGGGCGGTGAGCCGTAACGTATCGCCTTCGCGCAGGAAGCGGGGGGCGTTGGTCGTAATCATCAATTCCTTCTGCGTCACTACCGAGCGCTCCAGACTTCCCGTCTGCATCGTTTTCGAATGGGCAAAAAGCATCAACCGCCAGCGGGTAAGCGCTTCGGGCATGGTGAACTTCAGCAGAATCCGACCTTCTTTATCGGTATGTAGCGTAGGGAAGAAGAAGGCTGTCTCGTTGAAATTACGTCGGGGGTTGAGTTGAGGTTCGTTGGCAGATATCGTTTTAGATTGACCATAGCCCACCTCAACAACCTCATTCAGCGGCTGACTATCCCAGCCGAACCTATCTGTCTGGATAGCAGGAGCTACTTCGGTAGCGGCTCCTTTAAGCGAAACAGCCCCACTTAACGTTCTGGCTGCACCTGCGCGATACACGGGGCTAGTAGGTAATCGCTTCAAGGCATCATACGTTATCGTTTGAAAGGGATACGAGCGCAAGTCATAATTCAGGAGAACACTGCCCCGCGTTTTGAAGCCATTGTCTGACCAATAGCCATTAAATGAGTAATCCTCAGCAGCGGAGCGATTAACGTCAGGCCAGTGCAA
The DNA here is from genome assembly GCF_013375035.1 of Spirosoma sp. KUDC1026. NCBI lineage: Bacteria > Pseudomonadati > Bacteroidota > Cytophagia > Cytophagales > Cytophagaceae > Spirosoma > Spirosoma sp. KUDC1026. Next base: position 606,482 of record NZ_CP056032.1, on the reverse strand, counting down.
TTTCTGAAAATTATCCAGCGAGGCATCGTACAAGGTCGCCACAGCTTCAGCCATAACTTTTTCCTTGCCGGGTCCGCTGATACGTAACGTCCATTCTTCCGGCTGACCGGGCTTCAGCCGTTCGCGGAACGTAATGGTTTCGATCGTCAGACGCTGGTCGGCCTGCGAGACCGGAATTGTCTTCGTGTCCTGATAGAGCCGCCCGTTCTGAATTTTCGTAAACGAAATAGACACATTTGTACGTGTGCTGGCCGGAATCGGTACAGCAATCCGAACGGGTTTATCTCCAAGCTTAATCCATTTTTCCTGTGTATCTGTTCGCATCAACGCCCAGCCGGGGCCATCGTTCGCCAGCCAGATGGTCGCCGTTTTACCGGGTTTTACCTCCGATTCCACAACCCGAACCCAGTTATCAGCTAACACCGCTAAAACGGGCCGCTGAGGTGTCGTGACGGTGAAATACTGTGTCTGACGAGCTGTTTCACCAGTTGAGTCGGTTACGGTTAGCTCGGCTACGTAAGCCCCTGCTGGGTACTTACTCAAGTCCAGCGATACGCTATCCCGGCCCGACGTGCGTACCGGCAGCTGAGCAATCGCCTGACTGCGAGGCCAGTTTTCAGGCTGATCTTCATCCTGATACACATCCAGCGGAAATAGTCGCTTGAACTCGTCTCGGCTCAGGACAAAGCGGTCGGGTTGTTCCCAGAGCCGTTTCCGAAGGGCAGGCTGCGGTGCCTGAATTGGATAGACCGTAAGTTGACCCGTTGCCGGTACGGGTTGACCACCGGCGTTTTGAATCGATACGCCAACTGCTTGCCGATTACCTTCGATTTGTTCCGGAATGTTGAGCGCAGCCGTCAGGGCGGAATAGCCGATACGTAGCGTCTGTTTAGCTGACCGCGTTTCACCGGAAACATCCGTTACGTCGAAGGTGATGGTGTACTGAAAAATGGGATTGGTCTTTCGATCAACGCTCCGATCCGGACTGGCAACGAACGAGAGTGATAACGTACCAGTATTCGTTGTTGTCAGCGTGCCATTGGCAATTTCTGTTTCCTGGCTAGACGCCGGTGGAAATATTTGCCAGCCCCGTTTCAGCCACGGCCAACGGGGAAGCAGTTGTCGGGTAATACGATACCGGACCTGGGCGCCATCAATAGGTGCGCCCGAAAACGTTTTCGCATTCGCTTTTATAGCGATTGACTGTCCGAGTTTATAGCTACCCTTAACAGGATCGGCAACGACTTCGAAGGTTGGTCGCTTATATTCCTCCACCCGAATCGACGTTTGATCGTCGAGTATCGAAATCGTCATCATACCGGTCAGGCGACCTGCTGGCGCAGTAAACTTACCTTCGACCGTACCAAACTCGTTGGCGGTCAGCGTCAGGCTCGATACCCCCTCTCCGTTGGCATCGGTCAGCGTTACTGGTGTTGACCGACCGGCCGCTACCTGTAACTGGTCCCCCTTTTTGGCGTACAGGACCCCCTTGAAGTATATTGGCTGACCGGGTCGATAGATGGCCCGGTCGGTGAATAGCAGGGCATTGGTTTGTACAGTGTCCGTATCAGAGGACGGATTGGGCCTGGCGTTGTAAACGCCCGCCGTTTCGAGGGTGTCCTGCTGGTCGATAAGCCAAAGTGGGTAACTTTTGCCGGATTGAACGGTTTGGGGGATCTGAAAACGACCCTGTGCATCCGTCTTGTAATTACCGACCGGACGGGTCTGCTGACGGTTGTTGGCGTAATAGCTTTCAGCCAGCTGAACCGTTACATTCGGTAGCGGTTTACCCGTCTGTCGGTGCATGGCGTAAATCGTAGGGGTTGGCTTCGCGTTTCGACCGGCTGGTGATCCGTGCAAATCGATCAGATAGCTCAGTTCGGTCACTACCAGTGGCGTATAAGCCAGCATCGACGTAGAGTCGGTTAGTGGGGTGGACAACGCCGACAGAATGACGTAGTGCCCGACCGGTAGGGCAGGAAGCGCAATTTCAGTGCTGTGGTCCTGCAAGTCACCGTTGTCCGGTAGTTGAACCGTTCGCTCCACTACGGTCGGAAGAGACAGCCAGCGTTTCAGGAGCGGATTTTTTCGGTTATCAACAGAATTCTGTGCAACCTCAGCTGGTTTTGCCCGGACAATTCGGTAGTAGAAACTTGGGGTGTTGCGGTAATTGACCAACGCCCGAATCGGTTGCTGGGGGGCATTTCCTTCCTCGACGGTTAGTTGAAGTTGCCGCTGCCGTAACTGGGTTTGAAGGGTCCGGGCGTTTCGGGCATCCTGCCCTTCATCGGGTGGACTTTGTAATAAGCTTGTGAGCAGCGAATCGGCCTGCCTGCGCCAGTTGCCGGTTTTGTCCCGATACGATTGCTGCTCCCAGTATTGAGCTAGCGCCAGGCCGTAAACAAACTTGGGGGGCTGATTTTTGTACCGATCCAGTTGCTGCGTCAGCGTTTGCTGATAAAGCGAGTCTTTTTCCGGAAAAATACTGTGTTGGTGCACGAACGTCAGCCGATCAGCATCAACGTCAGCCAGCGCGATTGGATTCCTGTCGGATAGATGAAAGACGATCAGCCGCTGGTAAAGCGTCAGCGTTTGAAACCGTAGTGACAGACTGTCGCTGGTACGTAGTGGAACAGTGGCAAAGCGGTTGGGCGTAGCCAGATACGCTGGCTGGTCCAGTTCAAACTGTTGCGCCGGGCGTATCAGATCGGCTTCGGTATTTTTGAAAAAATCCAGCGCCCGGTGGGCCAGAAAATCGTAGACCGTTGGTCGGCGTAAACGGCCTTCATCGCTGCCTTTGTCAAGTAGCAGGTCATACGCAGCAATGGGGGTTTCTTTTAGCGTAGCTTCGTTTTGCAGGGAAGTTTTGTAAGCAGCAATAATCTCCGTGATGAGTCGGTGCAGGTTCCAGGTAGCCAGGCTATCAGCTTGGTTTTCTGGGGCCTGATTTTGGCCCGGACGGCGCACTGCCGGCTCTCGTACTATCGTTGTACGGTTCTGAAATTTCCATCGGTTTTGCTGATAATACTGCCAGTACGTTTCGGCCAGAACCGATTGCAGGATGTTCCGGGCTGGGGTGCTCAACGTACTGCCCGCTAACTCCTGTTGCAGCGATTGAACCGTCTGGAATGTACTACCCGCATCCGAGTATTTCTGAAGTGACTGCCGGTAAATGACTGCCTTCACCAGCTGGCGCTCGTTTCGTTCGGCTTTGGCTCGCTTATAAATCTGGTCGACAATTGCCAAGGCCGACTGGGGCAGCCCTTTCATATTCAGCGAATCAATACGCTGCCAGTCCGGATCATACGTAGCCACTGATTTGCGAGTTTGTTGCGCATGAGCCCCCAGCGCGATCAGGGTAAAAAGAAAAATGAGAAAGCGTTGCATACAATTACGGACGATAGAAGCCGTCGAACTACGATGGCACAGGAAGGAATTTTCCATAGTCGTCTGTACATAGGACTCCAGCCAGCCCGCTAAGGTTTAAATGGTGCAGTCGTCTGATAACAAAGAAGGGTATCCTGCGCAGGATACCCTTCTGGAAAATGGCTGATACTGATTTATTGATTCATTTCACGCAGCAGCTTATTGGCGTAAATAAACTCGTTCAGTTCCTCTACGTCCGATTGAGTGAGCGTATCGCTGTTGCCTTCCCAGAGTTTTTTGCCCTGGTAGAGAAAAACGATCTTCTCGCCAATCTCCATCATCGAGTTCATATCGTGGGTAATAACGACGGTCGTGATCTGATATTCGTCTGTAATCTCCTTGATGAGCTGGTCGATCTTGATGGACGTCAGTGGATCGAGGCCGGAGTTGGGTTCGTCGCAGAACAGATACTTGGGTGTCATGACGATGGCCCGGGCAATACCAACCCGTTTTTTCATCCCCCCGCTAATTTCGGACGGCATCCGGTCGGCGGCATTTTCCAGACCCACCCGAACCAGACACTCATGCACCCGGTCTGTTTTCTCACTCTCCGACTGATCGGTAAGCATATCGAGCGGAAACCGGACGTTCTCCTGCACAGTCTTCGAATCGAACAACGCCGATCCCTGAAACAGAACACCCATCTCGCGCCGGATAGCTTTCTGTTCTTCCTTGTCGCCGGTCAGGAAGTTACGGCCGTCATAAAGCACTTCGCCGGAGTCCGGCTTAATCAGACCAATCATGCACTTTAAAAGTACGCTTTTACCCGTACCACTTCCGCCAATGATCAGGCTGGTCTGTCCCGGCTTGAAACTGTCGCTGATTCCTGCCAGAACCTGCCGTTCGCCAAAGGACTTGGTTATATTTTTGATGTCAAGCATGGACGATGAGTGAATGAGTGAATGAGTGAATGAGTGAATGGTCCGCCGTTGCGGTGAATAATTTTCGGCAAACCATTATTGGCGTCAGCCTATTCGCTCAATCGCTCATTGACTCATTCACCATTATTTATGTTAGCAATAATTGCGTTAGCAAAAAGTCGGCCCCTACAATAGCGATACAGCTATTCGTTACAGCCGCCGTTGATGCGCTGCCCACTTCCAGTGCCCCTCCGCTTACGTTGTAGCCCTGAAATGCTGAAATAGTCGATACCAGAAAAGCAAAAACAACAGTTTTGGTTAGAGAGAACGTAACGCCAAAGGGATTATAGTCGAAGCGCAGGCCCGATACGTATTCTTCGGGGGTAATGACCCCCGACAGGGTACCAGCAATGTAGCCACCCAGAATGGACAGAAAAGCTGCCATAATGACCAGCAGCGGAAACATCAGCACCGACGCGACTACCTTGGGTAAGACCAGGTATGAACTCGAGTTGATCCCCATCACTTCCAGCGCATCGATCTGCTCCGAAATGCGCATCGTGCCCAGCTCACCGGCGATGTTGGAGCCAACCTTCCCAGCCAGCACGATACAGGTAAGGGTAGGGGCCAGTTCCAGAATGGTACTGTCGCGCACAATCAGGGCAATAATGTTATGGGGAACAAAGGGGTTCGTCAGGTTATACGCCGTCTGAACGCAGGTAACGGCACCAATGAACGTATTGACCAGCGCAACAATGAAAATCGAGCCCACGCCGATAGACGTACACTCGTTCAGAATGAGCCGAAAATAAACCGACAGCTTTTCCCGGTTTCGGAAGAGGGTGCCCAGAAAAATAAAGTACTTACCAATTCGTGACATATGCGTGTAGCAAAGAGAGGGCACAGCATCGCGCTGTCGGGAACCACTTTCAGTTGAGTGGTTTCATGCCGGACGGTTCCCACTCGGGAAAACTGTACGAAAGGAAGAATGGTTTCTAACGTAACTTGCACCCTGACAGAAACTGGTGGCTTTTCGGAGTCGAACAGAAATTGGTTGATTAGTTTGCTGCTTTATGAATCCATTACTTGTTGTCACGGGGGGCTCCAAAGGTATCGGTCGGGCCATTGCGGATAAGTTTGTTGCCGAAGGTTTTGATGCCGTTGTCTGCGCCCGCTCCGTCGGTGAAATCACCAGCCCTGGTCTGCTTCCGTTTGCCGCCGATTTATCGACCCGCGATGGTGTCAATGCGTTGCTCGACTATGTTCGGTTGCTGAACCGGCCTGTGGATGTACTGGTCAACAACGCGGGTGTTTTTCAGCCGGGGCAGATTCAGAACGAAGCCGAAGGCGTATTCGAAGAGCTGATGACTACCAATGTAGCGAGCGCCTATCATTTAACGCGGGGGCTGATTGGCGGCATGATTTCCCGCCGGAAGGGACACATTTTTATGATGTGCTCAACCGCCAGTATTACGCCTTACACCAACGGCGGCTCGTACTGTATTTCGAAATTTGCCCTGCTGGGCATGAGCCGGGTGTTGCGCGAAGAGCTAAAACCGCATAGTGTAAAAGTGACGGCCTTGCTGCCGGGGGCTACGCTGACAAACAGCTGGGCCGGTACGGATCTGCCCGAAGATCGGTTTATGAAGGCTGAAGATGTGGCCGATACGGCCTGGGCTGCCTATTCATTGTCGGCCAGTGCCGTGGTTGAAGAGATTCTGATTCGACCTCAGTTGGGAGATATATAAGTCGGCGTGGAACACTGTTCCCTCAGACCGTTACCATACAACGCTGATTTTCGTAACTTGCGGCACACTTGATCAACCCGAACTAGTTAATCGAAACTCGTAAATCGTAAAAATAAGTACATGTCTTCCGTTGAGTATCTAGGTATTGACGTTGGCGGAACAAACGTCAAAATGGGCATCGTGGATGCCAATACGGGTAAAATCTCCAACTTCTATAGCCACGATACGATGAGCTGGCGCCAGTCCGGCCATTTTATCGACCGCTTTGGCGATGCTGTTGCGCTGCAGTTATTAGCGAATAAAGATGTCAAAAAAGTAGGTATTGGCTTACCTGGCATGCTCAACCGGGATCGTACTGTTCCGCTGGAAATCACCGCTATTCCCGAAATCAATGACATTCCGGTCGTTGATATTCTGACCAAGCGCTTTCCGGGTACCGGATTTTTCCTGGCCAATGATGCCAATGCTGCTGCGTTGGGTGAATATTACTTTGCCGAAGAAAAAATAACGGAAAATTATATTTTCATTACGCTTGGTACGGGGGTTGGCGGGGCAGCCATCATTAACAAGAAAATCTTTACCGGTGGGGATGGTAACGCCATGGAGCCGGGCCATATTCCATCGCGTCATGGTCGGGTGCTGGAACGTAACATCGGCAAGAAAGAACTGCTGGAGTTAGCCGTACTGCGCCGGAGCGAATACAACGGTGAAACGCATCTGCCCGACGACGGATCTATCTCAACGACGGGCCTGGTGGCCGCTGCCGTAGAAGGCGATGAACTAGCGATGCAGATCTGGACGGAAGTCGGCGAAATTCTCGGCGAAGGTCTGGCTGCGCTCATCAAAATTCTGGATATTAAACAGGTCTTGATTGGCGGTGGTCTGTCGGCCTCGTTCGACTACATCCTGCCTGCGGTTAATAAAACGCTGGATTACTGGCTGAACGATTACTACAAAAATGGCCTAGCCATCAAGCGGGCTACCCTCGGCAACGACGCCGGTCTCCTCGGAGCCGCATCGCTGTGTTTTGAATAAAAAAGGAGGAAAGGGAGGAGGGAGGAAAGGAGTAAGGAATGCCGAAGCAAACTTTTCTCCTTTCCCCCTCCTCCCCCTTCTCCTTCCTCCCTTTCTCCTAAATAATATTTACCTCCGGGTTGATGGTTACGCCAAATTTCTCCTGAACGGATGCCTGGATTTTTCGGGCGAGGGCAATCAGCTCGTTGCCGGATGCATAACCATAATTGACCAGCACTAACGCCTGTTTAGTGTGTACACCCGCATCGCCGGCGCGGTATCCTTTCCAGCCAGCCTGCTCGATGAGCCAGCCCGCGGGGATTTTTACTACGTTGCCATCAAGCGGATAACCGGGCATCGCCGGATACGTATCCTTTAATGCATCAAATTGCTCAGCCGGAATCTCCGGATTTTTGAAGAAACTACCCGCATTGCCAATCTGCGCCGGATCGGGGAGCTTACTCCGCCGAATCCGAATTACCGCGTCGCTGATGGCTTTGATCGACAACTGCTCGTCGGAAACGCCCATTTCAGTAAGGGTTTCCTGAATAGCGCCGTAACGAGTGTGAAATACGGGTTGTTTATCCAACTGGAACGTAACGCTCGTAATGATGTACTGACCTTTCAGTTCATGTTTAAAAACGCTCTCCCGGTAACCAAACTGACAGTCGGCGTGGGAAAAGGTCCGTTTTTCGCGGGTCTGCGTATGAATGGCCGTCAGTGATTCAAAAACCTGCTCCAGTTCAACACCGTAGGCACCAATGTTCTGCATGGGGGCGGCACCAACGGTGCCCGGAATCAGGGACAGATTCTCCATGCCGGCATAACCATTGCTGACGCAGTACACAACCAGGTCATGCCAGGTGACGCCCGCGCCCACCGTCAGGTAGACGTGCTGATCGTCTTCCCGGACGACCTCAATACCCTGAATATTCATCTTGACAACTAGGCCGTCGAAGTCATGGCAGAGCAGTACGTTACTACCTCCGCCCAGAATAAGCTTGGGCGTATTCAGGAATTCTGAAATGCTGAGAAGCGTCTGTAAGTCGTTCTCGTGATTAATCTCAACCCAGTATCGCGCATCGACGTCAATCCCGAATGTGTTGTAGGGCTTAAGTGATACGTGACTTTGTATACTCAACATGAGAATGGTACCTGATAAAAGCCCAAAAATAACCAAATTCCCGGATGGCTTGCGCTGGCCCGGGCATCCTTTCGCAATTCGATGGACAAAATGGCTATTTTTGCCTATTCATCCAGGTTTACTTATGCCCAGATATTTATGTCTTGGTTACGGGTTGCTCGCTGCCTTATTGACCAGCTGCGCCAGTAGCCGACCCGCTACTACGTCGGGCCGTTCGTCGGTCGATTATAACCGGTATACAGAAGATTTATCGGGCGTCAGACCGGTATATAAACCCGTAGACGGGCCAGCGGCTAAACCCACACGGACAACTACGACTGCCCCGGCAAAATCGACTACGCCAGCCCCCCGCCGGAACGAACCTAAGAAAACAAATAGCTCGACCGCCAGTACCGTACCCTCAATAAATCGGGAACTTGATTTGGTACTTGACACCATGGCGACCAACAATCGAAGCATTCGGTACGCCAGTGGCTTCCGAATTCAGGTGTATGTTGGCAACCAGCGTCAGGCTGCTGACGACGCTAAATTATTGATTTATCAAAATTTTCCTGAGTTAAGTCCATATCTGACGTATACACAGCCAACGTACCGGCTCAAAGTCGGCGATTTTATGAAACGGACCGACTCAGAGCGTTACTACGCAGCCATTAAGCAACTGCTCCCTGCCGCGCAGATTCAGCCCGATCGAGTGGACATTCGCCGTAGCCTGTTAATAAAATAGTGCTATGATTTTAAGGCGTTTGCTTTATATTTGATGGAATTTGTACAATTCAGCCGTTTGACTTTCGTCGCGTAAAAGATTTATGAAAAAAGCGTTAATCACCGGAATCACCGGGCAAGATGGGGCCTACTTGGCCGAGTTACTGCTGGAAAAAGGATACGAAGTGCATGGCATCAAACGCCGGAGTTCGTTATTCAACACGCAGCGGATTGATCACATGTATGAAGATCCGCATGAGAAAAATGTCCGTTTCAAACTGCACTACGGTGATCTGGCTGATTCAACGAACGTGATCCGGATTATCCAGGAGATACAGCCTGACGAAATTTACAACCTTGGTGCTATGTCGCACGTGCGCGTAAGTTTCGACGAGCCAGAATACACCGCACAGGTCGATGGGATCGGTACGCTGCGGATTCTGGAAGCCGTTCGTCTGCTGGGCCTGACCGAGAAAACACGTATCTATCAGGCGTCGACGTCTGAGCTGTATGGTGGTGTTCAGGGCCACGCGCAGTCTGAAACGACACCATTCTATCCTCGTTCGCCATACGCGGTTGCTAAATTGTATGGCTACTGGATCACGGTAAACTACCGGGAAGCGTATAACATGTATGCCTGCAACGGTATCCTGTTCAACCACGAATCTCCCCTGCGTGGCGAAACGTTCGTAACGCGGAAGATTACCCGTGCGGTATCGCGTATCGGTCTGGGGCTGCAGGATAAAGTATACCTGGGTAACATGGATTCGCTGCGTGACTGGGGCCATGCCAAAGACTACGTTGAAGCGATGTATCTGATCCTGCAACAGGAAAAACCAGAAGATTTCGTAATCGCTACCGGCGTAACGACGTCGATCCGGGATTTCGTCCGGATGGCATTCGCGGAAATCGGCGTTGAGTTGGAATTCAAAGGCGAAGGTGAAAGCGAAGTAGGCGTAGTAGTTAGCTCGTCGAACCCGGATTTTGCCGTTGAAATCGGTAAAGAAGTGGTAGCGGTTGATCCTCGTTACTTCCGCCCAACCGAAGTAGATCTGCTGCTGGGTGATCCAACCAAAGCAATGACCCAACTGAACTGGACGCCGAAATACGATCTGGCGGGTCTGGTAAAAGACATGATGCAGGCCGATATTGATCTGTTCCGTCGCGACCAGTTGCTGGCGAAAAGCGGTCACCAGATCTTGAATTACTACGAATAGATCTATCTGGTCTTACTGATAACAGAAAAGCCCGTCGTTCGACGGGCTTTTCGTTTATGCTGTCAGGTGGATTGCCTACCGAACGGCAAACTGGCCGGAGCCAATCCGGAAACCTTCCGAATACAACTCAATAGTGTATTTACCAGGTTTGTAAGGAATACCACGGGTGTACATCAGTTCGACGTTCTGATTGTTGTTCGTGTAGTTCACCGTTTGTTTGGTCGTGTAGATGGTTTCGTTTCCATCAACAACAAACGTACCGGAACCGTTAGCCATGTCCGACACGACTGCGCCCTGCGGGTCCAGCACCCGAACAAATACTTCTTTGGCCTCTTCGCGCGTCAGAGGGTTGTCCTGCAGCGTGTACAGCAGTTTAATTTTATCTAGGCGTTTCGCTTTGTACGAGTCATCGTCTTTAACTTTTCCTTTCGACGAGACAGCCAATACTTTTACGTTCTGAGCTTTAAGAGCTGCGGCCCGGGTTACCTTGCTACTAAGGTCCTGGTTCTGGGCCACTACGGTAGAAACGGAGTCACTCAACCGTTGCCGATCCGTTTTAAGCCCTGTGTTTTCGTCGCCCAGTACGCGTACGTTATCGGTCAGCGTAGCGTTTTCGCGCTGCAGATTGGCAATCAGAGTGTCCTTTTCAACCAGGAACGCTTCGTATTGCTTGATTTTCGATTCGTACTTAGCCAACGAAACCCGGTTGCCCCGGCGTAGAGACGCTTTGTCCTTCTCCAGTTGTGCTTTCACTTTTTCCAGCTCCGTAATATCGCCACCCAATTTCTGCACTTCGGCAATTTTGGCATCCAGGGCCGTCGAGATCGAATCCAGTTTTACCCGGGTTGACGACAGTTCTTCAACGCGTTCGGAGATGGTCACTTCCTGACTTTCCGACACTTTCTTTTGATCGAAATACAGATAACTCGATACCCCTGCCAGGCCCGTCATAATAATCAGAGCGGCTAACAAGGCACCATTAGTCTTGGGTTTTTGATTGTTTTCCATTGGGAATTCAGTTTAACAATTAAACATGTAAAACTTAAAAAAGCCGCTTGCGCGGTCGGTAGAAGTTGTTACATCCTGTGTAGTATGATGGTAAATGTCGTGAATGCATTTTGGTGAAAACACTCACAATAAAACGTATCTCCCAAACGTACGTAAGCCCGTTTGTATTGTCCTGTAGAACGTGCAAATAACTAAAATGGTTTATTTTGTGGAGTGAAGGAGGGCTGATTAACAGTTATTTGACCTTTTTGTACGCGCGCTGAACGAGGACTGACAGATTTAAAAGATGGCCTTCCTGTTTGGAACAACTGACTTGAAACTGGGTTGTATGGACAAAAAAATACATGCCTGAATTACCCGAAGTCGAAATTCGCCGTCAGTACCTGGAAGCCTCCGCGCTGCACCAGCCCATCCGTCATATTGAGGTCGAAGACAAAAAATTACTGACCACTGAGTATAGCACGTTACTGGCTAAGCTGGAGGGACGCCAGTTTACCGGAACACGCCGGGTCGGTAAGAACCTGTTCGTTCTGACAGACGACCCGGAAGTGATAGTCCGAATGCACTTCGGCATGACGGGCGATCTGGAGTATTATCATTCGTCGCTCGACCGGCCGCGTTTTGCCCGGATCGTCTTTGAATTCGAAGGCGGCTTCAATCTCGGATTTCTTTGTCCGCGCAAGTTTGAGCGCGTCGGTTTGGTTTCGGATATTGATGCTTTTCTCAAAGAAAAGAAAATTGCCCCGGATGGGCTCGACATAACCCGCGACCAACTGGCAGACAAACTCCGGCGCAAAAAAGCCCTCATCAAACCCGTTTTGCTCGACCAGAGTATAGTCGCTGGTCTGGGTAACTGGATTGTCGATGAGGTGTTATTTCAGGCGTACGTTCACCCGGAGCAACGGGCTGATACACTGACCGACGAGCAGATTACACAGATTCATGTGGCTATCCGGCTAGTGCTCGAAACGGCTATTCGGTACGAAGCGATGTATCGTGATTTCCCTAAGAACTTTCTGATCCACGTTCGGGAATGGGACAATTCACCGTACGATGATCTGGAAGCCCATAAATTTTGCCCGCGATGCAAGACGCGGATCGAGCGTTCTGTGGTTGGCGGGCGTACAACATTCTTTTGTCCAAAAGAACAAGAACTGCCGTAAACTATTGAGTTTTCTGCAACGAATACCAGTTCAGTAGAGTAAGAGTTTGAAAATGCGGATTTGTATTGGTTACTTCCCGCAATCAAACCTTCCTCATGCTTTATCGTTTATTCGTCCTTTGTTTGTTACTAAAAACGACGACTGGGTTGGGCCAGACTTCGGCTGATACGCTGGCGATGGCCGCCGGTCAGATAGAGGCTGTGCTGGCTTATGACCGGGCGACGAAGAAACAGGCTCATCTCTTTGAAGGAAACGAGTATGTAGCACACAATTATCAGATAAAAATTCACCCTTTCTTTTTCTCGGATAGTCTGCAGATCGGCACTGTTGACTATAATGGCGTTTTCTATAAAAATGTGTCGATGCTGTACGACATCGTCCGGGATGAACTGGCTATCCAGCGTCCCGGAACGCCTTACCGGATTCGGCTGCACAGCGAACAAATCCGATCATTTTCGATAGGTAGTCATCACTTTGCGCGATTGGTGGGCGACAGTACGGTTGAGGTACGTACCGGTTTCTACCAACTGCTGTACGATGGGTCGGTGAAGGCGCTGGCCCGCCGGGTCAAGACCATTCATGAAGATATTTCGAGCGGGCAGTACAAGGCCGACTTTGTGGAGGAAGATCGCTACTTCATTCTGAAAAATGGAACCTACTATCCGGTCAAATCAAAGCGGGCGCTCCTGCGGCTGTTTCCGGAGCAAGCCTCTGTGCTGCAAAAATACTTGCGCGCCAACGGAATAAAATTCAAGCAGCAGCGCGAGGAAGCTATCACAGCCATTGTGCGTCAGTACGACCACCTAACTCACTGAGCATGCCCCACCTATACCGTTGTATTTTCATTCTGGTTATTCTGTGCTGTCTGCTGACAGGGGCGTCGGGGCAGAACCATTCGCCCATCCTGATCAACGGAAGCTTCACGAATCTTCGCTTCGAGCAATTTGCGGAACGAATTGAAGCCAGCACAACCTACCGATTCTACTTTGATGCAAAAGAGGTTGATAGCCTATTTATTACGGTCCAGGCTAAGAATATACCTCTCCAGGGGGTACTCTATCAGGCCCTGAACGGGAGTAAGTACGCCTTTGCCATTGATGCTCAGCAGCGAGTATACATCACACTCGAACGACCTATTCGTACGGAATTACCCATTGGCTTTTTCGAGCGGGGAAGAAATCCCAATAGCACGGATTCGACGGCGGATGCTTACCTAGCCATGAGCCGGATCAAACGGACAGAGCCGGAAACCAAAACCTACGAGGTTGGTACCCGAACGAATCCAATCCGCTCGGGTCGGGCAACGGTGGCTGGCTCAGTGCGGAACGTAGCGTCGGGCGAGCCGGTTGTGGGCGTGGCGATCTATGTCGACAATCCGCGTGTCGGTACGGTTTCCGATCAATTCGGGTATTATTCGCTGACACTGCCCCGCGGTCGGCACGAGTTGAAGCTACGTAGCATCGGCATGAAAGATACCCGTCGCCGGATTGTTCTCTACAACGACGGTAAGCTGGACATTGAGATGGAAGACGACGTGATTGCCCTGAAAGAGGTAATCATTGAAGCCGAAAAGGACGTAAACATTGCCGGTACGCAGATGGGTCAGGACCGGGTCGACATCAAAACCATTCGTCAGGTGCCTACCGCCCTGGGCGAAGCCGATCTGCTACGGGTTGTGCTAACTTTACCGGGCGTAAAATCAGTAGGGGAGAGCTCAACGGGCCTAAACGTCCGCGGGGGGGCTACCGACCAGAACCTGATTCTTTACAACGACGCAACGATCTACAACCCGTCGCACCTGTTCGGTTTTTTCTCGGCGTTCAACCCGGATGTGATTAAAAGCGCTGAGCTCTATAAAAGCGGAATTCCATCCCGATTTGGCGGACGGCTGTCGTCGGTGCTGGACGTACAGACGCGTGATGGCAACAAGAAGAAATTTGTTGGGGCAGGTGGTATCGGCCTGCTGACCGGACGGCTGATGGTTGAAGGGCCATTGATTAAAGAAAAAACAGCCTTTATCCTCGGTGGCCGCTCGACGTACTCGAACTGGATTCTGAAACAGCTGCCTACGGACGCCTACCGAAACAGCCGGGCTGGCTTTTACGATGTGAATCTGCACGTAACGCATGACGCCAACGAACGGAACACCGTTTATTTTACCGGATACCTGAGCCATGACAATTTTCGTCTGAATACCGATACGACCTATGAATACCAGAACCGGACGGCTACGCTGAAATGGAAGCACATTATTAATAACAAGCTCTACAGCGTTTTCACGGGCAGCTACAGCGGTTATAACTACCAGGTTTACAGCCAGAAAAATCCGATCAACGCCTACCAGCTGGATTTTGCGGTGAACCAGTCGCAGCTGAAAGCCGACTTTAACTATTTCCCTACCAATCAGCACGCGGTCGATTTTGGGTTCGGTACTACGTATTATAAACTGTTTCCGGGCAGTTTCCAGCCGCGCGGCAGTGAATCGCTGATCCTGCCGGATGTTGTACCGCACGAACAGGGCCTGGAGAGCGCGTTCTACGTCGGTGACAAGTTCGACGTCACGGATCGGCTGTCGATCAATGCCGGATTGAGGTACTCATTTTATACCTACCTGGGTCCGAAGTCAGTGTTTCAGTACGCACCCGGTCTTGCCCAGACGGTCAGTACTATTACTGATACGCTGACGTACGGTAACAATCAGCCGATCAAAACCTACCACGGCCCGGAATATCGCCTGGCGCTCCGGTATACACTGTCGCCAACGTCGTCAATCAAGGCCAGCTTTAACCGGACGCGGCAGTACATCCAAATGCTGTCCAACACAACCGTTATTTCGCCCACCGACATCTGGAAGCTGAGCGATCCGAACATCAAACCGCAGATTGGTGATCAATACGCCATTGGTCTCTACAAAAACAACCGGCGTAATACCATCGAAACCTCCGTCGAAGCGTATTATAAGACGATGCAGAACCTGCTCGACTACCGGGGTGGCGCTACGTTGATTCTGAACTCGCACATCGAAACGGATGTCGTCAACGCGCAGGGAGTGGCATACGGAGTTGAGTTCCTGATCAAGAAAACGACGGGTAAACTGAACGGCTGGCTGAGCTACACCTACGCCCGGACGTTGCTCCAAACCAACAGCCCAAATAAGGCTGAGCAGATCAACAATGGGTCATTTTACCCCAGTAGCTACGACAAACCGCACGACCTGACGTTCATTGGCAACTACAAGGTTAATCGGCGATTCAGTCTGTCGCTGAATTTTACGTACAGCACTGGCCGGCCCATTACGCTACCCGTACTTAAATACACACTCGACGGATCGCAGCGGCTGTTCTTCTCGGAGCGGAACCAGTATCGAGTGCCGGACTATTACCGGGCTGATTTCGCGATGAATATCGAAGGCAATCATAAAGTGAAAAAACTGGCCCACAGCTTCTGGACCATTTCGGTCTATAACCTGACGGGTCGGCGGAACGTGTACTCCATTTATTTCAAATCCGAAAATGGTGTCGTGAATGGCTATCGCCTGTCGATCTTTGGTCAGCCTATTCCGTCATTAACCTATAATTTCAGATTCTAACCGGCTATGCTGCGGCTTATTCAAACATTTCGCTCGATAACAAGTCCACCGGTGCTCCGGCTGCTGGGCTGGAGCCTGGTGCTGCTGGTTGCCGGTTGTGTCGATCCCTATCGGCCCCCCGAGATAACAGCACCGGGCAGCTATTTGGTCGTGAACGGTTTTTTCGATAGCGCTCCGGGCTCAACGACCAGTATCCGGCTGACGCGAACGCAGAACTTGGCCGATTCGAAAGCCCCTACCGTAGAAACGAAAGCACAGGTGACCATCGAGAGCATGTATCATGGAAATTATCCGCTCCAGGAAACCCGAAACGGCACTTATTCGCTAACGGGGGTTACGCCACTGATCAACGAAACCTACCGGTTGCGCATCAAAACGGCGCAGGGAAAAGAGTATGTTTCGGAATACGTACCCGTCGTAACCACACCCGCGATTGACAGTGTAAACTGGTTTGTGGAAAACGACGGTGTTC
Organism: Spirosoma sp. KUDC1026; assembly: GCF_013375035.1. Classification (NCBI taxonomy): domain Bacteria; kingdom Pseudomonadati; phylum Bacteroidota; class Cytophagia; order Cytophagales; family Cytophagaceae; genus Spirosoma; species Spirosoma sp. KUDC1026. Next base: position 590,139 of record NZ_CP056032.1, on the reverse strand, counting down.
AGATCAACGTGAATACGCACGACCCGCGGGGCAATACTCGCTATTACCGGTGGGATTATAACGAAACCTGGGAGTTTACGGCCGCCTATCAATCTTCGCTGGAATTGATCAACAACCAACTTGTCGGCCGGACCGAAGATGCGTATCGGTGCTGGACAGGCGATTCATCCAGCACAATTCTGTTGAGTACATCGGCCCGACTGAGTCAGGATATCATTAGCCAGCGCCCTCTGATGTTTATTCCGGGTCAGTCGATTAAACTGGGCATCCGCTATAGTATGCTGGTGCGGCAGTACGGCCTGACCAAAGAAGCCTACGACTATTACGAGCAACTGGCCAAGATTACCCAGAGCGTTGGCTCGCTTTTCGATCCGCAGCCTTCGCAGATTACGGGGAATATTCACTCCGTCAGTAATAGTGCCGATCTGGTACTCGGTTTCTTTCGGGTCGGTAGCGTCACCAGCAAACGCATTTTTATTCAGAAAGCGCAACTGCCGCCCTGGTATCCGCAGACGGGTAATACTTTATGTCAGACCGATACAATGACGTTGGATGAGATTCGCCAGAATCAGCCAGGTGGTGTGGTTGGTTATTTTGATCAGAGTCAGTACCTGACATCATCGTTGTACTGCGTCGATTGCCGATTAAGGGGAACCAACAAGCGTCCTGCGTTCTGGAGCAACTAGTGACCACTAACCTCATGAAATACCTGGATAAAAGGCTTGTTGCGGTGCTGTTGTGGCTGGTTGGCTGGCAGGCGTTCGGTCAATCAACTACTACGTCCATACAGGACGCATTTAATACGTATCAGCGGCAGACGCTTCAGGAAAGACTGTTCCTTCACCTGGACCAGACAACTCACCTGACTGGCGAAACCCTTTGGTTCAAGGTGTACTATGTCGATGCAAACACCAACCAGCCCCTTACGGTCAGCAAGGTGTCGTACGTTGAGGTACTAGACAAAGAACTCAGGCCTGTCCTGCAGACCAAAGTAGCCTTGTCGCCAGATGGGGCGGGCGGCTATCTGTTTCTGCCTGCCTCGCTGTCGTCGGGGCAGTATCTGGTTCGGGCGTATACCAACTGGATGAAAAACTTCGATGCGGCCACGTTTTTCGAACAACCGCTGACAATTATCAACCCCTTCCGGCCACTTGGCTTACCGCTCAAACAGGCAACGCCTGCCTACCAGGTGCAGCTGTTTCCCGAGGGCGGTAACCTCGTTCGGGGCTTGGCCAGCCGAGTCGCTTTTCGGGTTGCTGATAGGGCCGACCGGGGTATAGCCGCACAGGGATGGCTACTAACAGCGAAGAATGACACCGTAGCTCGTTTTGCTACGCAGCCGTTCGGGATGGGTAGTTTTGAGGTTACGCCGGTCAGCTCGGAAACGTACCGGGTCGTTTTTCGGGACAAACAGGGACAGACCGTAACGCAGCCTCTGCCCACGGTGCTTGAACAGGGCTACGTGATGCGCCTTGACGATCAAAACGGCCAGATGACCGTTTCGGTACGTAGCAACGTATCCGGCTCCTCCACGGTGTATCTGCTCGCCCACACGCGACAGGCCATTAAACTGGCCGAAACCAAGTCTGTCCAGCAGGAAACTACGTTCTCAATCGATCGGAACAGGCTGGGGGAAGGTGTATCGCACATCACCCTGTTCGATGCCAATCGCAACCCTCTGTGTGAACGGCTGTATTTCAAACGACCAACGCAGCTCCTGCCCATTGATTTAACGACCGACCAACCGCAGTACGCCCAGCGCTCAAAAGTGACGCTGACGGCTTCTACCGGCGGCAAGCCTGCCGATTTGTCAATGGCGGTGTATCGGCTCGATTCACTTGCGTCCGGATCATCGACCAGCATCCGGAATTACTGCTGGCTGACTTCAGCGCTGCAGGGGACAGTAGAAAACCCGGATTACTATTTTCAGCAGGAAACAGCGGAAACTCGTGCAGTAGCCGATAACCTGATGCTTACCCACGGCTGGCGCCGGTTCCGCTGGGCGTCGATACTGGCTGATGAGACCCACCGCCCAGCCTTTACGTTCGTGCCTGAATACAACGGCCTGATCGTGCAGGGAACCGTAACAACTCCCTCGACGGGTGCCCCAGCACGTAACGTGATGACGTACCTGTCGGTACCTAGTAAGCTGATCCGGCTTTACACGTCCATAAGCGATTCCAGCGGCCGTATCCTGTTCGAAATGCCTGACTTCTATGGCTCTAAGCAACTAATCGTACAACCGGAGCCGGAAGATAGTCTATTGCGACTGACTATTGTTAACCCGTTCAGTGATAAAGCTCCCGGTACCCGGTTTGCTGAATTTTCAGCGGATGAATCGCTGTCGGCTTCGCTGCTCAGCCGAAGCGTTGGTATGCAGACGCAGACGACCTACCTGGGCGATCGGGCAATTCAGTACCGGCCTCCGGCCATCGACAGTGCTGCGTTTTACGGCGCACCGAGTGAATCGTACCTGCTGGATGCCTACACGCGCTTCCCTACAACGGAGGACGTTTTGCGGGAGTATGTTCTGGGCGTGATGGTCCGTAAGCGGCAGGGCCATTTTCAGTGGATTGTCCCCAATACGCCCTATCGTGAGTATTTCGAGAATAACCCGATGGTGCTGCTGGATGGCGTACCCACCTTTAATATTGATAAAATGATGGCCTTCAGTCCGCTCAAAGTCAGAAAGCTGGACGTCATCAAAAATCGGTATATGACCGGACCGACTACCTTTGATGGGCTGGTTAGTTTTATGACCTATAAAGGTGATCTGGCCGGTTTTCCACTCGATTCATACCAGATCAAAATTGACTACGATGGTCTGCAGGTACAGCGGGAGTTTTACGCCCCCCGCTACGATACGCCCAAACAGCGGGAAAGCCGCCTGCCCGACGGCCGGACGCTGCTGTACTGGAACCCTGATCTGAAACCTAATGCGCAGGGACAGATCAATTTCTATACCTCCGATCAGGACGGTACGTATCTGGTGGAAGTGAATGGGCTAGCGCCAGACGGGCGGGTAGGAACGCAGCAATTACGGTTTGAGGTAAAACGAACCATCAAATAAGGACTCACAAGTCTTTGATGTTGCCAAAGCCGATAACATCCCGATAAATGGGGTTGTCGCGCAGTTCGGCCGCCCGGATCAGCTTATCCGTGCCGTATTTGCTTTTCAGCTGATGCAGTGTCTGGCGGAGCTTGTCCTTCCGGGTGCTTTTCTCGAACAGGTTGAACGGAATCAGATCAGCCGGGATAAACCGGAAAACGACTACCGACATGCTACGCAAATGGCTATTCAGTACAGGCTCGCACTGGTGGGCCTGCTGGAATTTATCGAGTCGCTGCCGAATAATCTGATACAGTTCCGAACCATCCTGCATAGGGTTCGGTAGCCGGGCTTCGTAATTATACGTCCGGCCGGTGTGGTAGCGGCAGGAAAACGACAGTTCCTGACAGAAAACGTTGTTGCGAACCATCCGGCGTTCGAGCGTCAGGCAAAGCGACATAAGCAGCTCGTCCAGTTGTTCGGGTGAGTGGCGCTGCTCGGTCGAGAGTGTACGCATAGCCGACATACTCTTGTAGGCATCGTTTTCACCCAGATCAACCTCGCCACCAAAATTCAGGCGCAGGTGCCAGTGCCAGCCGATAATGCTTTTACAGACAGCGCGGAGGTGCTCGGGTTTGGCATAACGTAGCGCCAAAGGGGTGTGTATGCCGCCCTCCTCCAGTCGCACTGCCATCCGCTGACCAATTCCGGGTAGGTCTGTCAGGCGTAGCTTGCGTAGGACGTCGTCGATCGTTTCGGGCGTAATGATCGTCAGTCCGTCGGGTTTTTGCACGTCAGAGGCTAGTTTCGCCAGGAACGCGTTCGGTGCAATACCAATTGAACACCGCAGATAATCACCCACTTTTTCCCGAATCGCCTGTTTGATGGCCAGCGCTGTCTGGCGTATATCTTTGTACACGTACTGGTAATTAGTCAGGTCAATAACGGCTTCATCAATGCTTTTAGGCAGAACATCATCCGAAAAGGAACGTAACACTTCTACAAGCTTGACATGGTACTCCCTATAGCGAGTCGGGTGGGTTTCGACCGGAACTAGATCAGGACAAAGAGTCATGGCTTCATCCAGGCGCATGCCGGTTTTAACGCCCCGCGCTTTGGCTTCGACCGACGGCGCGATGACGCAGCCCTGCCGCCCCGTGTACACACATACACCTACCGGCCTGCCCCGCAGCCAGAAGTTAACCTGCTGCTCGCAGGAAGCGAAGAAACTGTTCATGTCGACAAACAGGACTGTTGGGTGCGTGTGGCTGGTTAATCGGTTCCGGTTCATCTATTTTCAGTAATTAAGCCGCTGTTGTTTCGTCATTCCTGTGTATTTGTTGTATGTTTGTTGTAATACAAGCGCAATATATTTTACTTGTATTATAGTTGCTAATTATCCATACTGTGATGGAGAAAAAATGTTCAGAAAAGATGGACAAAGTGGCGAGTATACAGGATCGACTGAAGCAGGTTTTTGATGCGCTGGGTATTACGATATACCAGATAGCGAAGGAGTTAGGCGAAAATCCGTCTAAATTTTACAACATTCTGAATGGTCGGGCGAAGCCATCGTACGATACGATTATGAGTTTGCTGACCTGCTACCCGCAGATCAGTGCCGACTATCTGATTCGGGGAATGCTGCCGATCTTGAGTTCACCGGAGGCCAATGCTGCGGTAACGAATACGGATGAGGATACTATGGAGGTACCCTTCGTGCCCGTACGCTTTTACGCCAGTTTTGTTGAAAGCTACGGCGACGGTGCTGGTTCGATGGATATGGAACCGTTTCGTATTCGTAAGACAGTGGCAAGGGGACATAAACATGCGGTGGTGCTTGAAATCTCGGGCAATAGCATGAGCCCTCAGCTGGCACACGGCGCTAAAGTACTGGCCGTGCCGGTGAGTGAGAACGACTGGGTATATCAGTCGGGGGGCGTCTATGCAGTCATGTACCGGGATTACTTTGTCGTGAAACGGATTCGGGATAATGAACTCCTAACGCGCAAGTTTTTGACGCTTCATTCCGACAATCCCAATGGCGGTAACGTGACGGTTCCCCTGCAGGATATCCGGGGGCTGTGGAAAATTGTCATGATTGTGGAAGCCCCGGTTGAATAGAAGCTAATGCGTAACAGGGGAAAACCCTGTTACGCTATCTTTTAGTTATCGAACAGCCGGATACGAATACCAGATTTCCGGGTGCCTCGTTTGTTTTCTAACTGACTTTCAGTAATTTTGCGTCCTGATTTACAAAAGGCGCCGACTGCTGAACTTAGTAGGCCTTTTCTGCTGTTTTAGAATTACATAACTCTCAGTATAACAATCTAATGGCTCGCGATTTAAAATTCACGAGAAACATCGGTATCGCTGCCCACATTGATGCGGGTAAGACGACCACAACCGAGCGTATTCTCTATTACGCCGGGGTAAGTCACAAAATCGGTGAGGTACACGATGGTGCTGCTACGATGGACTGGATGGAGCAGGAGCAGGAGCGTGGTATTACCATCACTTCGGCTGCTACTACCGTTGACTGGACCTATCGGGACAACAAGTACCACATCAACATCATTGATACCCCAGGCCACGTTGACTTTACGGTTGAAGTAAACCGGTCACTGCGTGTACTGGATGGTCTGGTGTTCCTGTTCAGCGCCGTTGATGGTGTCGAACCTCAGTCAGAAACCAACTGGCGTCTGGCAAACAACTACAACGTTGCTCGTCTGGGCTTCGTGAACAAAATGGACCGTTCGGGTGCTGACTTCCTGAATGTCTGCACGCAGGTTAAAGAAATGCTGGGTAGCTACGCTGTCCCTCTCCAGTTGCCAATCGGTGCTGAAGATGAGTTCAAAGGTGTAGTTGACCTGGTTAACTTCCGCGGTATCGTCTGGAATGAATCGGATAAAGGCATGACCTTCGAGGTTGTCCCCATTCCGGAAGACATGATGGACGAAGCGACCGAATGGCGCGAAAAACTGCTGGAAGCCGTCGCCGAATTCGACGACACGCTGATGGAGAAGTACTTCGAAGATCCTGAGTCGATCTCTGAAGCAGAAATCCTGGAAGCGCTGCGTAAAGCAACGATCGCCATGAAAATCGTTCCGATGCTTTGCGGATCGTCGTTCAAAAACAAAGGTGTTCAAACCATGCTCGACTACGTAATGGCCCTGCTGCCATCGCCGTTGGATAAGGAGAGCATCAAAGGAACGAACCCAAACACGGGCGAAGAGATTTCTCGCAAGCCTTCGTCGTCGGAGCCTTTCTCGGCCCTGGCGTTCAAAATCGCTACTGACCCCTACGTAGGTCGTCTGTGCTTCGTTCGTTCGTACTCGGGCGTACTGGAGTCAGGTTCTTACATTCTGAACAACCGGTCGGGTAACAAAGAGCGTATCTCGCGTATTTTCCAGATGCACGCCAACAAACAGAATCAGATCGACCGTCTGGAAGCTGGTGACATCGGTGCTGTGGTTGGTTTCAAAGACATCAAAACGGGTGATACCCTGTCGGATGAAAAGAACCCAATCGTTCTGGAATCGATGGTATTCCCGGATCCCGTTATCGGTTACGCTATCGAACCGAAGAAAACGGCCGATCAGGACAACTTCTCGAAAGCAATTGGTAAACTGATCGAAGAAGATCCAACCCTGAAGGTTGAATCGAACGAAGAAACCGGTCAGACCATCATCCGGGGTATGGGTGAACTGCACCTTGAAATCATTATCGACCGGATGCGTCGTGAGTTCAAAGTGGAAGTAAATCAGGGTGCACCTCAGGTTGCTTACAAAGAGAAACTGACGAAAAGCGTTGAACACCGCGAAGTGTACAAGAAACAATCGGGTGGTCGCGGTAAGTTTGCTGACATCGTGTTTGAACTTGGACCTCGTGACCAGGAAGAAGACGGTTCGATCACGCCAGGCCTGCAGTTCGTTAATGGAATTGTTGGTGGTGTAATTCCGAAAGAATTTATTCAGCCAGTGCAGAAAGGCTTTGACGAGTCACTGAAAAATGGTCCGCTAGCTGGTTTCCCGCTGGAAAGCATGAAAGTGCGTCTGTTCCACGGTTCGTACCATGACGTTGACTCCGATTCGCTGTCGTTCGAGATGGCCGCTCGTCTGGGCTTCCGTGAGGCTGCTCGTCAGGCTGGTCCGAAACTGCTCGAACCAATCATGGCGGTTGAAGTACTGACGCCGGAAGAGTATACCGGTCCAATTACGGGCGACCTGAACCGTCGTCGTGGTGTGATGAAAGGTATGGACACGAAAGCTGGTTCGCAGGTGATTAAAGCCGATGTTCCTCTGTCTGAACTGTTCGGTTACGTAACGGATCTGCGGACGATGTCATCGGGCCGTGCTACGGCTAACCTGACCTTCTCGCACTACGAAGTTGTTCCACAGAACATTTCGGACACCGTTGTTGCCAAAGAAAAAGGTACGGTGAAAGCGTAATCGCTCAGCCGCTTATGAATACAGGAAAGGCGTCCGTTTCGGACGCCTTTCTTTTTTGCCGAAGTAAAAAAAACTAGAAAAGAGTAAGCATACCTTCTCTAAGTAGTTGATTATTCGTACCTTTGCGCTCCAATTACAGGCCCTGACGGAGTAAATGGTTCTTTCGGCAGGGTTAACTCAAACGAACCACAACAGAATGAGCCAAAAAATTCGCATCAAGCTGAAATCGTTCGACCACATGCTGGTTGACAAATCAGCCGAGAAAATCGTTAAGGCCGTTAAGTCGACCGGCGCAGTTGTTAGCGGGCCCATCCCACTGCCAACCGAGAAAGAAAAATACACCGTTCTGCGGTCGCCCCACGTCAATAAAAAGGCGCGGGAACAGTTCCAGCTTTGCACCTATAAGCGCCTGGTAGATATCTACAGCAGCAGCGCTAAAACGGTAGATGCACTGATGAAACTGGAACTTCCCAGTGGCGTTGACGTAGAAATCAAAGTATAACGATTTTTGCCAATGGCTTACGATGCCACAGATGCTGGACAAGTTAGTCCGGCGTTTGTGGCATTCTTGTGTTTACGCAACAATGCTTTGTTCGGGGTGAATTATCTGCCTCCCGCGCCTGTTTTCTTCGTATATTGTCTGCTACAGCGAAGTTAAATTTCAGTACCCTCTCCCGTTATGTTAAACGTTATTCAACTCCTGCCTGATTCGATTGCCAATCAGATTGCTGCTGGTGAAGTCGTACAGCGTCCGGCGTCGGTGGTGAAAGAGTTACTTGAAAATTCGGTAGACGCTAAGGCAAAATCGATCCAGGTAATCATTCGGGAGGCTGGGCGGAACCTGATTCAGGTGATCGACGATGGGGTCGGTATGACCGAAACCGATGCCCGTATGAGCTTCGAGCGGCACGCTACGTCGAAAATTCGTTCGTCAGACGATCTGTTTCGAATCAAAACGATGGGTTTCCGGGGCGAAGCGATGGCGTCAATCGCTGCGGTTGCCCAGATTGAGATGCGCACCCGCCGGGCCGATGATGAACTAGGTACGCTAATCCGGATTGAGGGGTCAGATATTAAAACTCAGGAGTCCATTTCCTGCCTGCCGGGAACAAACCTGCTGGTAAAGAATCTGTTTTTCAACGTACCCGCCCGGCGTAATTTCCTGAAGTCCAACTCGGTCGAGATGCGGCACATTCTCGACGAGTTTCAGCGGGTGGCGCTGGCGAATCCGGAGGTTGCTTTCTCGCTGTTTCATAATGATCAGGAAATCTACAACCTGCACGCCGGAAAACTCAGCCGTCGGATCATCGATATGTTTGGTAAGAGCTACCGGGAGCAATTGAACCACTGCGAGGAAACAACGCCTTACGTTACGGTTCGGGGGTACATCGGCAAACCGGAATCAGCTCGCAAGACCCGGAACGAACAGTTCTTTTTTGTGAATAATCGGTTCGTAAAACATAACTACCTGCATCATGCTGTAGTAGGGGCCTACGAAGGAACCCTGCCGGAAGGGAGTCATCCGTTTTACGTCCTGTTCATCGATATTGACCCGTCGCACATCGATATCAATATTCACCCGACTAAAACAGAGATCAAGTTTGACGACGAACGGTCGGTGTACGCCATTATGATGGCTGCGGTGCGTAAAGCCGTAGGGGTATATAATCTGACGCCATCGCTTGATTTTGACTCGGACGTGAATTTTCTGTCGGGGGGGCGGGGTGGTAGTGCTCCCAAGTCGGGTTCATCAGACGTGCCGAAACCGGTAACGCCATCCTGGGCAGTAAGCTCGTCGGCTGCCAGCACGCCAGCCGCTAAGCCAGAACGTAGCGCGCTCCAGACTAACGCGCTGGATCAGGCAACGGCACACAGTTTCGACGTTCCCCGTAAACCGTCCGTCAATAACTGGCAAAGCTTGTATGAAGGTGTTGCAAAAAAGGAGAAAGAATCCGTCACTGAGAAGCCCGTTACCGGCGACTGGCTGGGACCCGCCAAAGTGCAGACGCCTGCCCTGCCCGAGAATGGGGCAGAAACTGAACCCGTTACACTAGGTAGCCGGGTAAATCAGTTGCAGACCGAAACGACAGGTGCCAACCAGGAAACGCCGATTATTGTTGATGACGAAAATATTGTGCAGGTGCAGAATCGGTATCTGCTGGCTCCCGTACGATCCGGCATGCTGCTGATTGACCAGCGACGGGCCTACGAACGGATTCTCTATGAGCAGTTTCATGCCTCATTGACGAAACGGAATGGGGCGTCACAGCAGTTACTTTTTCCTAAGACGATCAGTCTAACCCCCGTCGATTTTCAGCTTGCGCTCGATTTACGGTCGGAGCTGAACAGCCTTGGCTTTGAATTTGATGAACTGGGTGCAAACACCTTCATCGTGCGCGGTGTTCCTATGTTAACGACCGGCGAAAACGAGGAAGAATTGTTTGCTAACCTGCTGGCTCAGCTGCGGCTGGACACGGGACGGCTTAAACTCGACAAAGCCGACTCGATGGCCCGGTCACTGGCCCGCCGTTCGTCGACAAGGCACGTTACGCGGTTAAGTACGCCTGAACGAAAAGCCTTGGTCGATCAGTTGTTTGCGTCATCAAACCCAAGTTATACGCCAGGCGGTGAGCCCGTTACGGTTTTATTGTCGCTGGATAAGATTGCGGGACTTTTTCGCTGAAGTTTAGTTAATAAACGATAAATTAGGTCAATAAAAATGTTTTCACTTACCCCGGTTGTTCGTGTTCTACTGATCATAAACGTACTGGTATTTTTTGTGACAGACGAGAACGTGATTCAACAGTTTGGGTTGCATTCATTTCTGTCTGAATCATTCAATCCGACGCAGATTATCACCCACATGTTTCTACATGGCAGTTTTGGCCATATTTTCAGCAACATGATCGGGCTGGTTGTTTTTGGACCCATGCTGGAGCAGTTCTGGGGGCCACGCCGGTTTACGTTTTTTTACTTTTTTACGGGCATAGGGGCCGCACTCCTGTTCTCCGGGATCAATTATATCGAGATGCGGGACGTATATGAAGCCGTGCTGGAGTATCGGTCCAATCCAACACCAGATGGCTTTCTATCGTTTATCGATAGTGAAGCGTCGTCCCTGTACGACCGGTTACAACCTGTGATCGATCAATTTCAGCGGATGCCGAACGATGCTCAGACTAAGGAGTATACGCTGCGAATCGTAAACAAAATTTACGGCGAACAGATTAGTCAACCGATGGTTGGGGCCTCAGGCGCGATTTTTGGTGTGATCATGGGATTTGGGTTGTTGTTTCCAAACACTCAGCTATTTTTGTTGTTCCCACCAATACCAATCAAAGCCAAATACCTCGTTTTAATATACGGGGCTTACGAACTGTATTCAGGCGTCTATCAGGCGCAATCCGATAACGTAGCTCATTTTGCGCACATCGGTGGTATGCTGTTTGCATTTATACTAGTGAAGTACTGGAATTCACAACGAAAAACATTCTATTAATAATGAGCGGGTTATTCGACGATTTTCGAAGCGAATTCAGCAAGCCCAATAATACGCTGGTGCAGTTAATTCTGGTCAATACGGTTGTATTTCTGGTGTTGCTGGTGGCGAAAATTGGCTTTACTATGGCCCAGCAGGGAGGTGTCTATGATTTTCTGCTGGCGCAGGTCATGATACCGGGTTCTGCTAGTGCTTTTCTGCATAAGCCCTGGACGCTGCTGACGTATTCCTTCGCCCACGAAGATATATTTCACATTCTGTACAACATGCTGTTCCTGTTCTGGTTCGGGCGGTTGATTGATGAATACCTGGGTAGTCGTCGACTGATCGGGCTGTACATTATGGGGGGCCTGGCGGGCGGTATTTTATACCTGGCCATGTATAATCTGGTGCCTTATTTTCAGAACCAGATCGAAGCCGCTCGGATGCTGGGTGCTTCAGCGGCCGCTTTTGCGGTAGCAATGGGTGCTGCTACGTTGCTGCCGAACTATACATTTCATCTGCTGTTCTTCGGGCCGGTCCGCATCAAGTACATTGTCTTCTTCTTTATCGTTCTGTCTATTGCTCAATCAGCGGGGCCTAATGCCGGAGGAAACCTGGCGCACCTGGGCGGGGCAATACTGGGATTCGCTTATGTAAAATTGCTGCAGAACGGTACTGATTTAGGAAAACCTATCTATTGGCTGGTTGATAGTATAAGCAACCTGACCAAGCCTAAACCACCGGTAAAAGTGTCTTATCGTCAGCGGAGCAACGCCAGCACCACGACAAGTACATATGCCTCGGCGGCTAGTGGGACACCCTCGTCGTCAGCACCTAATCAAGACGAAGTCGATACTATCCTGGATAAGATATCACGTTCCGGCTACGAGAGCCTGACGCGCGAAGAGAAGCAGAAACTGTTCCGGGCCAGTCAGCGGAATTAATGGTACTAGCTGGTTCAGACACATAAATCTGATAAGTCCGGCAGTACGTAAGCATAATGAATGAACGAAGCCCTTATTCTGTCTGGCGGCTGTCAGGCAAATGAGGGCTTCTGATTTTCAGTAAATGAATTGAAATTAGTGTACTTTCGTTGTATGAAATAATGAGGGGCGGCTCTATGCAAACATTGTCTTTTCGAGAATGGTTGATGTGGAGACAGACGCTTCTCGCTACCGATCATGCTGATTACCCCCGGCAGTCTTCTAGCCACCATCAACACTCCCGACGATCTTCGCAAACTCGATAAATCCCGTCTGCCCCAGGTTGCCGATGAACTTCGTCAGTTTATTATCGATGATGTTTCCGTATTTGGCGGGCATTTCGGCGCAGGATTAGGTGTTGTCGAACTGACCGTTGCTCTGCACTACGTATTTAATACTCCCGACGATCAACTGATTTGGGATGTGGGTCACCAGGCTTACGGACACAAAATCCTGACCGGCCGCCGAGAGAAGTTTCATACCAACCGGTTCTACAAAGGTATTTCCGGCTTTCCGAAGCGAAAAGAAAGCGAGTATGACTCCTTTGGGGTTGGCCATTCGTCAACGTCAATTTCGGCAGCGCTGGGTATGGCCGTAGCGTCTCAGTTACAGGGCAATATGCAGCGCAATCATATCGCTGTTATTGGTGACGGAGCTATGACGGCGGGTGAAGCGTTTGAAGGCATGAACCACGCCGGAGCGACGGATACAAACCTGCTGATTGTGCTGAATGACAACTGCATGAGCATTGACCCGAACGTGGGGGCGCTGCGGGAGTATCTGACCGACATTACTACGTCGCAGACGTACAATAAAGTCAAAGACGAAGTCTGGAACCTGCTGGGTAAGATGAGCACCTTCGGCAAAAGCGCGCAGGAAATTGTCTCCAAAGTCGAAACCGGCCTGAAATCGTCGTTACTGACACAGAGCAACTTATTCGAATCTTTACATCTACGCTACTTTGGCCCCATTGATGGGCATGATATCGATCATCTGGTAAGTGTGCTGGAAGACCTGAAAAACATCCCGGGGCCGAAGCTGCTGCATGTGCTGACCGTCAAAGGCAAAGGTTATGCCCCCGCCGAAAAGGACCAGACCAAATGGCACGCGCCCGGCTTGTTCGATAAGGTGACCGGAGTCATTCAGAAGAAAGTTTACGACTCGCCCCAGCCGCCTAAGTACCAGGATGTCTTCGGCCAGACGCTGGTTGAACTGGCCGAGCAGAACACGCGCATTGTTGGGGTAACGCCAGCTATGCCGTCGGGATCGTCGATGAATCTGATGATGAAAGCCATGCCCAAACGCGCGTTCGACGTGGGCATTGCCGAACAGCACGCTGTTACGTTCTCGGCGGGGATGGCTACGCAGGGCGAAGTAGTATTCTGTAATATCTACTCGACATTCATGCAGCGGGCTTACGATCAGGTAATCCACGATGTCTGTATTCAGGAATTACCTGTTGTGTTCTGTCTCGATCGCGCTGGTTTTGCCGGTGCCGATGGTCCAACGCACCACGGTGCCTATGATATTGCATTTATGCGCTGTGTGCCAAATATGATCGTAGCCGCTCCCATGAATGAGCAGGAGCTACGTAACATGATGTATACCGCCCAGTCGGACGTCGTGCAGAAAGGAAAACAGGCGTTTACAATCCGGTATCCGCGGGGCGAAGGTGTCATGCCCGACTGGCGAACGCCGTTTGAACAACAGCAAATTGGCAAAGGGCGTATGATTGCCGATGGCGAGGACGTAGCCATCCTGACCATCGGGCATATTGGCAATTACGCCGTTCAGGCCACACAGCTACTCGAAAAAGAAGGCGTCCGCCCTGCTCACTTCGATATGCGTTACGTTAAACCACTGGATGAAGAGCTATTACATCAAATCTTTAGCCGCTTTGATCGGGTACTGACCGTAGAAGACGGCTGCCTGATGGGAGGATTCGGCAGCGCGATACTCGAATTTATGGCTAATCATGGTTACATGGCTCGTGTGAAGCGGCTGGGTATTCCGGACGCCGTTATCGAGCACGGCGAACAGCTTGAACTCCACCGCGAATGTGGTTTCGACCCCGCCGGTATTGCCGACGCCGTCCGTGAATTGCTTTACACGGGTCGAACAGTCACGATTTAATACAAAGAGCGAGATGACGAATGAGTGAAAGAGTGATCAGTTGCTTGTGTCAGCAAATCGCTCTTTCACTCATTCGTCATCTCGCTCTTTATTTTAAGCTATGAACGTTTTCAAGTTTGGCGAGGCGTCCGTTAAGGATGCGTCTGGCGTGCGGAATCTGGCTTCTATTGTGCAGAAACAACTTCCCGCGGGTGTCATTGTCGTATCGGCGATGGGAAAAACGACCAATGCGCTGGAAAGGCTCGTACAGGCATATAGGAGCCAGCAGGCCGATGCTATTCAAACGCAGCTGCAGACGCTGCGTACGTATCATGAGAGCATCATGCAGGAGTTGGGCGGCTCGTTTACTGACGCCTACCAGACGTTCGCGCAACTTGAAAAGTCTCTGGATCAAATTCCAGACGAGACCTACGATAACACCTACGATCAGATCGTATCGCTGGGGGAGATCTTGTCAACCCAGATCGTTGCTGAGTACCTGAAACAGACGGGTGTTCCAGTACGCTGGGTCGATGCACGTCAGTTAATTCGTACGGATGCTACGTTTCGGGAAGGGCGGGTGAACTGGCAAGAAACGGAGCAACGTATACGCGAAAGCGTTTCGCCCAATGAAATCATCATTACTCAGGGTTTCATTGGCCAGGCACCTGGTGGATTGACAACTACCTTGGGTCGGGAAGGATCGGATTATACGGCGGCTATTTTTGCCTACTGCCTGAACGCAACAGGCGTAACGATCTGGAAAGACGTACCTGGCGTGCTCAACGCCGACCCCAAATGGTTCGACGAAACCGTACTGTTGCCTAAAATCACGTATCAGGATGCCATTGAGCTGGCTTATTACGGGGCCACAGTCATTCATCCCAAGACGATCAAGCCGTTACAAAACAAGTCGATTCCGCTTTACGTCCGCTCCTTCGTAAAACCGGAAGAACAGGGAACGGCAATCGGCGATTATGAACGTCATCTGGACACGCCGTCATTCATTTTCAAGATCGATCAGGTGCTGATTTCGCTACACCCGAATGACTTCTCGTTTATTGCCGAAGAAAACCTAAGCCTCATTTTTGGGCAGTTTGCGCAGGCTGGCGTCAAAATCAACCTGATGCAGAACACGGCGATTAGCTTTTCGGTGGTTGTCGATAACAACCCGGCCCGTATTCCTGCCTTGCTGAAGCACCTACAGGAAAGTTTTCGGGTGAACTACAACGATGGGCTGGAGCTGATTACCATTCGCTATTACGACCAGAGCACGATTGATCGTGTGCTGACTGAAAAGAAGCTGTTGCTGGAGCAGAAAAGCCGCTACACCGTGCAACTGGTGGCCAAAGATATTGCTGCGTAAAAGTGGTTAGAATTTGGGGCAGGGGAGCTTTTTGTCCCGGCGCCGGACGCCGGCCCGACGCCCTTCCGGTTTCTCGAAAATATACGACAGGGAAAGTTCGTGCGACCCTCCGCTGTTGCCAAGCGTCGAAATGGTTACATCGTAGCTATAGCCAATTGAAAACTTATCAACCCGGTATCCAGCCAGTAACGCAATAGCATCGTGGTTGTTGATCGTCTGATCGTACTTTTTGAATGGAATACCGCGGTAGTAAGCGCCTACCGTTATGGGTGAGTACGTCAGATAGGCCCCCAGATCCAGCTGATCGTAGCGACCCTGAAATTTGTAAAGAATAACCGGCGAGAAACTGATTTCCCGATCCATCTCATCGGCCAGACCAGTATAACCTGCCAGCGGAATCCGCAGGCCCGCGTGAATACTGCCTTTTATCGGTAACCGATCCGATCCTTCCACGAAGAACGACTGGCTGGGCCGGTTGATGTGATGCGCCGATACCCCCACCCAGTACCAGTCGGAGTAGAGCAGGCCACCCGTTGAAAAATCCAGGTATTTATTCTTGGGCGAACCCGCCAGCAGGGTAGGGTCGCTAGTGACACTGCCCGAAATGAACCCCTGCTCGTTAAATTGATCGCCGGTAGTCAGACCAAAATAGTTCACGTTCCGGTTTACATACGAGCCCTGTAAGCCCAGCCGCACAAAGGACGATTCGTTTAACTGAAACTGGTATGAGTATTGTAACCCAATATCGGTAGACTGGATATTACCCTGTCCCTGATTGTCGTTTTGAATCAACAGACCAACGCCACTGTTCACCCGATCGAAGTAGTAATCGGCGGCCACCATAGTTGTTACGTAGTTCGTGATAGCAGGCCACTGGTTCCGGTAGTTTGCGGTTACGCGGGGAGCCAGCGCCGAACCGGCAAAAGCCGGGTTTAAGTACTGCGGAGCGGCATAGAACTGGGTGAACTGAGGGTCCTGCGCCAGCGCAATCTGCCCCAGGCTGATCGCAAAAAGAATGAACAGGTATTTCTTAATCATGATTCGAGTAGGAGCAAAGACCGGGCCGGTTCCAGTGATCAATCGGCAGCAACAAAGGATAAGAAGCAACTAACCGAATAATCAATAAAAATAGTTACGCAAAAGCCCATTTATGGACCTTTCCAGGATAAAATTTTCGGGAATCGACTTCGTTTATACTAACGTAATGCTCCCGCTGATGTTATGCTGAGGGACGAATTTGAGAGAGCGGGTTTAGCCAAATTATCTTCATGGGAATCTCTACCAAGTGCATCCGAATAATCGGGCTCTGGGCCGTACTGCTGTTGCTGGCAGGGATACCAATGGCCTGGTCGCAGAGCACATCATCAACAACAATAAAAATTAGTGGTAAAACCTGTGTACCTGACCAGGATTGTGATACCTCGCAGGTGGTCTTTACGGATAGCATCCGGACTGGCGTAACCAGCCGGATCTGGAACTTTGGGGACAACAGCCCTACGTTAACCGTAACGGGTAGTGATTCCACCGCCCGGCATGCCTATTTAACTGCCGGGACTTATACCGTTACACTGACTAGAACGATCAACGGGCAGAACCAGACGGTATCACGCAATTTTCAGGTGTACGAGCGACCACGCTCATTCTCAAACTGGAAAACGGATACGACCATCTGCCAGGGTGAACGAATAACGCTCGATCCCTACTCAGGCGGACCCGCACAATCGGGGTTAAACTTTCTCTGGTATCCTAAAGGCCAGACGACCCAGAGTATCCAGGTCGATAGCTCGGGTTGTTATTCCGTCGAAGTAATTGATCCCGCAACCGGTTGTTCGACCCAGAACCGGATCAACGTTGATGTCTGCGGAGAAAAGAAAGAATCGCAGGGGGTAAAATGGTATTTCGGTCAGAACGCCGGACTGGATTTCAGCGGAGGTGGCACTCCGCAGGCCATCACCGATGGAAAACTGAGCACGATTGAAGGGTCGTCATCCATCGCCAACACCAAAGGTATTCTGCTGTTTTACACCGACGGGATAACGATCTTCGATAAGGACGGCCTGCCTCTGAAATCGCTCGATCCGCGGGACTCGTCGGCTACAGCCACCAAGATTCCACTGGGTGGGAACAAGCGATCAACGCAGTCGGCGCTGATCGTGCCGAAGCCAACCTGTAAAGGCTGCGAGTACCTGTATTATGTTTATACCACCTCGGAAATCAACGGCACCAAGCAACTGACCTACAGCATTGTTGATATGCGGCAGAACGGTGGTAAAGGGGCTGTTACGCAGAAAAATATCCCTGTAACCAGCGCAGGTACAGAGCAGTCGGCGTCGGTGCGGAATGATCGTGATTCGACGTACTGGGTAATCACACGGGTGTATGGCACGAACCAGTTTCAGATTCGTCACCTGACGGAAGACGCTGTGCCGACCGTGACGACCTTTAGTGGCGGGCAGACGCTGGACTCGCTCACCAACGCCGAGGGATACATCAAAATTGGACCGGCTGATACGACCAGCGGCAACGAAGGCAACCGGCCCATGGCCGTTGTCGTGCCGGGACCCCCCAAAAACTCCGTCGATCTGTTTACGTTCAATGATTCGACAGGGACAATGACGTTTCTTCGAACGGTTGACCTGGGGGCGGCTCCCCCCAAAGCGTATGGAGTCGAGTTCTCGCCGGACGGCAAGAATCTGTACGTCACTATGCTGGCCGATACTAATTCTGATGGAAGTCAGAAGGGCGCGTCATATCTCCTCAAGTATGATCTGAACCAGCCCGACTCGCTGGTAAATCTCTCCCGAACGGTGGTCGACAGTAGCACCACCAGGCAATACGGTTCCGTGCAGATTGGCCCGGATGGGCGAATTTATGTGGCTGTCCAGGGCAGTACGTCGCTGGGTACGATTGAGAATCCGAATGGTGGTTTGCTCGACAGTCTGATCTTTAACCCGGCGGGTCAGTCGCTGGGCGGAAAAACCAGTCAGCTGGGTTTGCCCAACCTGGTGTCCAATTTCAACGATCAGTCGAGTGGACCCGGTTTTACGTATGCTGATACCTGCGCCCGATCCCCGACAATATTCCAGGCCAGTCCAAACTGCCAGAAATTAAAAGAGACGTATACCTGGTTGTTTGGCGATGGCTCGCAACCCGTTTCGACAACGGCACTGCAGCCCCAGTTACATACCTACCAACAAGCGGGCGATTACATAGTCAGCCTCCGGATTGTTACAGAGACCAGTCAGAGGGGAATTTGTAAGGATACAACGATCAACGATACCATCACGATTGTGGAGACGCCACCCGCCCTGCAGCTGGGGGGGGACACCATTGTCTGTAACCGGCGGGGGCTGACGCTTGATCTGAAAGTAACGGCCAGGACGTATGTCTGGCTGGTTAACGGCGCTGTTGCAGGTCGACAGAAAACCATTACGCTCACCCGGCCAGGCTATTATTACGTTATTGGCTATGCGGCCAATGGCGGCTGTTTTCAGAGCGATACGATTCGGGTTCAGATTCGACCTGCTCCCTCACTCGATCTGGGTCCTGATACGTTGTTCTGCTATCGGTCGTCGGTCAGCATCCGGGTACCGCAAAATGTCTGGACAGAATTTCAATGGAGCAATGGCGGAACGACTCGCCAGATTTCGGTGACGTCAGCCGGCCAATACAGCGTGGTCGGACGTTTTACGTTGAATGGAGCAACCTGCGAAAACTCGGACACGATTCAGGTGCGGGAACTGCCGAAGATAACGCTCAACGCCCGGCTCACAAATCCGCTGACCTGTACGCTGGCCGATGGTAGTATCGAAGTCACGCCCACGCCCGTCAGGTCCTACACCTACAGCTGGAGTCAGAATGGAACCCCGCTTTCGTCGCTGACCAACGTACAGACGAACCTGGCTTCCGGTACGTACACGGTGAGCGCTACGGATACGGTATATGAATGTAAAGCGGACAGCGCGTTCACCCTGGTGCCGCCTAATCCACCCGCGTTCAATTTAACCCCGAATGCATCCTTATGTGTAGGGGACAATGGCCAGACGCAGCTGGTAGCTAGTGGACAAAATCTATCCTACAGGTGGCCCAGCCTGAACGCCACAACAGGAACCGTTACGGTCAATCAGATTGGCAGGTACGAAGTCATCGTAACTGATCCAAGAGGTTGTACGGCCACGGGAGCCGCACTGGTTGTCGATCTGTGTGAACCCCGGCTGAATATTCCGGATGCGTTTACGCCAAACAACGACAACCAGAATGATCTGCTGGAGGTATTCGCTTCGTACATCACCGATTATCAGTTGAGGATCTACAATCGCTGGGGAGAGATCATTTTTGAGAGTACCAATCCCGAGCAGAAGTGGGACGGAACGTACCGGGGGGTACTCTATCCGCCCATGCTCTATCCGTATATTATCAGCTATAAAAGTCAGTCATTTCCCGACCGTGGGACCCTGATAAAACGGGGGTCTGTACTGCTGGTCAGGTAGTGTTTTTGTCGGTAAAATTTCGTAAATTTGAAGAGAGCGTTTCGGCTAAAACAAGCTGTTTTCGGCCAGATTCTCCCCAAGAACGATTATGCGAAACGACATTTTAAAAGGGAGTGGTGACGGCATGACCACAACGGATAAGGAGATCGAACGGGCGCTCCGTCCCCTTTCGTTTGCCGACTTCACGGGGCAGGCCAAGGTCCTCGAAAATCTTGAAGTATTTGTCCGGGCGGCCCAGCAACGGGGTGAAGCGCTGGACCATGTACTGCTACATGGCCCTCCGGGGCTGGGTAAAACCACGCTGTCTCATATTGTGGCTAATGAGCTTCAGGCTAATATCCGGATGACCTCCGGGCCGGTACTGGATAAGCCCAGCGATCTGGCTGGTCTGCTCACGAACCTGCAGCCGAACGATGTCCTCTTTATCGACGAAATACACCGGCTCAATCCCATTGTGGAAGAGTATCTGTACTCGGCGATGGAGGATTACAAGATTGATATTATGCTCGATTCGGGACCTAACGCCCGGACAGTGCAGATCAAGCTTAACCCATTTACGTTGATTGGGGCTACAACCCGCGCTGGTATGCTGACCGCACCGTTACGAGCCCGGTTCGGCATTAGCTGCCGTCTGGAATACTACGACGCTACGTTGCTGACAAATATCGTACAGCGGTCGTCGGCCATTCTGGGAACGCCCATCGATGAGTCGGGTGCCTACGAGATCGCGCGCCGGAGCCGGGGCACACCACGTATTGCTAATAACCTGCTGCGCCGTACTCGTGACTTTGCGCAGGTAAAAGGTAATGGCTACATCAACGTCGACATTGCCGAGATCGCCCTAAGTGCGCTGGATGTCGATCAGAACGGGCTGGACGAAATGGACAACCGAATTCTGACGACGATCATCGAGAAGTTTAAGGGCGGGCCGGTTGGATTATCGACCATTGCCACGGCCTGTGGCGAAGAAGCCGAAACGATTGAAGAGGTATATGAGCCGTTCCTCATTCAGGAGGGCTTTCTGAAACGTACCTCGCGAGGGCGTGAAGTGACCGAGCGGGCCTTTATCCATCTAGGTATAGTGCCGACTTACAAAACGGGTCATTTATTTGATTAACACGATATGTAAACTGACTTCAGCTTCTAGCCGTTGGTGATACTAGACCTGTTTCCTGTTGTTGAGCATTACGATGATGCCGGGCCAGGAAGCAGGTCTTTTCATATTCGAAACAGGCTAGGTCAGGTCAAACCGGAAACGGCTTGAGGATATCTGTTAACCAGTTAGCTGATCATGGAGTTAACGAAGTATGAAACAACAACCATCATCCACCACCCTCACTGAGCGTGAGCTGGACCGGCTTATTGAAATGGCCTGGGAGGACCGAACTCCTTTTGAGGCTATTCAAAGTCAATTTGGCCTGTCGGAGTCAGCTGTCATTACCATCATGCGTCAGCAGTTAACGCCAAATGGCTGGCGCCGATGGCGGGCCCGAGTTCAAGGGCGGGCCACCAAGCATGCGGTCCTGTCGGCGGTAACCGATTCCCGTTTCAAATCATCCCGGCAGCGACAGGTGAGTCACAACAAAATCAGCAAACGGTAGCCTTTGACAAGTCAGACAGTAATACTGCATATAAAAAAGACCTCTTCTCGGGCGTGTGCATTCTAACAATGGTTAACGCACCTAGGAGAGGTCTTTTTAGACGGTGAAACTAGTCTTTATGGGTTAGTACGAGCAGGTACAAACTAACGTAGTCAACTAGTTCAGAATCTTACTTTTATAAATGCACTCAACTACATCAGAAACGGCACTATCTACCAGGAAATAGTAAATGTTTTTGCCACTGCGCCGAATGTCAAGGATTCCTTTATCGCGCATATTAATCAGGTGATGCGAAATGAGTGATTGTTCTGCGTTCAAGTTTTTGTAGATAGAAGAGACATTTAACTCCTTGTTATCATTCAGCATTTGAATGATTTTAATGCGTAATGGATGCGCAACAGCCTTCAATACGTAAGCTGCCTTATCAATACGTTTCTCGTCGTCAGTAGCTTTTTCCGTTGCCATACCGCTTTGGGTTTTGGGTGTGAGTGTCGTGAAAGTTAGTAGGAAACTTTACATATATATGATAATAAAATATTTAGTGGTGTTTTTTATTTATCTAAAGGCAGGTTTCTCCCTATAAGGTGTTGTTTTGGTAAGTATTAGTGGGCTTACTCTGTATCCGTATTTTTACGGTTTCCGCGCCAGCCGATCAGAAATACGCCCACCAGAACAAGCAGCGTACCAATGATCTGTTCCGGGCTGATGGTTTCGTGCAGGACGAACGTGGACAGGAAAATTGTGAAAATAGGGCCTACACTCGCTACAATCGACGCATTACCCGATCCAATCCGTTTGATCCCCTCAGCGATCATAAACGTAGGCAGCACAGTCACGAAAATGCCCATACTGATACCCAGCCAGTAAACAGGTTCCGGATAACTACCTAGACTGAATCCATGCTGTACCAGGTAGTGTAGAACCGTAGGTATTGTAGCGGCTATCATGGCGTAACAGGTAAAACGTTGAGCACCCACCCGGTCAATCATCCGGTCGCTGCCCACCAGGTACGCCGCATACACCAGTCCACTTAGAATAACCCAGAAAGCCCCCAGCGCTACGTTCTTTTGCGCCGAAGTCTCAATATTGCCGACAAAGGCCAGCATGATACCAGCATAGGTAAGCCCCAGCGAAACAAGCTGTAATTTCGTTGGGCGAACGGTCTGCCGACCGAAGCCACCCAGGGCATTGAGCAGGAGAACAAACGTGGGATAAACGAACAGCAGTATCCGTTCAAGGCTGGCAGTAATGTAAACCAGCCCCAGAAAGTTAAAAAAGCTGGCGAAATAGTAGCCCGTAATGCCCAGCAGCGCCAGTACCAGCCACTCATTGGCGGTGAGCTTGGCGGGCGGTAGTTTCCGACTCAAATTCAAGGCAATAGCGACGTAGAAAGGCAGCGCAAACAGCATCCGCAGCGTAAGTAGCGAAATCGAGTCGATGGGGTACCGGTAGGCCAGCTTGATCAGAATACCCTTCGTGGCAAAGCAGAAAGCCGCCAGGAATACCAGAAAGGCACCTAGCCAGTATTGAGCGCGGGTGGGTTGCTGAGTCATTGCTATAAACAAAAACCCTCCGAACTGGGAGGGTTTCTGGTATGAGTCTGTTGGTTTATTTCTGACGGAAATAGACGGTTATCGGCACCCCGTCAAACCCGAAATGGGACCGGAGTTTGTTTTCCAGGAATCGTTGGTACGATTCCTGAACGTACTGCGGCAAGTTACAGAAAAAGACAAACGTAGGCGAGGGGGTTGGCAACTGCACCATGTATTTGATCTTGATCATTTTACTCTTGACCGACGGCGGGGGAAAGCGCTCAATCTCGGGTTGCATTAGCTCATTCAGTTTCGAGGTCGATACTTTCTTGCCCTTGTTCTCGTACACTTCCATCGCTTTTTCCATCACTTGGAAAATCCGCTGTTTCTCGTGCACCGACGCAAAGATGATGGGGACGTAGTCAATCGGCATCATCCGCTGGATCATTTCCTTACGAAGTACGTCGGCAGTGCGATGATCCTTTTCCACGGCATCCCACTTGTTCACCATAATAACCACGCCTTTCTTCGCCTTCACCGCCTGACCGATAATATTCAGATCCTGCGCTTCCAGACCCCGCGTGGCGTCCAGCAGAATGATACATACGTCAGAATCTTCCATCGCTTTAAGCGAACGGAGGACCGAATAAAATTCAACGTTGGAGTCGACCCGTGCCCGGCGTCGAATACCAGCGGTGTCAGTCAGGATGAAATCCTTACCGTAGGCCCGGTACCGCGTGTTGATGGCGTCGCGGGTTGTACCGGCAATGTTTGTGACAATACTTCGGTCTTTGCCCGTCAATACGTTCAGGAACGACGACTTTCCTACATTCGGGCGACCCAGAATAGCAATTCGGGGGATACCCGCTTCGGGATCTTCGACGCCGTCGGTCTGGAAATGTTTGATGACTTCGTCCAGCAGGTCACCCGTACCGGTGCCGGTCTGCGACGAAACAGGATAGGGATCGCCTAGGCCAAGCGCGTAAAACTCGGCCGCACTCTGGGCACGCTCGGTCGTTTCGGCTTTGTTTGCAATGACATATACCGGCTTTTTACTCCGGCGCAGTACGTTCGCAAAATCCTCGTCCAGCCCCGTCAGCCCGGTCATTGTATCAACAACGAACAGCAAAACGGTTGATTCCTCGATGGCAATCTCGACCTGTTCCCGGATCGACTCCTCGAAAATGTCTTCGGACCCCACAACATAGCCACCCGTATCGATGACCGTAAAATACTTATCGTTCCACTCGGCCGTACCGTAATGCCGGTCGCGCGTAACACCACTTTGGTTGTCCATGATGGCCTGACGCTGTTCCGTCAGGCGGTTGAATAGCGTCGACTTGCCCACGTTCGGGCGACCAACGATTGCAACAATATTTGCCATGATTTTATTAAGGAGAAAGGAGTAAGGGGGAAAGGAACAGGCAGAAGGTACAAACCTTTCTCCTTGTTCCGGTTGTCCTTATTCCTTTTATTCGTCATAGCCCAACCGCTTGAGCATACGCTCTTTCTGGCGCCAATCGGGCTCTACTTTGACGAACTGTTCTAAAAATACTTTTTTACCGAAGAAGCGTTCCAGCTCTTCGCGGGCCATAATGCCCGTTTTCTTGATCATTTTACCACCTTCGCCCAGCAGGATAGCCCGTTGCGTGGCCCGCTCGACCAGAATTTCCGATTGAATGACGATGATGTCATCTTTTTCTTTAAAACCAATGATGACGACCTCGCTACTGTACGGCACCTCCTTTTTGTAATTCAGGAAAATCTTTTCCCGAATGATCTCCGACGCGAAAAAGCGCTCGGGTTTGTCGGTCAGTTCATCCTTGGGGAAATACGGTGGGTGCTGCGGTAGCCGGTTGATGATCCCGTCAAAAACCTGATCGATGTTGAAACCATTCAATGCCGAAATCGGGATGATGGCTTCGGCATTGAAGTTTTCCTGCCAGTACACAATTTTCTCTTCGACCTGTTCCTGCGTAGCCTGATCGATTTTATTGATCAGCAGAAAGATGGGTACTTCCGATTTTTGCAGTCGGGCAATTACATCGTTTTCATCGTGTTGCTCGAAAATGTCCGTGACGAACAGGACAACGTCGGCATCCTCAATGGAACCGCGCACAAAGCTCATCATCGACTCATGAAGTTTGTACTGCGGTTTAATGATGCCCGGTGTATCGGAATAAACGAGCTGGAATTCCTGGCCATTATGCGTACCGTTCAGGATACCCATAATGCGGTGACGCGTAGTCTGCGCTTTGGATGTAATGATGGATAAACGCTCGCCAACGAGCTGATTCATCAGGGTCGATTTGCCGACGTTGGGCTTCCCAACAATGCTGACGAACCCGGCTTTGTGATCAGCCGGAAAATTCTCAATAGAAGGTGTATTCATTTGTAGGTGATCCCACTGCTTGATTTACAGTGGCTTTAGGGGCTAACTCATCTGCGCCCAAAATCGTTTCCGGACGGGCGAGAAAAATATTTTCTACAAAGGTATTGCTTTTTGAAATATTCTTTCTACTTTTGCAAACCAAACATCGCGGGATGGAGCAGTTGGTAGCTCGTTGGGCTCATAACCCAAAGGTCGCTGGTTCGAGTCCAGCTCCCGCTACTAGAAAAAGGCCACTAAATTTTAGTGGCCTTTTTGTTTTTCCAGACCAAAAGAACATAATCCGGTGTACTACAGTTTACTGCATCTAACATTCACGCAGAAACAGTTCGGTGGAAACTTTCTACAGGGTAGGGATTTGGGTTATATTATTTACAAGCTTGCTTAGCAGGCAGGCCGTGGCGCAGGAGGATACGATAAACCGGCAGCCGGCTATCTATTTTCCGCAAGCCCCTGTTCCGGGCGAGTGGCGCATGTCGCTGGGAGCCGTGTTTACTTCAACGCCACCTGAACTGACAGAAGAGATTCGTCTGGCGCTCCCCGCGATTGATTTCAACATCCAGAAAGGGGTATCCCGCCAGTTTTTTCTGACCGGGCGTGTACAGACGCAGTTTCTGCAAAGCAACCTGGCCCTGGGTGCCCGCTGGGCAAGGCCAATCAACAACCGGTGGTTTGTTGCCGTTGGCGACGACTTTGCGGGCTGGTTCGGCACCCTACAGATTAAAAATGTCTTCGACAGCGAAGCCTACGGGCTGCAAAATTTCCCCCATGCCTCGTTAGGTTATCGATTAACCCGCGAATTACAGATTTCGGCTCGGGCTGAAGCTATTCTGGATGTGTATTACCGATCGGCCGCGGGAGCACTGGTCGTAGAAACGCCGGGCTGGCGCGGCAACGGATTTGCTTTTACGTTCATGCTCGAACAGCCATTCTATAAGCAGCAGCACGTATCAATTGGGCTCCGCGCGGCTTATTCCCGCTTTAACTGGCAATTCTGGTCCTTGTACAGTACGTTCGACCGCAGCCTGTTTTACCCACAATTACTTTTTAATTTTATTCTGTGAAACGAGCCTGGTTTTATCTACTTCTGGGTGTTGTAAGCACCATTGCATTGAGTTGCCGAACGGAGTACGAAGCTCCCGTTCCCTATGATTTTTCGGACAAACCCGGATCGGGCAGGTTCACGCCTGCGATTCGGAATACGGTTAACGGTGTGTATGCCGTATCGGAAGGGGCCGACCGGTTCGGTGATCAGGTGGCGCTGCGCTGGACATACACCCACGATGGTGCTGATACGGTTCATTCGCTATCTATTTTCTCGGGCGTGGGAGCCGGTTTTTTCAGCCTGGAAATCAATCAGCAGGCCGATTCACTGGCTGTCAGCGGTTTCTGGCGGAAGCTGGTAAACGAGGATACCGGCCTCGCTCGTTTTACCTTAAAAGCTAAGCGAAACGGTCAATTACAACCCTATACGGGTCAGTCGCTGGAAGGCGACACGTTGGTGCTGGATGGGTATTATGACACGGGTACGGGCTCTCCCCAGCAAAAAATGACGCTGACCTACGTTCGTCCACTGAATCCGGAACCGTTCGAAGTGATTGCGCACCGGGGAGGGGGGCGTACGTCCGACCTACTGAGTGCTTCCGAAAACTCCCTCCGGATCATCCGGCTGGCCTCGCGGCTGGGTGCTCACGGTGTAGAGCTGGACGTTCAATACACCAGGGATAGTGTGCCGGTCTTGTACCATGACAACAAGCTGAATTTGCGGCTGGTACAGAAGAACGGGCTAAGTGGTACGATCAATCAGTATACCTATCAGCAGTTGAAGACGTTTGTGCGGCTCATTAACGGGGAGGAAATTCCAACGCTGGAGCAGGCCCTGCAAACTATCGTCGAGAATACAGCACTCGATTTTGTCTGGCTGGATTCCAAATTCGATGGCCCGATGGCCCGCGTACAGGCGCTGCAGCAACGGTATAACGAACGAGCAAGACAGGCCGGACGTAATGTGCGAATTGTGATTGGCCTTCCCAGCACTGAGGCCATTGCCGCTTATCAGGGGTTAGCTAATAAAGCCAATACGCCCATTCTCTGCGAACTGGATACGGCCACAACGCGTGGGCTGGGCGCCAATATCTGGGCACCCCGCTGGACTCTGGGGCCGCAGACGGAGGAAGTAAACGCCATGAAAGCTGAAGGACGCTCTGTTTTTGTCTGGACACTGGACGAAACACAGTTCATCGAGCGGTTTATCGGCGAGGGAAAATTCAATGGAATTCTGTCCAATTATTCGCCCGTGGTTGCCTATTATCATTACACCGCCCAATAATCCTATGAAGCCATTCATTGCTATGTTACTGGGGTTACTGCTGTTCGGTAGTAGTTTTTCCAGTCAGGCACAGTATTCGCCCCACGTCGATACGACGGGTGCCAAACGGGGACCGTATAATCTGGTGATCACGGTGGGCGGGGGTATTTCCTACTATCCCAAACACATTGGTATTCCGACTACGCTCGAACAAACGCATAATGGCCGCTGGGGGGGCCACTTACCATTCGGGCGATGTGGTACCCGGATCACCGCTTGCGGGCGGGTATCGAAACCGGTTGGACGACGTTGTATTCCTACCGCGGGCGGGTGAATGGGGAACGGGCGCGGGTTTACGTATCAGGGGTACCCATGCTGCTGGTGTTTTCAATGCCGCTGGCCTGGTTGAGTGGCACTGAGCGAAGTCTGGCCCGGCGGCTGGCCATTACGGGCGGTACGGGCGCGTATTTGATCAATTCCCGACTCAATTATCAGGGAATCGTCGATGCGCAGGAGCTTAGCATCGGCTGGATGGTCGCTGGTTCATACGTTCAGCCCGTTGGTAAACGGGTGCGAGTTGCAACTGAACTGAAGTGGCTAAACGCAACCGCTACACAGGATGCCGACTTTTCACTGCAACTTCAGTTGCTTTGGCGGGCCTTTTCGTGGTAAAAATGGTTATGTACATTAGGAGACCCTATGACGTAGCACTCCGATGATTGATAAGGTGATTACGATATGAGCGAGCAAAATCCGGAAGCGAAGATACTTTTCCTTAGTGATACCCAGGCACCTATGTTCGTAGAACGGCTGGTGCTACGTACCCATCAGAACACAAAAGCAACGCAGACAATTTTTGACGAAATCCTGCGGATTCGTCCTGATGTATTGTACTGGCTGGGCGACATTGTTTCGCTGGGGTTTCGTAATGACAAATGGCCAATGATTGACCGATTTCTGGAGAAATGCCGGGAGTTTGGTACGTCGGTGTATGCCATTATGGGGAATCATGACGTAATGGGACGCCCCAGAAAGGGTGCTCGCAACTTTCAGCGCCGATTTCCTGAACACGTGCACACGGGTTACGTGCAGATGACGGATCACATTGCGGTGATTATGCTGAATTCAAATTTCGCTACGTTGTCGGTGGCGGATATGGTAAAACAGCAGACCTGGTACGAGCAGACCCTGAAAGACCTGGACGAGAACCCGGACGTAAAAGTGGTAATCGTTACGTGTCACCACGCCCCCTACTCGAACAGCAAGCTGGTTGGCTCGTCGAAACTGGTTCAGCAACGATTCGTACCCTGTTACATCAAGTCGAAAAAAGCGCGGCTGTTTATAACGGGTCACTCCCACGCGTTTGAGCGGTTCCAGTTCGAAGGCAAAGAGTTTCTGGTAATTGGCGGGGGCGGTGGCCTGCGTCAGCCAATGAATACGTCACCCACCCGCCTGCCTGACCTGGCGTCGTACTATAAACCCATGTTTCACTACCTGGACGTTCGGCGTGAAGACGAAGACCTGATCCTGACATCCCACTGTCTCCACAGCGATTTTTCGGGCTTTGATGAATGTTACGGCTACCGGATTCGGGCTAACGCCCTATTTGAAGCCGAAAAAAGCGGTAAGGACGAGCGGGTTACGCCGTAGATAACTAGCGTTCCTCAATGCTGGCTGCGCCTAGCTCGGTAAATAGCGTCTCCCAGTATTGCGTAACGGCGGGATTGTTCTGTTTGGCGGAGGCATTGGGGGCGAAAGGCAGGATCATAGTAATGTCCGGATTGCCGATGGCATAACGTTTTAGCTGTTCTTTGTCGGCCATGGCCCAGTCGTCGGCCTGTGCGTTGCTCTGGGGTGGCTGAACCTCAAAATCCCGACGAAGCTCTTCACTGCCGGGCTTGGCTTTAACACTCTCCAGCATATCACTGAGATAATAAACTTTCACCGTAGCGCCCGTCTCACTAGCCTTTGTAATAACGGGTAGACTGGCCCATATATCCGTTGACTGGTTGGACGCTCCTTCATTTTCTTCGGCCAATTGTTGTAGAGCGCGCTGCCGGATGGTGGCTTTTTCCCGTTTTAGCATCAGTTCGAACTCGGTCTGGGCGGCTTCGCGGTCGGTGGGGCTGGCGCTGCTCACATCTTCCATTTCTGTTCGGGCCGTAAAGGAGAGTGCGCGGGCTTTAGAGGTATTTTCGTGGATATAATAGATCTCCAGTTTGTCGCCCTTTCGACGGATGTTCTGATCAATAATATCCGAAAGGGCCTGTTTGTATTTTCCAGCAACGAACGCCTGATTGACGTCAACGCTGCGGGTTTTGTCCAGAAAAACGAGCGTGTAAACGGGTTCGCTAACAACGGCTTTGGTTTTCTCGTCACCACTGGAGCAGCCGGTTGCCAGAACGACAGACAGGCCAAAGAGCAGAAGTTTTTTCATTGGATAAGCGTGTTACTTGAATGGAGCACGGTATAAAGTACTGTCAACGGATGGATCGGATTGCTGAAAATCAGTCTGTACCGTTTTCTGTAAAACGGCCCGCGTGGTCAGAAGGTTGTCTCGACTCTGGTAGATTTCCTCCCAACCCATAATCCGATGGGGGAACAAACGCTCGAATACAATCGTCAGTGTCCGGTCATTAGTGGGATATCTAATGGTGTAGGCCTGGAGGTATTCGCCGGGGTACAGTACGCCTTCGTAGTCAGTCAGACTTGTTTGCGCCAGCATAGGCATGAGCCTCCGTCGACGCAGCTGCGCGGTCAGGCTACCCGATAACAGGGTTACTTTCCCAACGGGTAGTTTGGCCGGATCGACCCGAATCTGACTCCAGATTTCGTCTTCCAGCACCGCGTCATCAACAGTATATCCTTTGTTGATAGCGCCAGTCGAGTCGGTGCTGATCTGGTAGCCGCCGTCTTGACGTATCAGTTGAATAACCCGCTGTCCCGTCCAGCTCTGTTCCGTGGAAACAACCTGTAACGAGCGTGGGAAAGACGGATTATTGATGGGGGTCGATACCGACGTCAGGAGCGAGTAGTCGTTACGTCCTACACGAAAGGTTCGGCTCAGATTGGTCAAAAAGGCAGGAAATGAGCCTGATTTTTCAAGGGAAGTGGTGTCAGAGGTAAACGCCAGTGTGGCCTGCCCCTTGTGAATAGCGCCATCCTGCGCTTGGTTGAGTCGGTAGTAACTTAGTTCGGTTTTGTGCAGCGGCCAGTACGCAGCAAAAGCAGGCGACGGTGGGGCCGGGGGAGGGGCTATTGGCACGGTAACCTTGGGTGTCATGGTTTTCAGCAGCGAAAAGGCTGCGACCACCACAATGGCCAGCGTCAATAGCAGCAGGTTTCTCGACATAAATCGGCGTATTGATGACGCCCAAGGCGTCTGGTTCGCAAAATTCAGGTTGTTTTGTCTATCTTACAACTGTTTGACCAACCGATCGTTTGCTTATGCGCTTACGTTTACTTGCCGCGAGTCTGTTCCTGTTTGCTGGTTTTGGCCATACTTCCCGGGCCCAGGTTGAGAAGGCACCCGCCCGCCACGAAGGTGAAGGCCCATTCGGCCGATTGATCGTTCGGGGTGTTACGTTGATCAATAGCACGGGTGCCCCGCCAATGGGCCCCGTCGATGTTGTAGTCGAAAAGAACCGCATTACGCAGATCAAACAGGTTGGTTATCCGGGTGTTCCCATCGACCCAAAATCTCGCCCGAAAGCATCGCCCGGCGATAAGGAACTGAACTGCGAAGGGATGTATTTGATGCCAGGCTTTATTGACATGCATGGGCACATTGGCGGGCAGGGACAGGGTACTCCGGCTGAGTACGTGTTTAAACTATGGCTTGGTCATGGCATAACTACCATTCGTGATCCGAGCTGTGGTAATGGGCTCGACTGGGTTCTGGAACACCGCGCAAAAAGCGACCGTAATGAAATAACAGCCCCGAGAATAAAAGCTTATACCGTTTTTGGACAAGGCGCAAAAGAACCAATCAGCACTCCCGAGCAGGCCCGGACCTGGGTACAACAGAATGCCAAGCGGGGTGCCGATGGGATCAAATTCTTCGGTGCTGAACCTGAAATCTTCAAAACGGCGCTGGCCGAAAATAAAAAGCTGGGATTACGGTCGGCCTGCCACCACGCGCAGCTCGAAGTAGCCCGAATGAACGCGCTGGCAACGGCCAAAGCGGGACTAACCTCGCTGGAGCACTGGTACGGTCTGCCCGAAGCGCTTTTCGACGACAAAACCATTCAGAACTATCCTGCTACGTATAATTACAACAACGAGCAGGACCGCTTTACGGAAGCCGGTAACCTCTGGCAGCAGGCTGCTAAACCCGGTACGGATCGCTGGAACAAGGTGATGGACGAGTTGATCGCTCTGGACTTTACGCTCGATCCAACCTTTAACATTTACGAAGCCAACCGTGAACTAATGCTGGCCCGGCGCGCCGAGTGGCACGAAGATTATACGCTACCCAGCCTATGGCGTTTCTACGGTCCCAGCCGAATTTCGCACGGATCGTACTGGCACTCGTGGGGAACAGAGCAGGAGGTAGCTTGGAAAAAGAACTACCAGCTCTGGATGGCCTTCATTAACGACTACAAAAATCGGGGTGGTCGCGTAACAACGGGTTCTGATTCGGGCTTCATCTACCAATTGTATGGCTTTGCCTACATCCGCGAACTGGAACTGTTACGGGAGGCCGGTTTCCATCCACTCGAAGTTATCCGGGCCGCTACGTTGAAAGGAGCCGAAGCGTTGGGCATGGCCGATCAGATCGGCTCGGTCGAAGTGGGCAAGCTGGCCGACTTTGTTATCGTCGATCAAAATCCGCTGGCCAACCTGAAAGTGCTGTACGGAACTGGAGCGATCCACCTGAACGATAAAAACGAAGTAGAGCGCGTGGGTGGCGTTACGTATACCGTGAAAGATGGCGTGGTGTACGACGCCAAGCAGCTCCTGGCTGACGTTCGTAAATTGGTTGCCGACGCGAAACAAAAAGAAAACTTCGAGATCTCTCAACCCGGCGTTCCAGCTAAAGCGGGCAAAGTTTCGGGCGGGAAGAATTAAGATTTAGGGGTAACGAGCTTTACTGAAGTAATCTCACTGATCTTCTTATTTCGTATTTGTTGTGTGGACCTCTGAGAATCTTGTTCAGACTGTTTCCAGCGACTAATTAACAATACTACTTGGGGGTATAGGTGAGTTGAACAACTACTGCTTGCTGGCCATCCCGGTTCGAGCGACGCCAGCCCAGTGCCAGCGGTAAGTGCTTATGCAGATATATTTCAAGGCCTAAAATGAGCTGCCCGTTTTCATTCTTGCCGCTAGCCCAGTCACCCAGTACATGTAGCTTTTCGTACCAGATACCGGCATCGAAACCTGCGTGCATGCCTATCGTTGTTCCATCGCCTAAATAACGATTATTGCCAGCATACCCACCGATTACTGTTTTGTAATGTTCATCAGCAAAACTACCTCCTAGATTCACATAGCCCCAACCCACCCATGAACTACCGTGTGCAGTAGGATACAGATTCAGGCCAGTTTGTCCACCTATTCCCAGATGCAGGTTCTCGGTTAAGTCAACCGTTTTCTGGGCGTTAACCAATAACAAGGGCGCGTAGGGCATTTGAGTAGTGGTATCATTACGTAGCCAACTGTGCTGCGGGGGGAGATAATCCAGGTTGTACAGGTTAACCCCAACTTCCCAGTCGCGACCCAGACCAACATTTAACGTAGTCGTCGAACGCCATTCCTCGCCGTTGATGTCTACCTGCTGCTGAGCCAGAATCTTGTGCTTGGGCGTCATGTCTGAGGATGGAACATTGAAGATTGTCTGCTGAGCCACTACGCTCGAGCTACAGGTCAGAAGACCTAGAATGAAAATCGCCGGTTTTGTTGCGGGTCTGCAACGTGGAAATGAGTTATTTACCTGTTTCACGGTTAGGGGCATAAACGGGTTTAGATTTGG
Organism: Spirosoma sp. KUDC1026; assembly: GCF_013375035.1. Taxonomy (NCBI): domain Bacteria; kingdom Pseudomonadati; phylum Bacteroidota; class Cytophagia; order Cytophagales; family Cytophagaceae; genus Spirosoma; species Spirosoma sp. KUDC1026. Next base: position 556,403 of record NZ_CP056032.1, on the reverse strand, counting down.
GGGAGGCTTTCTAAAAAAGATTGACGGTCAGCAGTACCTAGAGGCCCATCTGCAAAAACTCACTTTCCCAGTTTTCAAAAACGGCCTCAATGCAATGGCCGCTCGTAAGATAAGTTGATAGCCGGGCGGCCGTAATTATTGAGATCATCATTAAAATCATGCCAGCCTATGTCCGGCCAGCGTCACCTCACCATGGTAGTGAAAATTAGAACCAGTGACAGACGGTTTTCGCGTAAAAATTTTTTCATCAGTAATCAGATTACGTAACGTTGAATGTTGCGTTGTTTCGGTTGGTAAGCACTAAATCTACGGTATCCGGATTTGTTACTGAAAGTCGTACATCGCATAGCATGACAAAACTTTTCTGGTTTTAACAAAGAGTTAGTTGTGTAACTCAACCGACTTTGTGTCAAAAAAGAAAGCCCCGATTTTGTTGTAAACCGGGGCTTTCTTTTTATTCCTTATTACTGTCGACTACCAGACGCTGGTCGCGGTTGGCGATTTCCCAGGCGGTGTAAAACACCAGTCGGGCTGACTTCTCGGCCAACTTGAAGTCGATTTTTTCGACGTCGTCTGTTGGCTGGTGATAGTCAGCGTGCAGGCCATTGAAGTAGAAAATGATGGGTACTTTGTGCTTGGCAAAGTTGTAGTGATCGGAGCGGTAATAAATACGTTGTGGATCTTTCGGGTCATTGTATTTGTAATCCAGCTCCATCTTCGTGTATTTCTGGTTGGCGTCTTCGCTGATCTTATGCAATTCCGACGACAGCTTGTCTGAACCAATTACGTAGATATAATTGTCCGACTTGCCCTGGTGCAGGTCATCGACCCGGCCCACCATGTCGATGTTGAGGTCGCAAACCGTTTTCGCCAGTGGAATAACCGGACTCATGTCGGCGTAGTATTCCGAACCCAGTAGCCCTTTTTCTTCGCCCGATACCGTCAGGAACAGGATTGACCGGCGGGGACCTTTGCCTTCGGCTTTCGCCCGCGCAAACGCCTGCGCAATCTCCAGCACCGATACTGTACCCGAGCCGTCGTCGTTCGCACCGTTGTTAATCTGGCCATCGGCACTGATACCAATATGGTCGTAGTGCGACGAGATAATCATCACCTCGTCCTTCTTGTCAGTTCCTTCGATGAAACCCACCACGTTCGATGATTCAACCTGCTCGTCTTTCCGTTCGGCTTTTACGCTGGCCGTTCCTTTCTGCGCCGACGTAACGGGTTTGTCCGATTTAGCCAGTTGGTCTTTCAGCTGAGCAACTGCCGCTGGCGTTGTGTTCAGCAAGGAGGCTCCCATATCGGCCGAAATCATGAAAACACCCACTGAACTGACGTTCTCGGCACCGGCTTTCAGACCAAGGCGGTTGAAACGACCCTGCAGAGCGCTCCGTTGCGACAGCATCTGCTTAAACGCTTCGGGCGTATCGGCCGAGATGATAAAGATCTGCGCAGCTCCTTTTTCTTTGGCCAGCTGGCTTTTTGCGCGCCAGCCGTTTGGACCACCCCATTTTGACGGCTCACTGGCACCGCCTACAACCGATTTTCCATCCGCCGTTTTTGGCTCGCCATCGAACAGAACAACCGCTTTTCCTGTAACGTCACGGTTCGCATAATCGTCATACGTACCGTCGGTGATGCCATAGCCCGCAAACACAGTTTCGTATTTCGTTTCGGTCGGTACGCTCAGCAGACCGTTGGTCAGAAAATCCTGCAGGTACGTAAAACGCTTGCCGTTGGCGCTGACGTAGAAGTCACCCCAGGTTTTTTTGTAGAGCGTGTACGGCTGAATATATCCAGTCTTGCTGTTGTTGCCCTTGACGATTGCTTTCAGGCCATTCGCGGCAAACTGACTGGCGATATAATCGGCGGCTTTCCGCTGACCACGGGTACCTGTTTCACGACCTTCCATATCGTCGGCCGCCAGAATACGCAGGTGCTTTTCGAGATCGGCGGCTGTGATAGTGTTGGCAAATTGTTGCTGAGCTACGCTCAAAAAAGGCAGGCCGAGTAAACCTGCGACAATCAATGCATAAGGAGATTTCATTAAAAATGGTTTAGTGTAAATTAAGGTTAGCTTGCGTGAAGACCAGCGATCTTAGAACCAACTGAGGGTACTAGAAGAAAGCGATATTGTAACGAGTATACAGGCTTTGATCAGTATGTATTTTGACCAAATCAGGCAAAGATAATAGTTATCATTCTACCAGACTATCGGGGTGCTTCGTAGCTTTTGTCGTGATCAGCAAAGGGAGCAACAAAAAACTCAGGCTACTAAGCAACAGATTGATGCCAAACCCAACCGCGTGAAGAAAGGTAGCCACGACGGCACCTTCGGCCGACGAAAAACCGTAAAGTACCAGAGCCCGGCTAACCAGGAAATGATAGGTCCCGATACCACCCTGTGTTGGAACGGCCAGACCGCCCAGCGAACTTACCGTCAGGATCGTCAGAGCCGCTGATGGCGGTAGATGTTGCGTAGACTCGACAGCCAAGAGCAGCAAGTAAGTAATGAGCCAGGAGAGGAGCTGATTCAGAAAGGTAAGCAGCATGAACAAGCCTGGCTGGGGGAGCTGTCGAATGGACATAAAGCCCTTCCCGAAGCCCAGTAACAGATTGAAAATTCGAATGGCAAACGGGTGTTGACGCACTAGTGGGCTACGTAGCGTCCGCCATGCTATCAGGCCTATTAAGCCAAACAGGCTAATAACACCTAACACCAAGTAGGCATTAGGTGCTGCCAGATCTAATCCTGCGAGGTAGTTACGCATCCGGCTGAACTCCAGAAGCAGGGTGAGCAGCATCACCAGCGCCAGCATAAACAGATCGACGATACGTTCGGCAACTACAGACCCAATTCCCTGCGAGAGTGGTATGCCATCAGTCCGCTGCAGGGTAGCGCAACGTGTTAATTCGCCGGAGCCGAGCACGATCATACTTGATATAATTCCTGTCTGCATGGCAATGGTTGTCCGGAAGGCGGTAGGGCGGTAACCCAGTGCCAGCAAGGGTTGCTGCCAGCGTTTACCCCGTAAAAAATAGCTGCAAACCGTAACTAGTCCAACCAGTGAAATCAGCCCATAATTAGCCTGCTTAAATTGCTCACTAATAGCCCGAAACGAGATGTCTTTGAGAGCATAAGTTAGCAAACCGATTGCCAGTACAACGGGTAATGCCTTCCGGACAAACGATTTTATCATAAAGGGAAACTAGCTTTTTTTGGAAACATACTACTGGATACTGGCAGAAATGGCACGGTATTGGTAGGTTTGCTTGCTGGTTATAGCCTGCAATTTAAGCCCCACAACTAGTTGCTTCTGTCTCCGTTGTTATGTCAAAGAAAAAAAAGGGCCGGCCTGTCGTGGCAACAGATACTCTTCCGACTCCGACTGGTCAGCCGAAAGCGAACCCAACCCCTCCCCCCCCGCAAGTTTCCTCTACTACGTCGCTTAAAACCGTAGAGCCGCTCAGTGCCCGTTCATTTGAGCTAATTCGGTTCGATAAACGGGTAAAATGGTTTTTAGGGATCTGTGCTGGACTGTTTCTGCTGCTATCGCTAGCCAAGATTCATGCAGTTTCTATCCCCATATGGAACCAGATGATGCCTGACGGGGGCGATCCGAAGCGGGGCGTTATCAGCGGGGAATCGCGTCGAATCCGGATGGATGATTACGCAGTCATGGCTCCCTGGATTCTTTCGCAGGCGAACCGGGGTATGCCTCAAGTGAATGAAACGATTGGCGGAGAAAAAGCACCTGTACTGGTTACGCCGACGAATCACTTCAGTGCCTTTTTTCGAATGGATTACTGGGGGTTTTTCTTTCTGAATGTGGAACAGGGCTATGCGTGGGCTTTTAACATGCGGGCTGTCATTTCCATTATAGGCGTTACGTTACTGCTGCTTCTGCTAACCGGTAATAATTTCTGGCTCTCGGTTTTTGGCAGTCTATGGCTATTCCTGTCGTCGGGTTCTCAATCCTGGACAGATATTCCGACGGTTATGATTGGTTCGGGGAGTATGACCGTTGTCGCTGTAATTTATCTGTTGTTTGGTCAACACCGAAGTCATATAGTAATTGCCAGCATAGGACTGGCTTACATGAGTCTTTATTATGCGTTTGTTCTGTATCCTCCTTATCAGATTCCGCTAGCCTATCTCCTGGTTTTGCTGACCGCTGGGTATTGCCTGACCAATTTTAACTGGTCTTTGGTTCGCATGTTATTGCCCGTTAAGATTGGCGGGGGGATACTAGCTGGGTTAAGCATTGGGTTTGTTCTCTACCAGTATTTTACAGATCTTAAACCGACAATTGATGCCATTACGAATACCGTTTATCCCGGTAAACGTAGCGAGTTGGGAGGTACTGGGTTTGTTGCTAACTGGTTTTCGGAGTATTTCAGCTGGCAGTACAAAGACACCCTGTTTCCCAGCAACTGGCTCAACCACTGCGAACTATCCCATTATATTACGTTCGCGCCCATTATTATTCCAGCTTTGCTGGTTGTCTTTGCCTTGTCGAGACGATTTGACTGGACGCTTGTTCTCGTCAGTGCGTTCGTGATATTCGGCTACGTTTGGATCGAAATCGGTTTTCCGTCCTGGTTGGCCAATACAACATTATGGAGCATGAGCCCGACGCGACGTGCTCAGATTCCCTTTGGGATCGGTAACGTTTTCTTGACGGTACTTTATCTGAATTTTCTGCCAACTGTTCAGCTACCCCGTGAACGTAAGACAATCTTGCTCACCATCGGAATAGCAGGTGTTATTGCTTTTATTGCCTACGCGGTCCATGTGAACGTTAACGACTCGGCAGGTTTCTTTAAAACGTATCAACTTTTTGTTCCTGCTGCGTTTTTTGTTGGATTGGGGATATTGCTTCTGCCTGTGTGGCAGCCGCCCTATAGAACGATCATCTTTGCGACAGGAATTCTGTTGTTTTTGCTGCCTAATGCAAAACTCAATCCTATTTCCAAAGGTCTTTCACCAATTACGGAGCACGTATTGTACCGAACCGTTCAGGAAATACACCAACGCGAACCAAATGCGAAATGGGTGGTCTTCGGTGGCCAGTTCGTTTCGTACATGGTGACCGCAACGGGAGTTGATTTACTAAGCGGAGTAAAATATACCCCGCCCCGTAAAATTCTCAGTGTACTTGATCCAACTGCGAAGCGCGATTCAGCCTACAACCGGTATGCCCATACGGTGTATAACACGTACATTGATCCACAGAAACCGGATACGGTTATTATGGCAAATACGTTTGAAGATGGTTACACTGTTGCCATGGATCCCTGTTCACCTCGTTTCAAAAAGCTTAATGTAAAATATGTCGTCTTCGACCATGAAGTCCAGCCAGTGGAGGTTCGTTGTATGAAACTGGTTTCGTCACTAGGTTCTTTGCATATCTATCGGATAAATGACTGAGCGGATGAATGAGCTCAAAATTTTGGTCATTGTGCCGTGTTATAACGAAGAGGAAGCCATAGCTACGGTAGTCGGAGAAATAAACGCGGTAAAAAGACAGTACGGCTTAAACTTATCGGTGTTAGCTGTTAATGACTGCTCGTCAGATCGTACGCTGGCTGTGCTTCGAACGCTGGATTGCTTGTATCTCGACCTGCCGGTTAATCTTGGTATTGGTGGGGCCATGCATGCCGGCTACAAATTTGCGTTTCGTAATGGCTATGATATCGCTGTTCAGATGGATGGTGATGGACAGCATCCGGCAGTTGAGTTGCCAAAGATCTTACAACCCATTTTTGAGAATAAAGCAGATGTAGTTATTGGATCTCGTTTTCTGAAAGGAACAGGTTTTCAGTCGTCGGCAATGCGCCGATTAGGTATCAACTACTTCAGGAGGCTAAACCAACTATTAATCGGACAAACAATTCAAGACAGTACGTCCGGTTTTCGGGCTTTCAATCGCCGGGCCTTAACAGTGGTCAATACGTATTATCCGGATGAGTACCCCGAACCGGAAGCCATCGTGCAGTTTGGTCTAAGCCAGTTACGAATGCTGGAGGTTGCGGTAGAGATGCGCGAGCGCCAAGGCGGGATTTCGTCCATAAATACCAGCAAAGCAGTATATTACATGCTAAAAGTTACTCTTGGGACATTGTTCGTTTATGCCCGCCTGCGGACGAAACGCAGCCGCCAACTAACCTAGCTGATGGAAACGATACCCGTAGTTATACAGATCATTGCGCTGACTGGGGCCAGCCTGTTCATGTTGTATGTCTTCCGACTGATTGTGCGTGGTCAGCTTCGGGAAGAATACTCAATTGTCTGGATTCTGTGCACTATCGTTCTGGTTGTTTTCTCGATCTGGCGACGAGGTCTGGAGCAAATTTCACTGGCACTAGGCGTATTTTATCCGCCTTCGCTTATTTTTCTGGCGGCTATCTTCGCTATCATAATCTTTCTGGTGCACTTGTCAGTAGTCATTTCCCGGTTGCAGAGTCACATTAAAAGCCTTACTCATGAACTGGCTTATCTGAAACAGGAGTTGAATCAACTCAAAATGCAGAATGAACATAAACCAGACGAGGCTTCCTTGCTGTCTGAATGATAAGGCATTATGGAGCTTCCTACTATCAGTGTCATTACGCCCTCTTATAACCAGGGTCGGTTCATTCGGCAGACAGTAGAATCGGTACTAAGTCAGCACTACCCGAAAGTAGAATACATCGTTGTAGACGGGCTATCAACGGATAGTACGCTGGCTATTCTACAGGAATATACCAACCAAATTCAATTAATTGCTGAACGTGACAACGGACAGACAGATGCGTTGAATAAAGGACTCCGGTTGGCCACAGGCGATATTATTTGCTGGCTTAACTCCGACGATTACTTTTTACCTGGCACGCTTCAGCAGGTAGGTGAGTTTTTTGCACGACATCCGCATCAAGTATGGCTGACCGCTGATTGTCTGATCGTTGATGAGCGTGGCAAGACCATTCAGGAGCCTATCCGCTATTACAAACGTCTACTACGGCAACTCCCGGCTTCTTTATATTTAGGCATGACAAACGCGATCTGCCAGCCTGCAACCTTCTGGCGACGATCTACGCATGAGCAGTTGGGATACCTGGACGAATCACTCCGCTACACGATGGATTACGATTGGTGGTTACGGCTGAAGAGTATACAACTACCGACTGTTATGAAACAATCTTTTACCGCTTTTCGAATCCATAGCGAGTCAAAGGGTGGTAGTCAGTTCATTGATCAATTTGACGAAGACTATTCAGTATTGACAAGACATGAATCCGGGAAACCGATTCAGTTACTTCATCAATTGCACAACAAATTAATAATAAGTGCTTACCGGCTACTAAAGTGAGTTTGCGCCCCAAAGTACAGCTCTCGTGTTTTCTGGAAGCCCAGCTGAAATCCGATGAAGGCGTAGATACCAACCCATTTTAACGGGTTTCGTGTATGGGCTAATGCTACCCCCAGCGCTTCCCGCGTTGATTTGTAAATGTTTCCTCCCGTGATATTGTCACTACGCATAGTGAATACGTGCACAAAGCGGTCGGTAAGGCAGGCCGTCTGACGGCGATCAGTTGTCTTTTCGATCATTTGTAGCCACAGGTCATAGTCCATGCAATAACGTAACTTGTCTTTTAACCGAATGCCATGCTGTTTGCAGAATCGGGGACTGAAAAAGACATTGCCGCACATGATCGAATCCGTGAACCACATTAAATGATAATCCAAGTCACGCTTGGAACGGTTCTCAAACTGACCAGATTCGGTCCAGTGAATTTTATAGCCACCGTAGCAGATAACCGGATTGATTCCGGTTGTAATACTATACTGAGTCAGGAAAGTATCAGCATCCTCCAGAACTCGGTTGTCCACTAAATAGTCATCATTACCCAGCCAAAGTGCGTAATCTCCAACAGCCGCCTGGATACCAATATTGACGGCATCCGATAGGCCGTGATCAACTGGCGTGCTAATGCGACGAATGCGTGGATCAGATAGACGCATTGTGTCGACAATACGATGCGAATTATCGGTCGACTTACCGTCAATGACTATAATTTCAAGATTTGTGTACGTTTGCTTCTGAGCGCTCTCAATACATCGTGCAATGAATTGATCACCATTGTAGTTCGGAATCAGGATAGTAAACAGTCGCTTCATGCTGTGGTATAAAGTCGCAGCCGTAACCTATTATTTTTTAACAAAAACAGCATCCTGCTGCAGGACAGCTCCGGTTTTAGGATCGATAAGCTGTTCTAGGGAGCCGTGGTAATCGAAACCTAGGTCGGATAGTAGCTGATACAGATCCCGGAAGGATGAATCGCCTTCGTAGAGGCTTTTTATTGACGTCTCAACTACGACAATGCTAGCTGACCTAATTACGTTATTACCTCCGGCGATTACATTTTTTTCGTACCCCTGCACATCAATTTTGACCAGCATACGAGTCTGTTTTGATAAGTTTAATTCAGCGGCAATATCATCTAGCCGGCGAATAGGCACACTGATCGTAGACGATTCTATCGTCTTGGGATAACTCTTGATATGTTCGTCCGACATCGGTAAGATAGACGAAGCAGGACTGTAGGCATTCTGGTGAAAATCGATCTGTCCGGTCTCGTTTCCTAGCGCGAAGTTGTGAACCGAAAGCGCAGGAAAAGCCGTTGCCACTTTTTTCAACTGCGCAAAACAATCCGGTATTGGCTCAAAAGAATGGACAACTGCTGCTGGGAATAACGTGCAGAAATTGATAGCTGCCTGTCCTACGTTGGCACCAATATCAAGGATCGTATTGATATGTAGATCGTGTATCCACGGGGCTCGGTAAGCACGATTGGGCTGAATCTGTAGACCATGAGGCACCCAGCGGATCAACCGGGGATTCGCCAGCAAAAACAGGGCATCATCCAGGTATTTTGTAAACTTCATAAAAAGCAGGTGCGCTGGAGATTAGATAGCTAGACAGTTATCGGATCGGTAAAAAACGGCTGTACGCATTCTAGTATAGACAATAGGTGAGCCCTCCGGAAGGCAATATGGTAAAATCCTTTTTAACAAGTTAAGACCGTTCTGCATCGCCTGACTGTATTCCAGGTTGTCAACAAGAATGACCTTGTCAGAGGCACCCAATCAGTAGAGTTGACGGTACAATTGTATTAGCCGTCTGGCAAATATCATGCAAGGTTTGGCGAAAGAATAGACAACCGGGTGTTTTTTTTAGGACTTTATCGGGGGAGGATGAACTACTGCAAGGTTTAAGCGAACCAACTATCAAATTCCGCATGTTTCACCGTAAATTTGAGTTTCCAAGCGAACGAAACGTGGGTTTCCCCAGTATGAAACTGAATCTTCACCAAACAGACTTGTTTGAAGACCGTCACCACGGTCAGACTGATGCGGCTCAGACCGAAATGCTGCAGACCATTGGTGTTTCTGCCATCGATGAATTAATTGATCAGACCGTACCAGCCGCTATCCGACTGGAAAAACCACTGGACTTACCGGCTCCGAAATCAGAAACGCAGTTTCTGGGAGATTTTAAGAAGCTGGCGAGTCAGAATAAAGTCTTTACTTCCTATATCGGCACGGGCTATTACGATACCATTACGCCCAACGTCATTCTGCGGAATATTCTCGAAAACCCGGCCTGGTACACGGCTTATACGCCTTATCAGGCAGAAATCGCCCAAGGCCGCCTTGAAGCACTGCTGAATTTTCAGACAGTTATTTCAGATTTGACGGGAATGGACCTGGCGAATGCTTCTCTGCTGGACGAAGGCACAGCCGCTGCCGAAGCGATGAATATGCTTCATGCTACCCGGCCAGCGTCGAAAAAAGGAGCAGATACGTTCTTTGTGTCAGAGCGCTGCCATCCCCAGACGATCGACTTACTACGTACCCGCGCTACGCCGGTAGGAATAAATATCCTGGTTGGCGATCACCGGATGGTTGACCTGACGAATGAGTCGATTTTCGGCGTGATCGTGCAGTACCCGGCGTCTGATGGTGAACTGTTCGATTATACTGATTTCATCGCGACGGCGCACGAACTGAACATAACGGTAGCAGTAGCGGCTGATTTGCTGGCGCTCACGATGCTTACTTCCCCCGGCGAAATGGGTGCCGACGTAGTCGTCGGTTCAGCGCAGCGGTTCGGTGTTCCCATGGGTTTTGGTGGCCCCCACGCCGGATACTTCGCTACGCGCGACGCTTTCAAACGGCAGATTCCAGGTCGGATCATCGGTGTATCGCAGGATGCTCAGGGTAAACCAGCCCTGCGGATGGCGCTGCAGACTCGTGAGCAGCACATTCGTCGCGAGAAAGCTACGTCGAACATCTGTACGGCGCAGGTACTGCTGGCCGTTATGGCAGGTAGCTACGCAGTGTATCATGGTCCTCAACGGTTAAAGGCTATTGGCGAGCGGGTACATGGCTTGACTAAAGTTTTCGTGACGGCGCTACGTCGTCATGGCTACACCGTCGTAACGGAAAATTATTTTGATACGGTCGCGATCGAAATCAACGATATCGAATCGTTGCTGAAATCGGCGCGGGCGGCACAGACAAACCTGCGCTACTTCTCGAATGATACTCATATTGGCGTTTCTTTCGATGAAGTGAAAACCCTACACGATGTCAGCGAACTGCTGGCCGTGTTCGGCGTAAAAGCCGACGTAAACGCGATTGCTGAAAGCCTGGAAATCACTTGGCCGGAGCGACTCGTTCGTCAGTCGGAATACATGACGCACCCGGTGTTCAATACGCATCATACCGAGCACGAAATGCTGCGGTACCTGAAATCGCTGGAAGAAAAAGACTTGTCGCTGGTTCATTCCATGATTTCGTTGGGTAGCTGTACCATGAAGCTGAATGCTACGGCCGAGATGATTCCGGTAACGTGGCCAGAGTTCGGAAGACTGCACCCATTCGCGCCGAAAGAACAGACGGCTGGCTATCAGCAACTGTTTAAGGACCTGAACGATTGGCTCTGCGAAATCACTGGTTTTGCGGCCATGTCGCTGCAGCCCAACTCGGGCGCACAGGGTGAATACGCCGGGCTGATGGTTATTCGCGCGTATCACGAAAGCCGGGGAGATAGCCATCGGAACGTATCGCTCATTCCGCAGTCGGCGCACGGTACTAACCCGGCCAGTGCGGTGATGGCGGGTATGAAAGTCGTGATCGTGAAGTGCGATGATCGGGGAAATATCGACGTGGCTGACCTGAAAGCTAAAGCGGCTCAGTATAGCAACGAGCTGTCGTGCCTGATGGTGACCTATCCATCTACCCACGGTGTATTCGAAGAGAGCATCAAGGAAATCTGCGCGACGATTCATGAGCACGGCGGGCAGGTATACATGGACGGCGCGAACATGAATGCACAGGTTGGCCTGACGTCGCCCGCTACGATCGGTGCCGATGTTTGTCACCTGAACCTGCACAAGACGTTCTGTATTCCTCACGGTGGCGGTGGGCCAGGTATGGGACCAATCGGCGTTGCGTCGCAGCTGGTCCCCTTCCTGCCGGGCCACGTTTGCCAGGGTACGACCGGTGCTGTTTCGGCAGCGCCTTACGGATCGGCCAGCATCCTGACAATTTCCTACGCCTATATTGCTATGATGGGTGGGGAAGGGCTGACCAACGCAACAAAACGGGCTATCCTGAACGCTAACTACATTAAGGCGCGGCTGAGCGGCCACTACGATACGTTGTACACCGGCACAAACGGCCGTTGCGCCCACGAAATGATCTTGGATTGCCGTCCGTTCAAAGCAGCGGCTGGTGTTGAGGTGGAGGACATCGCCAAGCGGCTGATGGATTACGGCTTCCACGCACCAACGGTATCGTTCCCAGTGGCAGGTACGCTGATGGTTGAGCCAACCGAGTCGGAATCGAAAGCTGAACTGGATCGTTTCTGCGACGCGATGATCGCCATTCGCAACGAAATCCGTGAGATCGAAAACGGCACCGCCGACCGCATGAGCAACGTACTGAAGCATGCGCCACACACAGCTGACGTCGTGCTAGTTGATGACTGGAGCCGGCCGTACAGCCGGGAGAAAGCCGTTTATCCATTACCTTACGTCCGGGCCCGAAAATTCTGGCCAAGTGTGAGTCGGGTTGATTCGGCCTACGGCGATCGGAATCTGGTCTGCGCCTGTGTTCCAACAGAAGCGTACGCGGAAACGGAAACAACCGAAGAACGCAGCGTAGCGCAGCAGGCGTAATTAAAAATTAAATTAATGCAGGGCCAGCCGTTGAAAACGGCTGGCCTTTTTTACGCTTCCTGCTCAACAGAATGGTGGGAGCTTTGGGGCGGAGCAGACTGGGTCAGTGTTTCTCGAACGAAGCTGCTTTTGAGGTGCTCGTAAAAAGAATGAGGGTCAACCAGCGAAGCCGCCCCCTGGGCCATCAGTCCACCCAGTAATAATTGAAAAATGGCCGAATGGCGGTCCGTCATTTCAAGCACTAGAATAGCGGCTGTAAAAGGGGACCGCACAACACCCGTCAGGAAACTGACCATACTGACGAGAATAATCAGATTATGGTCTGCCGGGTCAATGTCGATCAGCCGGGAAAGCCCATTTCCCAAGACGGCTCCCGCGCTCAACGACGTAGCAAAAACGCCACCGGCCCCGCCACTGCTGTAACTAAGTGCCATCCCCGCAAAACGGACCGGAAACAGGTACCAGGGTGGGTCGTTATCGGTAAAAAGGAGTTGATTGATAATGGGTTTACCGGTGCCGATGGCCGTAGGGCCAATCCAGAACGCCAGCCCAGCCAGTAACAGCCCGCACGCTGCTACCCAGCCTGCCTGGGCTGATAGGGTTTTAAAGCGACGGCGGTAATCATTGATCCAGAGTAGTGTTTTTGCAAACAGGGCGCCAGCCAGCCCGCAGACGATAGCCATCAGAATAACAATGCCCAGAAACCAGCCCGATGAAGCCGTAACTTTGGGGAAACCAAGATACAGATACGGGCCCAGAATAGCCTGCGCTGTCATACCGGCAATGATCACGGCCGAAAAGACCGCCGTTCGGAATCGGGTAATGTGGGTCTGCGTCAACTCCTCGACGACGAATACGATTCCGCCAAGGGGCGTATTGAAGGCTGCGGCTAGTCCGGCAGCTCCGCCCGTAATTAAGGCGATCTGGCGGGACAACTGGGGCCACCCTTTGGGTTGCAGGCGATTGATGGCCCGAAAAATGGCCGCCGAAATCTGGATGGTTGGTCCTTCCCGACCAATAACGCCCCCACCTAACAAAAGAATGAAACTGCTTAGTACTTTAACGAGAGCTACCCGAAGGCTCAGCAGGTAGGCTGTGTGGTGATGCGTTGTTGGGCTGGACAGCTCAATACCGGCCATGACCTGGGGAATGCCACTACCCCTGGCGGCCGGGGCAAACCATTTTACGAGAAACCAGGAACCCAGAAAGGCCGCTGGTGTGATCAAAAAGACCAGATAAGGCTGGGCGCTTAGCCAGGCGAAGCTGGTCTTTTCAGCCCAGATAAACAGTTCCTCGTAGCCAACGGCTACCAGGCCCGTTAGCAAGGAAGCTACCCAGAAGGGTAGACTTTGCAGAATAATTCGGCGAACGCGCTCATTGTACAGACGGCGGATAACATACTGGTCGAGCCAGGCCAGCACGCGTGCGTAGCGAGACGATTGATCAGACATTCATTGGATTGAGTAATTGATACGTGATTACTAGTTTAACAGTTCTGGCTATAAACTGATTAGATAAATATCGAATTATAAGCGGTTTTTAAGCCAGAACCGTCTGGAAAACAGATACTCAATACCGTATTTGGTTTAACGACGAGGTCGAAACAAACCCGAAAGTTTATCGGACGTATCACACGAGCCGCAAAATTCACGGGATTTTTGGGAAGGCTGCTGGTTTTTTGAGTTAGACAAAGAAACCCCTACAACTAATGGAGACACTCAACTTTAAAACCAATATTAAAACCAGTGATGATGTAGCGGCAGTAACGCTGGGGCTGAACAATATTGAACAGGTCGATGGCTGGAACATCGATACTGAAAACCCGGATTATCTACTGACAGTCCAAACTACCGATAATCGGATTGGTGACCTGGTTCAGCAGGCGGTTAATAAGGCCGGCTTTACGGCCGAGCCAACCGACGCTTAATCGTGAGGTGCCCCGGTTTTATTAGAAGCTGGGGCACCTCACTAGTATATCAATTCTTTACCCACTGCCGGGCTTGTTCCTGCTCGGAAAATTTGAAAAACTTGACGTCCAGGCCTGGGACAATGTTAGCTAGCCTGGCCGACAATCCAACCCAGGCTTTGTCGGTGACGACGGCCGCTTTTTCAAAATCGGTCAGATGAGCCAGGTCAAACTTTAAATCTTTCCAGAGCGCTTCCCACTCAATGCCATCAATTTCGATGTATTCAGCATAGACGCGCATTTTGTCGTGTTGTTCCAGGCGGGGCGTTAACTGGTCGTAAAGCGATTGAAGTTCTGCTGCTGTAACGGTTCCCTCAATATGGCAGCCGATTACATTATCGGCTTGAAGGTCAATGGGTGTAATCATGGTTTTGTCGATTAGTTGAGTACTCTAATAACCAGGTAGCAGCAGTCAGGTTTTCGAAAGCAGGAAAAGCCAGCTATACGGTCGAAAAAAGACTCTCGGAAGGCCCCTCCGGAGCTGGTTATTTCTCAATAAAACCAAATCATAATCGTTATTTGTAGTAGCCGCCCGGATTCCTTTTCTATCTTGGCGGCTGTATCGGTTTTTGCTCCGTTAACTTTATGAACATCAATACGTCGGCTACCTGGCTGGTGGCGTTGGGTATGGCTTTTGGCATGGCCGGTTGCAACTCAGCCATGCAGGCCTACAAGAAAGGCGTTCGGCATTACGACGCTGGCGAATATAATCTGGCTATCAGTCAGTTTCAGAAAGCTGAGAAAGGAACCATTGATCCCGCCCGGCTGAATTATTACCTGGCCGAGTCCTACCGTCTATCGAACCGGTTTGGTGATGCGGTCCCGTTTTATCAGAAAGCGGTGGAGGCCAACTCAACCGAACCCGATGTTCGGCTAAACTACGCTTACGCCCTAAAGTCGCAGGGTAATTATGGGGGGGCACTCGACCAGCTTCAGCAGTACGTAGCCAACGCACCGAAGACGACGCCCAAAAACACGCTCGATAAAGCCAAAAGCGAAATCGAGACACTAAAGGCGATCAATATCATTGCCCAGAAGAAAACGCCCATCAACCTTAAAAACATGGGTAATCTCAACTCACCGGGCACGGAATTCGCGCCGGTGGTGCGGGGGAATGAGTTGATTTTTACGGCGTCGCGTAAGGACGTAACGTACAAAAACAATGGCCTGCCGATGCTGGGCCTCTATAAAACTAAACTCGGTCAGCAACCCGACGAGACGGGCAATGCGCCGGAACTGTTCAGCACGAACGTATTCCAGAACGATGTCAACGAAGGAACGCCAGCGTTCTCGAAAGACGGAAAAACCATGATTCTGGCGCGGGGCAACAACGGAAAACGTAAAGGTGGACTGGACGTTGACTTATTCATCAGCCGGCTGGGGGCGGACAACAATTGGAGTCAGCCGTTGCGATTACCCATCAGCGATTCAACGGCCTGGGACGGCTCTCCCGCTTTCTCGGGTGATGGAAAGACGTTGTATTTTGCCTCGAACCGGGCCGGTGGCGCGGGCGGAACCGACCTGTACCGGACAAGTATCGACGCATCGGGCCGTTTTAGCCGCCCCGTGAATATGGGTCGCGACATCAATACGCCGGGTAACGAAATGTTTCCTTACGTTGGTCCCGATGCCAAGCTGTACTTTTCGTCCGACGGTCATCCGGGCCTGGGTAAGCTCGACATTTTCGTGGCTACCCGCTCGGGTGGTGTTACGCGGGTGGAAAACATGGGACAGCCAATTAACTCGGCATCTGACGATTTTGGTCTGATCTACACCGACGATGATAAAGGGTACTTAGCCTCGAACCGCGCTGGTGGCAAGGGCGACGATGATATTTACTTCTTCCAGGAAGGTTCGGGTGACGATTCAACCACGATTGCCCAGAACCCGCCAAAAGAAGGCGCGCCCAAAACAGTACGTTACTTCCTGGCTGGAACCGTCGGCAGTAACGATAATCCCAGTAATCCGCTCGACTCGGCCCGAGTACGGATTATCGACGACGCCACTGGTCAACCTATTGCCGAGGTCGTGACAGGGCAGCCCGGTACGTTCGGAAAATACCCGATACAGGAAGGGAAAGACTACACCATTTTGGCTGAGCGCCGGGGCTATCTGACCCATCGCGAGCCGTTTACGATGCAGGGTAAAAGCATTCCGCAGATTTTCCTGACCAAACCGCAGACCGATACGACGTTCAACGTAGCGCTGCTGCTTGATCGCTCAGAACTGAACAAAACCTTCGTACTGGAGAATATCTATTACGATTTGAACAAGTACAACATTCGTTCGGATGCCGCGCCGGAGCTGGACAAGATCGTAACGATTCTGAAAGACAACCCGACGCTGAAACTGGAGCTAAGTTCGCACACCGATGCCCGTGATACGGATGCTTACAATATGAAGCTCTCCCAAAACCGGGCGAAATCGGCGGTAGATTACATTGTGGCGCAGGGTATTGCGGCCGATCGGCTGGTGGCTAAAGGCTATGGCGAAACCCGTCTGGTGGTGAAAAACGCCAAAACCGAAGAAGAACACCAGCGTAACCGCCGGACCGAGATCAAGATTCTGGAGCTGTAAAACAGCGGGCGAGAAGTCGACAAACATAAGTGCGTGGCCATTGGTTGAACAACACATCAATCAATGGCCACGCACTTTTATATGGGTACTGATAAACTTCGACAAGTTATGGTGGTGTTCAGCGTCGTCTCGATGATCGTGATGAATGCGCTATCTAACACAGGCGTATTTGGAGGAAAGACGAACGCCGATATCTCCGCCAAATACGAAACGCTGATTACCCCGGCGGGCTACGCCTTTTCCATCTGGGGGCTTATTTTTTTGGGTGTGCTGGCCTTCGCCATCTACCAGGCGCTACCATCGCAGCGAACAAATCCCCGGTTTCGGGCGGTTGGATGGCTGGTTGTTATTAACGCTTTTTGCAACGCAATCTGGAGTCCTATCTTCAATCAGGAGTGGATTGGCCTGGCTTTGGTGGTGATCCTGGTTATGCTGTTTACGCTGATGATTATCGAACAGCGCTTACTCGCCCAGGCACGGGTACCTATCGTCGCCCCAGATTTAGATGCTACCCTGCCCGAATCGCCCGCCGGTCCGGCACAGACCTGGCTGGCCCGAATTCCTTTTTCAATCTACTTCGGCTGGCTGACGGTAGCCACGATCCTGAACGTAGCCGTGTATCTGAAAGCTACCCAGTTCAGTACGATGGGGCTGAGTGAGGCAACCTGGGCCGTGGCTGTTCTGATTGTTGGCCTGGTTGTTGGCGCTGTGATCTTTAACCGGTATCGTAGTATTGCCTATATTCTGGTGTTCGCCTGGGCCTATGCCGCTATTGCTGCCAAACAGGGCGACTATCCATTGGTGCAGGGCGTAGCGGGTGTGGGTGCTGTTGTCGCTATTGGCTTGGCTATAACCGGACTGGCTTCGAAAAAGACGCCCTCCTTTGCGTAACGGATGTACATACAAAACCGGCCCGATAGCATCATCTGCATACCGGGCCGGTTTTCTTTTACAGAACGTTTGCCTTAAGCGGCTGTTTCGTCTTCCAGCACCTTGATGCTGTTGATTTTGTCGCCCTGACGGATCTCATCAATAACGTCCAGACCTTCAATCACTTTACCAAAAACGGTATGGTTGCGGTCGAGGTGCTGGGTATTCTGCCGGTTGTGGCAGATGAAGAACTGCGAGCCACCCGTGTTCCGTCCCCGGTGCGCCATCGACAGGACACCCCGGTCGTGGTACTGGTTATCGCCGGTCAGTTCACAATCGATGGTATAGCCGGGGCCACCAGCACCAGTGCCGGTAGGATCACCACCCTGAATCATGAAGTTCGGGATAACGCGGTGGAACGTAACGCCATCGTAAAACCCTTTTTTGGCCAGCGTAATAAAATTGTTTACTGCTTTAGGGGCATCTTTCTCGAAAAATTCGATGAGCATAGTGCCCTTATCGGTATTCATTTCTGCCTTCATGGCTATCTACGTTGATTGTTTAACTAACAAAACTACAATGAATCGGACGTAAACGTTTCGTGACTTATCTGCTGGTACTGGCTAAGGCAGAGTAATATCAGATAAAAACTATCGATGATAAGGCTATTTATTGCCCGAATAATGCAATCACATATGCGCTAAATCTGGGTATATTGCGAAGGGGAACAACAACCATTCTTGAGAAACATAAAATATTGTTTGGTTTTAGCGCTAAACCATGCAATTATACCCGAAACAGTTTCAGTAACCGGGTACTAATACGGATGTAATTTTACTGCTTGTTCAGCTTGCAACAGGAAGAGAACAACAGCGAGCTTATTGTATGAAATTCATTTACCATGTTGTGCCTGTCAATGACTGGGCTGCCTCCGAAAACCAGCCTGTGTACACGGCGGCCAGTTTTCTAGTAGAAGGGTTTATTCATCTGTCCGAAAAGGAACAGGTTGCCGGCGTACTTGAGCGGTATTACAAGGGACGACAGGATCTACTGCTGTTACAGATCGCGCCCGACAGGCTGACGGCCGAACTGAAATACGAACCTGCGACGAACGCCGAGTACTTTCCACACCTGTACGGGCCTATCAATAAAGACGCCGTTATGGCCGTCGAAAAAATAATGCAAGATTAGTTCGCTAATGAAGAAACTAGTTACAAGTCTGTTTGTGGTCGGTATGCTGGTAAATCTGGCAACGGCGCAGACAACACCCCTGAATGCACCGGGCGGAGCCGTTACGCTCGATCCTGCTCCCGGTACAGTTAAACCGGCAACGCCTACGCCGACTACGGGTCCGGTTTCAACATCATCGGCGGCCCCAAATCCAAATGAGCCGGCACCTGCCCTGACAATTAGTGGTTTCCGGCGGTTCAATGACCCTATTCTCGAAGAATATATTCAGCAGGGACTGGCCAACAGTCCTAATCTGAAGACAGCGTTAAGCCGACTGGAGGAAGCCCGGATTCGGGTGCGGGTAGCTCAGTCGTATCTGTCACCTTCCTTACGCAGCTCGGCCCTGATTACTACACAGAGTTTGTCGGAGCAGCGCCCCGTGGCAGTCCCGACAGCGAGCGATCGACTGCCGCGTTTTCAGTTAAATACATTTCAACTGCTGCCTATCGATGTAAGCTACGAGCTGGATCTCTTCAAGCGGATTCGAAGCAGCATCAACGTGGCCAACCTACAGGCCCAGGCCAGTGATGCCGATTATCAGTCGTTCCGGCTAACCCTGGCGTCAGACATTGCCCGAACGTATCTGCTCATCCGCGGGAACGACACCGAACAGGCCGTTTTTCTGCGTAACATTCAGTCGCGCGACACAACCCTGTCTATCCTGCGCGAACGGTTCCGGGTGGGTCTCATCAACCAGATCGACGTACAGCGCGCCGAAACAGATTACGCCGGTTTACAGGTAACGCTGAAAGGTTTACAGCGCGCCCGGCTTGAACTGGTTAATGGCCTCGCTCAGCTGTGCGCGCGCAATCCGGCCGACTTTACGGTTCCGGTTGGAGTGTTGCCTGCGAGTGTACCATCGTATCCATACGCTACGGTCCAGGTTGAGCAGCTCCAGCGCCGGCCAGACCTGTTGCAATACAATCGCCAGAATCAGGTGGCTGCTGCACAAGTCGTGCTGCAGCAGGCCAGTACCCAGCCACGGGTCACGCTGGTAGGGTCGGGCGGAATCCTATCGGGACGGATCGGGCCCTGGTTTACGCCAAGCAGCGCTACGTATCTGCTGGGAATTAACGCGTCGGTCCCGATCTATGAAGGACACCGGGCTAAACAGAACATCGCTCTTTCCCGTCAGTTGGCGCAGACTAATCAGCAAACTTATGACCAGGCCCTGCAACTGGCCCAACGGGATGCCGAAACTGCCCTGGATAACCTGACGTTACTGCGCGAGCAGATCGACTTACAGGCGCAAACGCTGGCCCTGGCCCGCCGGACCGAACAATACAACCGGGAACTGTACATACGGGGACTAGCTACGTATCTGGAAGTCCTCGATGCGCAGCGCACGATCCTGACCGCCGAACAACAGACCGCTCAACTGCGTAGCCAGGAAGCGCAGTATGCGGTAGCGTTGCTGCGGGCTGTTGGGGGGGATTTTTGAGTAAACTTTCTGTTAATCAGTAGTCTGTTGCTTGATTAGTAAGGGCTGATGATGTAGCTTAGTACAATCGCTCCCTAAGAAACCTGTCAGTAAATAAACTTTTCTGAAATTTTTGGGTAAGATAGGGGCAACTTTGGGGAAGCTAATCCCTAGTTTATTGTTCATTATCAATGAATCACACATACGTCATTATTATGGCCGGTGGCATTGGAACCCGGTTCTGGCCATTTAGCCGGACCAGTTATCCAAAACAGTTTCACGACGTACTCGGTACCGGCCGCACGCTTCTGCAACAAACCGCTGATCGTTTCGACGGCATCTGTCCACCCGAAAACCTGTTTATTGTTACCAGCTCGCTCTACAAAGATCTTTGCCAGAAACAGCTTCCGCAACTAAGCGACGACCAGGTACTTTGCGAGCCAATTGCCCGAAATACAGCGCCCTGTATCGCGTATGCCTGCTACAAAATCGCGCAGCGTGATCCCAATGCAAACATCATTGTGGCGCCTGCCGATCATATCATTCTGAAAGAAGACGACTTTAAGCGGACCGTTCGGAAAGGACTTGATGCGGTTGAGGGCAATGATATTCTGGTGACCCTGGGCATTCAGCCAACGCGTCCAGACACAGGCTATGGCTATATTCAGTACATTCCTGAGTCGGGTGATGACATCAAAAAGGTGAAAACATTCACCGAGAAGCCCCACCTCGAACTGGCACGGCAGTTTGTCGATAGTGGAGAGTTTGTCTGGAATGCCGGTATATTCATCTGGAACGTACAGAGTATCATCAAATCGTTTGAGAACTGCCTCCCTGAGATTGCCGAGATTTTTGAAGAAGGTAAGTCCGTATATTACACCGACGGTGAAGAAGCGTTCATTGAGAAGGCTTATTCGATGACAGGCAGCATTTCCATCGACAACGGCGTTATGGAAAAAGCCTCGAACGTGTTCGTAATTCTGTGCGATCTGGGCTGGTCGGACCTGGGTACCTGGAAATCACTGTACGAGGTATCGGATAAGAACGAAGAATACAACGTTGTGGATGGCCACGTACTGTTGTACGATACCAAGAACTGCATCATTAAAACGCCGAAAGAACGCCTGGTTGCTATCAATGGCCTGGATGGTTTTATCGTTGCTGAATACGATAACGTACTGATGATCTGCCGGAAAGAAGATGAGCAGAAAGTCAAAGCGTTTGTGGCGGATGCCAAAGAAAAAGGTACGGAATTTGTCTAGGCATAGACGCTGACCGAATACACACTCGTTAGGAGTGCAGTGGCTGAACCATGGCCCGGTAACTGCCCATCAGCGGGTTGCCCGGCCGTGGTTCTGTTTTTCATTCTCCTGTTAACATGCTGATTTTTTTACGCGTTGCCGTTCTGCTGGGGCTAATCATGGGGCTGACTTACTGTAAAGATCCCAGTATGTCGTTTTCAACGGGCGCGGCTGATGCGCGTATTGCGGGTTCGTGGCGGTTGATCGAACGTCGTTTCCCGAAAGACTCGATTATCTCATACGTCATAAACGACACAACGACGCTCCGGCGCGATACGTCGTTCTATGTGACCCGGCGCTACCCGGCTACGCCACTACAAACGCTTACCTTCAATACGGATGGGACACTGAGCGCCAGCGGTTCAGAGATGTCATATTACTATCCTATCCGCCATTTTAGTATTGATGCAACCTATCCCGACAGCCTATCGCTGCGACTATACATCAATACCAACCAGGCCAATATTTTTTTCCGGCAGCCCATTGCGTTCCGGCAGGATACATTACTGATTACACCCAATTGCGAGGGCTACTGCTTCCTCAAATTTTTGCGTGTCCGGTAGCGAACTGCTTACCCGGCAAGCGGGGTTTTGGTAGTAATTCGCAAATTTGGCTGCTACCAGGGGTAGCTTTTATCCTATGAACAAAAATAGTCTATCGATTGGTCTGTTGATGCTTGGCCTTACGGCCTGCAATCCGGAACGCGTTCAGTACACATCGGAGCTGAAACAGGAGATGTCCGATATGAAGATCAAGAAGATCTCAAACGCCGATCTGCTCGAAACGATAAACACCGCTGGGGCAAAGATCAGTACCGTCATGGAAGACGAACTGACGGCTGCCCTGAAGGAAACAGCCGACCCGGCTAAGCGAGTTCAGCTCTGCCAGCTACAAAACTTGCCAAAAACGAAGGCCGTGGCGGAGCGGTACAAACTGGATATTAATCTGCTGGGCGCGGCTGATGTGAAGAACAAAGCACTGCAACCCAAAGAACAGCAGATTCTGGACGCATATCTGTACAATGCAGAACAGAAGCTGCCACAGACCCCTAACATTCAGCAGATTGACGATACGCTATTCATCTACAACCAGGCCGTACCTGCCCAAAGCCCGATCTGCGAAGTGTGCTTCGGAAAGCAGCAAACTCCACTGGCGGTCTGGCGGTTGGCATTTCACAAACGGGAGGTGATCCGGCACATGAGCGCCAGCCAAAAGAAGAAAAAGTCGGCACAGTAAAGTACCGCGACAGCTTATTGTACTACACCAGCTCACGCCGGTACATCTGGATTGTGTTTTCGAGTCCGAAATAGAGGGCATCGCTGATTAGGGCATGCCCGATGGAAACTTCCAGCAGACCAGGAACCTCCTGGGCGAAATACCGTAAATTTTCCAGGCTCAGATCATGACCCGCGTTCAGGCCGAGACCCAGTTCCTGCGCTTTTTGCGCAGCTTTCACAAATAAAGCCACAGCTTGTTCGGGGTTGTCGGGGTATTGGGTAGCGTAGGGTTCTGTATACAGTTCGATCCGGTCGGTGCCGACCATCTTGGCCCCTTCAACCATCCGCTCATCCGCGTCAACGAAAATAGACACGCGGATTCCGTCTTCTTTGAACGTATCGATCAGCTTTTTCAGGTGATCTGCGTAACGAACGGTATTCCAGCCTGCATTCGACGTAATCGCGTCCGGCGCATCAGGAACAAGCGTCACCTGATCGGGCTTCACCCGCTTCACCAGGTCAATAAACCGCTCGTCGGGATTGCCTTCAATGTTGAACTCAGTAGTTACAACGTCCTTTAGATCCAGTACGTCCTGATACCGAATGTGGCGCTCGTCAGGGCGGGGGTGAACCGTGATGCCTTGTGCACCAAAACGCTCGCAGTCGAGGGCCACCTTAACCAGATTGGGGTTATTGCCCCCCCGCGCGTTGCGGATGGTAGCAATTTTATTGATGTTGACGCTTAACCGTGTCATGAGAATAGCGAAAGAGTGAATGAGCGAATCGCCGGAGCGAAGCGAATAACGTTGTTTGACTTCGTAACTTTGCCAACGGAATGAAGGTTCATGCTATTTATTCACTCAATCGCTCATTCACTCTTTCGCTCATTAAAATATGACACTTAAACAACAAATCGACGCCGATATAAAGCAGGCTATGCTGGCCAAAGATCAGGGAAAACTACGGGCACTGCGTGCAGTTAAATCCATGATCCTGCTCGAAGAAACCAAAGAAGGCGCAACGGGTGAACTGAAGCCCGAAGACGAAACCCGCATCCTGACGAAAGCCGTTAAACAACGGAAAGACTCGGCCGATATTTACCGTCAGCAGAACCGCGAAGACCTGCTGGCTACCGAAGAGTCCGAGATTGCGGTCATTGAACAATATCTGCCTAAACAACTGACGGAAGAGGAATTGAAGGAAAAACTTCAGGCAATCATCAGCCGCGTTGGCGCTTCGGTTCCATCCGACATGGGTAAAGTAATGGGCGTTGCCACGAAAGAACTCGCTGGCCAGGCCGATGGCAAAGCCATCTCCGCCATGGTGAAGCAACTACTGTAAATAAAGAGCGAAAGAATGAAAGAGCGATTTGATGCGTCAGCTTTATTCGCGTCTGCACCTTTCGCTCATTCACTCTTTCGCTCTTTGGCTACTCTCGATCTGCTTATGTTTATTCCCCTGGCCTGGGGAGCGTTTAATGGCTATCGCAAAGGTCTCCTTATTGAGATCATTGGGGTTATTGCGTTTGTGGCGGCCATGATCGTGGGATTCAAATTCCTGTCGTTTGGTATTGATCTGCTGAGCCCTTACATCAGCCGGGAGATGGCCAGGCGATTGCTGCCGTGGCTGGGGTTCTCGGTTATTTTCTTTCCTACAGTTTTCATGATTAACCAGCTGGGGTTCTCGCTGCGTCGGTCGCTGCGGTACACCATCCTGGGTACGTTCGACAGCGTAGCTGGAGCGGCCGTCGGGCTTTTTACGTGGCTGTTTGGAATTAGTGTTATTCTTTGGTTGTTCAGCTATATGGGCGTCCAGATTCCTGATCGTCAGAAGGAAGGCGCTTTGTTATACCCGTATATCCGACCGATAGCCCCCAGCGTTATGGACAGAGTCGTGTTGTGGATGCCGAAAGGGCTGGAAGCGGGGAAAAAGTGGAAACAGGAAAACATAACGAAAGAGTGAAAGGGCAACGCAGTCTTGGCTGAGCCCTTACGTTCTTTCACTCTTGAGATTAATGAAACAGGACATACGGAAGCTAACCGCCCCCCAGCTGAAAGACTGGATGGGCCAGCACGGAGAACAGGGGTTTCGGGCCAAACAGGTACACGAGTGGCTCTGGAAAAAATCGGCCCTGTCGTTCGAACAGATGACGAATCTGTCGCTACCAACACGGGAACTCCTTAGTACGCACTTTGAGATTAGACCGCTCACTGTCGATCAGCAGCAGCACAGCAACGATGGTACGATCAAATCTTCCTTTCGACTGTTTGACGGAAACCTGGTTGAAGGGGTGCTGATTCCGGCGCTGCGGAACGCGGATAACGACAGAATGACGGCCTGCGTATCGAGTCAGGTTGGTTGCTCACTGACCTGTAAATTCTGTGCGACGGGCTACATGGACCGGAAACGCAATCTGGACGCTGCCGAAATATACGATCAGGTAGTTGCCATCGACCGGCAGGCCCGGACGAACTACGACGCACCCTTGTCCAACATTGTGTATATGGGGATGGGGGAGCCGTTGCTGAATTATAAGAACGTACTTGAGTCCGTTGATCGGATCACGTCGCCCGATGGGCTTGGCATGTCGCCGAAGCGTATTACCGTGTCAACGGCGGGTATTGCCAAGATGATCCGTCAACTGGGTGATGATGCCGTGAAATTCAATCTGGCCTTGTCGCTGCACGCGGCCAACGACCAGAAACGCAATCAGATTATGCCCATCAACGAGAGCAACACGCTGGATGCGCTGGGTGATGCGTTAAATTATTTCTACAAGAAGACCGGCACCCGCGTTACGTTTGAATACATCGTTTTCTATAACTTCAACGATACGCTGCAGGACGCTCAGGAGCTCTGGACGTTCACGAAAAAAGTACCGGCCAAGATCAATATCATTGAATACAATCCTATTGCAGAGGCAAACTTTAAGAACACCGATCCAAAAACGCTGGATCGGTTCGCCGATTTTCTTGATAGTAAAGGCGTAAACGTGAATGTACGCCGTAGCCGGGGTAAGGATATTGATGCCGCCTGCGGACAACTAGCTGGTAAAAAGTAGCAGCCTATAACTTTCAAAAGGGGTAACGTGTTAAATTCGTTACCCCTTTTTCGTGTTGGCTTAACAATTTGATAATATCCCTCTGCCGGGTTTGCCGTACTTTTGTGACACTCACCGGCTTGCGGACTTGCCGCCGGCCTCCTTACGAAGCGAAAACAACTCATGTTCGGATTAGAAACGGATGTTTTTATCCTCCTCTTTATCAGCCTCTTTGCCGCCTGTGCGTTTGAATTTGTTAATGGTTTCCACGATACGGCCAACGCAGTTGCCACTGTAATTTATACCAACTCTTTAAAACCAACGGTTGCCGTTGTCTGGTCGGGTATCTGCAACTTTGCGGGTGTGCTGCTGGGTGGTATCGGGGTGGCGATGGGTATCGTCAATCTGCTACCGGTCGAATTGTTAGTCGATCAAAATGTTTATCATAGCGTGGCTATGGTGCTGGCGCTCTTGCTTAGCTCCATCATCTGGAACCTGGGAACCTGGTATTTTGGGCTGCCCAGTTCCAGTTCGCACACGTTGATCGGCTCTATTCTGGGCGTTGGGCTCGCCTTCTCTACGTTGCCTGACAGCCAAGGTAACTCAGCCGTAAACTGGGAAAAGGCCATCGAAACGGGCGAAGCCCTGCTGCTATCACCCCTGCTGGGTTTTAGTATGGCCATTATTCTAATGTTCGTGTTACGTCGGTCAGTTCCGGACGATGTGAAAGATTCACTGTTTAAAGAACCCAAGAAAAATACCGAGCCACCTTCCTGGATTCGCGGGGTTCTGATTGCTACCTGCTCGCTGGTAAGCTTTTTCCACGGCAGCAACGACGGTCAGAAAGGGGTGGGGCTCATCATGCTTATTCTGATCGGTATCGTCCCATTCCAGTTTGCGGTGAAACCAGATATGGACCCCGCTTTGCTGCTGCCCAACATTCAGGCTATTCAGCAAACCACTGCCGTGCTGGATTCGAATCAGCTGGCTCCCGTTAACCGGGCTCGTCTGACCAAAACCATTAATGAACTGGCGGAGCTGAAAACGATGATTGATGGATCGACGGCCAGTGGCCAGATTCCTAACGAAAAGCGACTGGACGTTCGCCGGGACCTGCTGTTGATTAACAGCAACATGAACAAAATTATAGAGGATGAAGGAGCCAATCTGAGTGCCAGTCAGATCGCAACCCTGAAACACAGCCTGAGCGAAGAAAGTGGCCTGCGCCGGTTTACAGACTACGCTCCATTCTGGGTAATTCTGATGATTGCTTTATCACTAGGGCTCGGCACTATGATCGGCTGGCGCCGGATTGTCGTAACGGTCGGGGAGAAGATTGGTAAGCAGCACCTGACCTACGCGCAGGGAGCCTCGGCCGAATTGGTAGCCGCGAGTATGATCGGTATTGCTTCGGGTCTGAAACTGCCCGTGAGTACAACCCACGTACTGTCGTCGGGGATTGCCGGTAGTATGGTCGCCAGCAAAGGGATTAAAAACCTACAGGCTGGAACCGTACGTAACATCGCACTAGCCTGGGTCCTGACCTTACCTGTGTCGATTCTGCTGTCGTTTACGCTTTATATTTTCTTCCGCTGGGTAATGTAACCCAGACGGGATCATACAAATACCACGGGGCTAGACGTATGTTACGTCTGGCCTTCATTTTTTTATTGATCTTCCTTGTGCCAGACCGGGACGTCCTGTTCAATGGCATGGCGTACCTTGGCCACCAGCTCGTCGACGGTCTCGTCGGGGCTGAATTGTAGTGGTTCTTTAAACCGGACGCTCAACAGGGTGTTTCGCTTTTTAAATCGCAGGCCCTTTTTATCAAATGCGCGCCGGAAGCCGTTGATCACAACCGGAACAACAATCGGGTTATTGTTCTTGAGCAAGTGGCCTGTTCCCTTCCGAATAGGCGCATACGGGCTGGTTGTTCCCTGGGGGAAGCTAACGACCCAGCCGTGGGCCAGCGCTTTGGCAATTTTATCGTTGGCCGACGTATCAACCGCCCGCTGCACCTCGCGTCCTTCGGCTCGCCAGGAACGTTCGATGGTTAAGGCACCCGCTGCGGATAAAATGCGGGGAACCAAACCGTTATTCATAGTTTCGGCTGCGGCAACGTAATACTGCCGGGCGCGCGGCCCTAATAAATAAACGGGTGGAACCATTGTATTCTTGAACCCCCATTTTACGGCGCAGAAAATCTGGAAGAAGGCAATAACGTCGGCGAAATACGTCTGGTGATTTGATAGGAAAAGGACATTGTTGATCGGCAGATTCTCCAGATTTTCCGTTCCTTCAATCTCGATCCGGTTCACAACCGTGTAGCGCGCATAAGTCAGTGAACCGACGATACCAATTAATAGGCGCCGAAGCAGCAGCCAGTTGCCAAAAGGGTCGCGCTCGAAAAGTCCGAGAATATCCAGCGGCATCAGGAAAGCGGGTAAGTAGCTGAATTTGGTCGGCTTAACGTATTTCATGGGTTTACAGGAATCGCACTGGCTAATAAAGCCAAAAAACTGTTGCAATGTTTTCTGGTAAAAATACAATTGAGGGCCTACAAAGAAAACGCCCGAACCGGCGCTTTGCAAGTTCGGGCGTGGGAAAATACGGATAAGTGACTAAGCTAATGCCGTCTGCTGCTGAATCTGCGCGTAAACACTGTCCCACAGCGCAATACGGGCCTGCAACGCTGCTTCGACGGCTAACGTGGCTGATTCCCATTTCTGACTATCCTGACCGCAGAGTTCGGCCGTCATGGCTTTCGCCAGGTGGGAATGATGATCGCCATCTACTTCAATGTGCCGCTCGAGGTAATACGTAAAAAGACGCAGCTGTTCGGGTGACTGATCGCGTAACTGACGAACCAGTGCGATAAACATATCTGGAATCAGGTCTTCCCGCCCAAACGTAAAAACGGCGGCTACGTCATGGAGTTGACCTTTCCCAATCAGATCGAAGGTGTAACTAACGAACCGACGGCTTCCTTCCGGCAGAGTTGATTTGATCAGCGCATCCTGCACCGGGCTACCCTGTATCAACCGATCGATGAGTTCATCGATCTGATCGGTACTGGCGCCGGCTTCCTGCATGGCCTGGCGATACAGTTCAAAATGACTCATCCGCCGTCCTTCCGGATCGACGTCGCTTTCCTCGCCCGCCACAATTTCGTTGATCAGGTAACGGGTTTCCGGGTTACCAACGGGGCGCCAGGGTACGTCGACGCAGGTCAGGTTGCGCTGAAGTTCTTTCAACAGCGACATAAAGTCCCAAACGGCCCATACGTGCGATTCCATGAAGATGCGCAGATCATCCAGTGTATTAACCGAGGTATACAATGGATGGGTCGTCAGTTGCTGACGTAATGGCTCAATCTGGTTGGAGAGCCTATCTAAGTGCTCATTCATAACAGCTTACAAACTTTTTTATTGATGCATTAATCCTTTGAACAAACATGTTGTCAAACCGTCAGATTTCACAAAACACCAGCAGCGCCTATTGCCCACGTTTTACTCAATCTACTTTACGCTGACTATTTACCGGGCTTAACGGCCGTCTTACTTATGAAACGTTTTTTGCTTGCTGGCGCTTTTGCTCTTGGTCTTTTTTCCGCACAAACATCGCTGGCCCAGGTTCAGGTCGGGGTTCGGGGCGGGGCTAACTGGGGGTTTGCCTCGAAACCTGATTTCATCGATGGGATGACATCGGCACTCCGGCCGTCGGTAGGACCAACCGGTGCTGTCTTTCTCGATATTCCGCTGAGCGAACGTGTATCGTTCCGGCCTGAAGTTGCTTACGTACAAAAAGGAGTTATGGTTCGCGAGGGTGGCACATTTAATCTCTTCAACGTACCTATCACCGTCGGCGGGAAGATTGCCTACCAGTCGCAGAATCTGGAAGTTCCGCTGCTGATCAAAGTAAACCTTGCTGATGGACCTGTGCAGCCTTACTTCATAGCCGGGCCATCCGTAGGCTATGCCCTGGACGGTCGCATCCGGACGCGGGGAACGGGTTTTCTGTCGACAAAACCTTTTGATATGGAGGTGCCTTATGGCGGTGCGATGACTCGCTGGGACGTTGGTGCTGTTGGCGGCCTGGGGCTGTCGATGGATGCAGGAGCTGGGAAGATTTTTGTTGAAGGACGTTATACACACGGCTTTACCCGGCAGATTCAGGTGCCCATCGTGAACGTCAACGTTCGTAACCGGGGAGTCGCTTTATCGGTAGGCTATTCGTTTCCCATTGGCTATTAATGAATATACCCATCATTCACTTTATTAAGCGTTTTTGTTGAATCAACATGGTCAGTAAAGGCGGAGCCACTTGGCTCCGTCTTTCTTTTTTTTACAAATAATAAAAAGATCTACTTGTAGAAGTAGCCTATTTAGTGGTAGATGATATTCTATTACAATCTATAGAGAAACAGAATAGGTCGAATTTGATTGAGATTCCAGACTGGTAGCAACTTTGGTATTGCCGCCTGTCTGTTCATCCTTGAAACTGACAATCAGGTAAACAAACTTTCCGCTTAACTCCAGATGCGAGTCGACTAACTTAGCTTTGGAGAGTTGTTCTCTGTCGGATGGGTCAGTACGTTTTAAGGCCAGTTTTCTGGCAAAACTGCGTAGTTGTTCACCTTCCAGACTGCCGATGATTTTTCCATCATCAATTCGGGCAAAAAGTTCAGTAGGCTGTATCGGTTGCTTAAGAACCAGATCGGGGGTCCGACAGGATGAAGCCAGAAGGCCGGCCATAACTAGAGCAGCGTAAACGGATTTACTAATCATAAGACAGCATGTTGGATGTGAGATAAAAACGTAATCTGACAACAAGATAGAGATAAATGTAATCGGTGATCTGTTTTCCGGCTATGTAGCGTCAAAGCTTATCGGTAAGACAAATTTGACCGATACCGGTTTTCCGTTCACGGTACCCGGAACCCAGTTAGGCATACTTGATACGATACGAACAGCTTCCTGATCGGCTTCCAGGCCCAGGCCCTTCAAAACGACCAAATCGCTAACCGACCCATCTGCATTGACCACAAATTCGACGAAGACCGTTCCGCTCGCGGCACTGGATAACGGCTGTTGGATTTGGTCAACAAACCGCTGCAAAGCTGAAGCTCCACCGGGGAATATAGTGAACCCTAAAAACTGGACCAGTACCAAAGTTGGATGACGGGCCTAAATTTGGCCCCGTATGAAAGGCAAGAGTAAACGCAAGTTCACCGCAGACTTCAAGTTGAAAGTCGTCCTTGAGGTCCTCAAAGAGAAAGACACGTTAGCCGCTATCAGTAAGCGGTATGAACTTCACCCCAACCAGATTGCCGACTGGAAGAAGCTCTTCATGGAGCAGGCTAGCCAAGTCTTTGACAGGACAACTCATCTGGCAACGACTGCCGAGACGGATCCGGCTCCCCTCTATGAGCAGATCGGAAGGCTGCAAATGGAACTCAGTTTTCTTAAAAAAAACAGGGCCGCCTGAGCGGTTGACTCCATGAGCCTTATCCAACGTCGTGCCTTAGTCGATCCGGCTCACCCGGCCAGCATCCGACAACAGTGCCAGTGGCTTTCGCTACCCCGCTCGTCCTACTATTATCAGCCTTGTCCGGCCTCAGCCGATGAACTGTTACTGATGCGTTTGCTGGATGAACAGCACTTACTAACCCCGCAGTATGGGTACCGTAAAATGACTCTTTTTCTGCGCGATAAAGGGCATGTGGTCAATCATAAACGGGTGTTACGGCTAATGCAGATGATGGGTCTGGAAGCCATTTATCCGCGCCCGAACACGTCTCAACCTGCTGAAGGCCATACAATTTACCCGTATTTGTTGCGGCAGTTGAGCATTGTCCGGGTTCATCAGGTCTGGGCCACCGCACAGGCGGCCCTGCGATATCACCTATGTACCGATGGCCGAAGGTTATATGTACTTGATGGCGATCATCGACTTGTTTAGCCGCTACGTGTTGGACTGGTCGGTGTCGAATACAATGGATGCCGAATGGTGTAATGGACTACTCAAAAAGACACTGGCTACGTATCCGGCTCCGGTCATTTTCAATACCGATCAGGGAAGTTAATTCACTTCTGAAGCATTCACGGCCACGCTGAAAGCGGCTGATATTCGCATCTCGATGGATGGTAAAGGACGAGCTTTAGACAATATTTTTGTGGAGCGTTTATGGCGAACGGTAAAGTACGAACATCTTTACCTATATGCCTATCAAGATGGTTGGCAGTTGGAAAGGGGATTAAGCGACTTCTTTACGTTTTACAACCAGAAACGCTACCACCAGGCGTTAGCTTATCGAACGCCCGAAGCGGTATTCCAAGCCGGACAGTCAGCAGAAAATCAAGTGGACAAATCAATCAACTAACAACCTCGTTATTCAGCTTTCTAGTACAGACGAAGGGGTGCAGTATAGAAGACCGGGTTAATCAATTCTGAATCAGATGGCGTAGGTGTCCTATTGCTGTAGAGTAATCAATCACCTCAAAGGCTTTAAAAAGTAAGGTATTACGTTGTTTTACTAAAGCTGTTCCGAAAAGTTTCGGGATGGGACGGATCGTACGTTGTAACTGGTCTAACCGGAAATCTGTAGCTACTGATGTATATTCTTTCTGAGATTAAAGTAGTCTACTTCGAAATTTCCTTAGGACAGTTAAAAAGCCGTTAAATGACGAATTTGACAAGAAATAGTATTCATTGACTCTCAGAATAAGTATATTTACTGAATTGTTAACTCAGCTTACTACTGGCGACACCCGCTATGGCCTCATTTAATAATTTTGTCCACTCGACGGCTTCTGAACCGCACCGTATTCGGACTCGACAAATACTAAAATCACACCCTGAAATCAAAAAGCTTATTGGGCAGAAGAACCCGACAACATTCTGGGTAATTCTGGGCTGTGTAGCGATGATGACCGGCATGGCCTATCTGCTACGTGACCAATCGTGGTGGCTTGTTGTAGCAGCTGCCTGGTTTATTGGGGCATTCCCGGCGCATACGCTTTTCGTTTGCATCCACGAAGCGGCTCACAACCTGATTTTCCGCAAGCCGGCTGCCAACGCCTGGGCCGCTATTTTTGCTAACCTGCCAACGGTATTTCCAACGGCATTATCGTTCAAGAATTTTCATATCAAACACCACGCCTTTCAGGGAGTACACGAACTGGACGCCGATCTGCCCGACTGGTACGAAGCGAAACTGATTAACAACTACGCGATCGGCAAAGCCCTGTGGCTCCTGCTATTTCCGATTTTTCAGGTCATCCGTACGTTCCGGTGTCGTGAACTGGCCGTGTTCGACAAATGGGTTATTGCTAACATTGTGGTGCAGCTTACGTTCGACGTACTGGTAGTTGTGTTCTTCGGTTGGAAAGCGCTGATCTTTATGCTGCTTTGCCTGTTCTTCTCGGTTGGATTCCACCCGCTGGGTGCCCGCTGGATTCAGGAGCATTACTTGACGCTGGACCCAAATCAGGAAACGTACAGCTACTACGGCCAACTGAATGGTGTAAACCTGAACGTTGGTTTCCACAATGAGCACCACGACTTTCCGTCGATCCCCTGGAATAAACTGCCGCAGATAAAGAAATCGGCGCCGGAGTACTACGATACGCTGAAATTCCACACGTCTTACGTTCGGTTATTTTTCCGCTTTCTGTTCGATCAGGAAATTTCTCTGTACTCACGAATTGTCCGGAAAGAGCGCGGACGGGTTACGCTGGCCGACCAGTCGAAGCCTGATATGGAAATGACGCAGCCCATTTTGAATGAGAAGGTTGCCGCTTAAGTGGCTAACCCATTCGCCTAAAAAAAGCCATCGTTTGTAGCGATGGCTTTTTTTAGGCCCGCCCAATCTGAATCAGGCGGGCTATTGTATGATGTGATTAAGCAACGGCGGGCGTTACATCAACCAGTTCATGCCTCATCAGGTATTCAGCGATCTGAACGGCGTTTGTGGCGGCACCTTTACGCAGGTTATCAGCTACAATCCACATATTCACCGTTTTGGACTGACTCTCGTCGCGCCGGATACGACCAACGAATACTTCGTCTTTGCCATGCGCTGTCAGCGGCATTGGATATTCGAACTGTTTAGGGTTGTCCTGAACGATAACACCTTCGGCCGTGCTCAGCAGGTTAACCAGCTCGCTCAGATCAAATTCGTTCTCAAATTCAACGTTTACTGCCTCCGAGTGACCGCCAATCGTTGGGATACGTACCGTCGTGGCTGTCACCTGGATAGAATCGTCACCCATAATTTTCTTGGTCTCATTGACCATTTTCATCTCCTCTTTCGTATAGCCGTTATCGAGGAAAACGTCAATGTGTGGAAGCACGTTGAGATCGATCGGGTGAGGATACACTTTCGGCACATCCGCTTTCCCTTCGCGCTCCGCGAATAGTTGATCAACAGCCGCTTTTCCCGTACCCGTCACCGATTGATAGGTTGAAACAACAACCCGTTTGATTTTGTACCGGTCGTGCAGCGGTTTCAGTGCTACCACCATCTGAATGGTCGAGCAGTTCGGATTAGCGATGATTTTGTCCTCCGGTGTCAGGGTGTCGGCATTGATTTCAGGAACGACCAGTTTTTTGGTTGGATCCATGCGCCAAGCTGACGAGTTATCGACTACCGTAATACCGGCTTCGGCAAACTTAGGGGCAATGGCCAGGGACGTACTGCCGCCAGCCGAGAAAATCGCAACGGCGGGTTTGGTAGCAATGGCATCCTCAAAGCTAACGACCGTGTGCGGTTTACCCTTGAACAGCACCTGCTTACCAACCGAGCGCTCGGAAGCAACAGGAATAAGTTCGGACACGGGGAAGTTGCGTTCTTCCAATACTTTCAGGATTTCGCCACCGACTAGGCCGGTAGCCCCCACGACTGCGATTTTCATAATTTATTTGACGATTAATAGAAAATTGACCGCAAAAGTACGGCAAAAGTTTGACGGACAGCCATTTTAACCAGATAAAGTTGGGAAAGAAATAGGTCAGGAACCGAACACCCAATATCTATCCGGCGTGACGCAGCTATTTAGCCGAATGTCAGTCTCAACCACATCGTCGATTTGCTCAATCGGCGCGAACAGAGACAGGCCAATTTTCAGGCAATGGGGCTCGCACTGGGCCAGAAAGCGATCGTAAAAACCGCCACCATAGCCAACTCGGTCCCCCTGCCCATCGAATACAAGTAGTGGAACCAGCACGATCGAAAGTTCGTCTGGTTGGAGTTCCAGCCCATCGGCAGGAGGCTCGGGAATTCCCAGGCTATTGGCGAAAAAGGGCGTTTCAGGCGTAATGACGTAGTGCCGCATACACAACTGCGCCATGTCCGTAACCGGTACAGCAATCTGAATCTGTGGGTACCGGTCCCAAATCTGGTGAATAATAGACCAGGTATCGACCTCGTTATGCCGCTGAATGGGCAGAAACGTATGCAGTACTAACCGCCGATCCGCGACCAACGAACTAAGCTGAGCCAGCAACCTGGTTGCAATCTGCTGACTGCGCTGATTGACTTCATCGGCCGATAAAGCCCGTCGTTCGGCGAGATAGTGTTTACGCAGATCTGCTTTCAACATGCTAGGATTCCAGACAAATCTGCATCCGGTAGTCGAGCGGGTTGAACGTAGCCAGTAACTTATTCAGGAACTCCTTATCATTTAGATAGAACGTCAGGTAGTTCTCGCTACGTTCCTGCGGAGTACCGTTTGGGAACAGCTCATTTTTCACGGCCATCAGTTGTCGGACGCCGGTTTCCTGATTCCGTTCCTCAGCCCGGCGCATCTTCTTCTCCAGCCGGGCAACGGCGTTGGCAAAGCGCTTGGTTTCGGCTAAAACAGCTTTTTCGAGCGTCGGGTCAACCATCATAGCCTTGCTCAACATAGCGTCAAGCGCTTTGTTGATCGTCTTGTTCTCGTTATCAAACTTAAGAATGTGCCGCGTGTGGTGCTCGACGTAGGCCCGTTTAAGCGTAATATCGTCCTGAAACAGTTCTTCAGGCGTGAGGCCCAGCCGGAGTATTCGACGCGCGCTGACCGCTGGTACGTATAGGGCAAAGTTACGGGGCATCAGCAACGGAAATGGCGTTTCATAGTGATCAAAAACCCCTTTGAGCTGAAGCCAGTACGGCACCTCCGAGGGACCACCAATGTAGGCCAGGTTCGGCAGAATCGTTTCCTGATACAGTGGACGGAGGACAACGTTAGGGCTAAACCGTTCAGGATGCTCGTCGAGCTGAGCTAGTAGCTCGGCTTCGGTAAACTGAAGCGATTTATGCAGCACCCGATACGTACCGTCGTCGCGCCGTTCGAGCCGTTCGCGAAGCTGATCGTCCAGGTAGAACAGGTTGATGTCGCGGGGAGCAATAACAGTTTTGTAGCCCAGCTCTTCGAGTTGCTCAGTCCGTTGCTGAACCAGTTCCCCGGACTTCTGGATGAGCAATTCATCGCGCATGATGGGGGCAAAAACACGCTTCAGCTCCGCGTCGTCGGCATCCAAGCAGATAAGGCCCTCTGCCCCGAACAACTCATTGATGTAATAGCGAACGGCATCGGCCAGGGTTTCGTGGCTCAGATATGCTTTTTCAAACAGGACGAGTTTTTCGGGAATCTGAACGAAGAGAGACTTAAGTTCCTGCGGATTCATGCGCCCAACCGCGCCCCGTTGTTCTGTTTGCCAGGTGTGCGTACGCCCGAACAGCGAAAAATGGTTGATCTCAGCAAAGTCATGGTCTTCCGTCGCCATCCAGTACACCGGTACGAAATTATAATTCGGGTACGTTTCTTTCAGTTTCCGAGCCAGTTTGATCGTGGTGACCAACTTGTAAATGATGTACAGTGGCCCGGTAAAGATATTCAGCTGATGTCCCGTTGTGACGGCAAACGTGTTGGTATCGAGCAGGACCGAAAAATCTGGTTTGTGGTCAATGGACTGATACTGTCTATTCAGCGCATCGACCAGCACCTTACGCTTTTTCGGGTCAAACGAGCGATTCTGGATCTGCTCCTCAAAAGCGGCTAAATCAGGAAATTGACTGTAGAAGGAACGAAGACTATCTTTCTGAGCTAAGTAATCGAGGAAAAGCGGGGAAAACTGACCGGTTGATTCGAGCGGCAGGTACTGACAGTCCATGCAGGTTGGGATTTATTCGGCTCAACAAATGAAAAACCCGCAAGGTTCGGATGTGCTTGCGGGTTGTAAAACAAGAGTTCACTCAGTAGTTATTAGCAAACTCAACTGATTCTTAAGTGTAGGTAGATTATAATGGATAATATCCCAAATCAACGCTTTATCTACACCGAAATATTCGTGAATGAGCAGGTTCCTTAGTCCAATGACCTTCCGCCATTCAATTTCAGGATTTTCGATCATTGTCTGCTTATCAACGTGGTTGCAAGCTTCGCCAATAATTTCAAGCTGCTTGATACAGGCAAACTGCATCATAGAGTTTTCGAAGAAGTCAGCAAGCTCGATTTCTTCTATGGCATCAATAGCATGACCAATACGTTGTTTATTAGCGAACCGACCTTTCATAAATCAGTTCTTTCTCTTGCTCGATAAACGGACGGATTCGAGTCGACAGACCATTGGCAGAAACTAAGTCCACAGGTTTGTGTAAGTGATCTTCGAGATCAAGTTTCATCCCTACAAATTGTAAACCAATCGGCTGACTGTAATCGAGTTCTACCAGTAGGTCAAGATCGCTCAAATCATTAGCTTCATTACGGGCATAAGAACCAAACACATAGGCCCGTACGACAGGTTTGTCCTGTAGGTAGTGGCGAATGATGGTGAGTTCGTCTGCCGTTAATCTCATAGCTAGTTCATTGGTCAAAAGACCTCACCATAAAGGTCAAACTCTTCGGCCCGGTTGATCTTGACACTGGCGAAGTCGCCTAGCCGGACGTACTGCGAAGCGGGTACCAGGACTTCGTTATCCACTTCGGGCGAATCGGCCTCAGTACGACCAATGAAGTAGCCGCCTTCTTTGCGGTCGAACAGAACTTTATAGGTCTGACCCACTTTTTGCTGGTTCAGTTCATGCGAAATGCCCTGCTGAACTTCCATCAGCGCATCGGCCCGTTCCTGTTTTATATCAGCCGGAATATCGTCCGGCATTGAGAAGGAATGCGTGTTTTCTTCGTGTGAGTACGTAAAGACGCCAAGACGATCAAATCGCATGCGTTCAACGAAATCATACGTTTCTTCAAACATAGCATCCGTTTCGCCGGGATGACCAACGATCAGCGTCGTACGTAGTGTTATGTCCGGCACCCGGTCGCGAATGGTATGGATCAGGCTCTCAGTCTTCTCACGGGTAATCCCCCGGCGCATCAGCTTTAACAGTTCGGTCGAGCCGGTCTGTAGCGGCATATCCAGGTAGTGGCACACGTTGGAACTCTCCCGCATTACATCTAGTACCTCAAGCGGGAAACCGGATGGGTAGGCGTACTGCAGCCGGATCCAGTCAATACCTTCTACGTCAGCAAGTTGATTGATCAGGTCGGCCAGATTCCGTTTTTTGTACAGGTCCAGACCGTAGTAGGTCAGATCCTGGGCAATCAGAATCAGCTCTTTGGTACCACGTCGGGCCAGCGATTTGGCTTCTGTCACCAGATCGTCAATGGAGCGCGAAACGTGACCACCACGCATCAGCGGAATGGCGCAGAACGAACAGGGACGGTCGCAGCCTTCCGCGATCTTCAGGTACGCATAATGAGCAGGAGTCGTCAGCAGGCGCTCGCCTACCAGCTCATGTTTGTAGTCAGCGCGGAGCGTTTTCAGCATCCGGGGCAGCTCGTTCGTGCCGAACCAGGCATCGACCGTAGGCATTTCAACCTCCAGCTCATCTTTGTAGCGGTGTGATAGGCAGCCCGTTACGTACACTTTGTCAACGATTCCCGCGTCTTTAGCGTCGACGTAACGGAGAATCGTGTTGATCGACTCTTCTTTCGCGTTGTCGATAAAGCCACAGGTGTTGATCACCACAATGTTGGCGTCATCCTTTTTCGACTCGTGCGTCACGTCCATTCCATTGCCCTTGAGTTGAGTAAACAGCACCTCCGAATCAACCAGATTCTTCGAGCAGCCGAGCGTGACGATATTTATTTTATTGGTACGTACTCCTTTGGTTTTCAAAACAGCAAAATTTTCGAGCGTCAGTAGTTTCTAACGCTGATTATGAGTGGCAAAGTTCGGTGATTCTGACTTTCTTACGTAATCCAGATCGGTAGTCCACGTTGACGTATGCCAGATAATTGTTCGTGGGGTATTGCTGAAAAAGCGTTCCAGAAATTCTGTGTAGACGAATCCGCTGAGAAAAATAGAATTTACCTGAACGATCTGGTTATCTACTGTATAGATTAGAAAATACCCATAGCCACCCATTAGTTTACTGACCGTCCTCGGGTCTTTTATATGTTCCTCAATACGTAGTACAGAGTCAGGCGTAAGCACCCAGTCCCGAGTTGGACTTTGTACCGTAATGCTTGGTTGAAATGGATTAAGGGTGATAGAAACGTTTCGGGTAATTGTCCAGTACTGCCAGTCGAAATAAAAGTAGAAAGCTATAAAAGCCGTAGAAGCCAGAAAAACCAGGCACAAGAAATAGCCTACTAACATATCCTGCTGAATAGCTGCATTGAACGATATCCAGGCAAGAAGCGGCATCACTACCAAAAGTATAGCCAACATGCATTTCTCAAACTGAACAAAATACTGGCGAGCCGAAAAATGATACGTTCGAATTGTCAGCACTGGAGAGTTCTCACCAATGGTTTCGTCCGTGTACCGTAATACCCGGACAATAAACCAGATAAACGGAATAAAGACGATAGCCAGCAAAATGAAGAACGTCTCCATATATCTCCTAAAAAGCAGCCTGGTGAGAGATTGTAACGCCAATGGTTACCTGGCGGTTCTTCTGTACGGTAACCGGAAAAATGTTGTTCTGACTGTCAGACAGGTTTGCGTATAAGCCACCCGGCTCCTGCACGAGTACTGAGTACTGACCGGCGGGCAAGCTCACGCAAAACCGGCCATCCTTACCTGATTTCACGATCTTAACCGGCTGTTTGTTCCCTACCGACGTAATGAAACCTTTTTCGTTCGTTTGCACCTGACTCATGTTCAGCAGCGGGTAAATCAAGACATCACGTTCAACGGGTTCACCTTTCCGGGGGGGTGCATCGGGGCTGGGCATCTGATTGCCGCGTTTGACGATGACCATCCCACAGATCCCTTGTACGACGCTGGTTTCTGACACTTCTTTCTGTGGAGTTTGTTTCTGGGCGCAGGCAAATGCCGATAAGCATACAAGCGGCACTGCCAGCCAGCGTGTAAGGCTACGTGCCCAGAATTCCCGAGAAGACAAGAGTGCGTTACGCATAGGTCGTTTTCACGTACGTGAGAAAGTTTTCGGCGATTTTAACCACTCGTTGAATTTCATCAATCGGAAAATCGCCATCCATATCATAATCTGCCATTTGCCGACGCTCAAACAGAAGAGCAAAATCGTCTTTGTACATTTCTGGAATTTCACCTGTCTTTATAAAATGCAGGGAAAACATCTCGCGAGCGGCCGAATGACGTTTTGTAAAAACATCTTTGTCTGCGAGCAGCCCACGAACTAACCAGAAAAAGCAATACTAACTTGACGTGATGGCGCCATTGGGGAATTGCGTGGTCAATAACGTTTTCGCGTTCGATAGATAACCTTCAGCCTTCCTAATGCTGTAAAACAGATCCTCGCTCATAAATGCAGACCCCGTCTTTTCGTACCTGACGATAAAAAAAACGATTTGAATTGATCAGCTGGTCATTTGAGACAACTATTGTCGAGACCTCAATACCCGAATCATCAAATACTTCACTGATCGCGGGGCGAGTGTTGGCCGCTTCCATAAAAGCCGATACCTTTTCATCGTGCAGGACAACCAGGTAATCGATGTCCGTCTCTTCATGGAAATCGCCACGGGCGTAGGAACCATACAGAATAATTTTGGTTAATCGATCGCCGTAAACGCGCTGCATCAGCCGCGTAACGTCTCTATGCACAGCCTCCAAATCTGCTACGATTGCCATAACAAGTCGTTATCGCTTA
The DNA here is from genome assembly GCF_013375035.1 of Spirosoma sp. KUDC1026. NCBI lineage: Bacteria > Pseudomonadati > Bacteroidota > Cytophagia > Cytophagales > Cytophagaceae > Spirosoma > Spirosoma sp. KUDC1026. The sequence goes on along the minus strand of NZ_CP056032.1, from coordinate 515,427 downwards.
AAGAACGAATCTACAAACTCCGTCTTATCAAACGCTTGTAAATCGTCTATCTTCTCGCCAACGCCAATGTATTTGACGGGAATCTTGAACTGATCAGATATGCCGATCACAACGCCACCCTTGGCTGTACCGTCCAGCTTGGTAATGGCCAATGCCGTTACTTCGGTTGCTTTCGTAAATTCAGTCGCCTGAATGAACGCGTTCTGACCCGTCGAACCGTCCAGTACGAGCAGTACTTCGTGCGGGGCATCGGGTGTGAATTTCTGCATAACCCGTTTGATCTTGGTCAGCTCGTTCATGAGGTTAACTTTATTATGCAGGCGACCTGCCGTGTCGATGATGACAACGTCGGCGTTCATCTCTGTGGCTTTTTTGACGGCATCAAAGGCAACCGCCGATGGGTCGGTGTTCATGCCGTGCGAAATAACCGGAACACCCACGCGGTCGCCCCAAAGTTTGAGCTGATCAACGGCAGCGGCCCGGAACGTATCACCCGCGCCCAGGACTACCTGTTTGCCCCGTTTGTGAAATTGGGCGGCCAGTTTGCCAATCGTTGTTGTCTTGCCAACGCCGTTGACGCCGACAACCATGATAACATAAGGCTTCTTATCGGCTGGAAGCTCAAAGTCCTCCGTTACGCTCGTGTTGCCTGATGTAGCAAGCAGGGCCGCGATTTCTTCCCGCAAAATCCGATCAAGTTCGTCGGTGCCCATGTACTTATCTCTGGCCACCCGTTCTTCAATCCGGTTGATGATCTTAACGGTCGTCTCAACCCCAACATCCGACGAAATGAGGACGTTTTCCAGTTCGTCCAGTACCTCTTCATCAACGGTAGCTTTGCCGACTACGGCGCGGCCGAGTTTGGAGAAGAAACTGTCTTTTGTTTTCTCCAGCCCTTTGTCGAGCGTTTCTTTCTTTTCTTTTGAGAAAAAGCCAAATAGAGCCATAACTAATAAGCAAACATCTAGGGTCAAAAGTTAAAAGAGCTGTTAACCAGTCCATTGGACTTTTGCCCTTCTTTTCAACAAAGCTATAACAAAAAAAGTCCCACATGCCGTTGGGCGGTGGGACCTGCTCGTTTTCCGAAAAAACTAGGTTAGGCTTTCAGGGCGGCCTGAACTTCGTCAACCGGAACCATTTCTTCTTTGAAGGTATAAGCGCCGGTTACGGGCGACTTAACGGCTTTGATAATCTTAGCGAAAGATTTACCGTTGTCCTTCGTTTTCAGGGTTGCAACTACCTTTTTTGCCATGTCTGTAAAGCGATAAGTGGTCTATATCTGGCTTATAAACAGATAGAACAGGCCACACGTTCCTTATTTAATTTCTTTATGCAGCGTTACCTTCTTCAGGAAGGGGTTGTACTTTTTACGCTCGATACGAGCGGGGGTATTTTTCCGGTTTTTCGTCGTGATATACCGGGACATACCGGGAACACCGCTGTCTTTCTGCTCGGTGCATTCCAGAATAACCTGGATTCTATTGGCGCCTTTCTTTGCCATTGCTTAAGTTCGTTTTCTCAATAAAGAGCGCAAAAATACGAAATGCGTTTCGATATGGCAAATGAATCTTTAAGAAAAAGCCATGATTTGTAGCTCATTAGCCCATGAATTACGAATTAGTTTTTGACTTTCGGCAGTGCGCTGGCGACCTTTGACCGTAGAATGGCAACCCAAACAATTCAATACGAATACGCACCCGGGCATTTTCGGGCATCGGCACCGGGTGTTTATCGGCCCGAGATGCTCGAGGAAGGCGAAATGATTCTCAATATGGGACCGCAGCACCCGTCTACCCACGGGGTTCTGCGGCTTGAGGTCGTTACCGATGGCGAAATCATCCGTGACGTAGTGCCGCATATCGGCTACCTGCACCGCTGTTTCGACAAACATGCTGAGTCGTTGCCTTTTAATCAGATTATCCCATTCGTTGATCGGCTGGACTATCTGGCAGCTATGAACTGCGAACACGCTTATGTAATGGGTGTTGAGCGCATGCTGGGCATCCAAAACGATATCCCTAAGCGGACCGAATACATCCGGGTGCTGGTTGCCGAACTGAACCGGATTGCGGCTCACTTTGTGGGCGTCGGTACGTATGCACTGGATATCGGTGCCTATACGCCCTTTCTCTGGCTCATGCGCGACCGGGAGCACATTCAACGCTTACTGGAATGGGTCACCGGCGCCCGGATGCTCTATAATTACATTTGGGTTGGCGGCTTGTTCTACGATCTGCCCGTTGGTTTTGAAGAGCGTTGCCGGGAGTTTGTGACCTATCTCAAACCAAAGCTGGTTGAGATGCAGCAGCTCGTGATCGAAAACGAAATCTTCATCAAACGTACTGCCAATGTAGGGGTGCTTCCACTGGATGTTGCCATCAACTACGGCTGTACCGGCCCGGTGCTGCGTGGATCGGGTCTGCGGTATGATTTACGCCGGGTCGATGGGTATTCGGTTTACCCTGAACTGGATTTTGATGTTCCCATCGGAATGGGTCAGATGGGAACAGTTGGCGACTGCTGGGACCGGAACAATGTTCGGGTGCTGGAGTGTTACGAATCTATCAAAATCATAGAGCAATGTCTGGATCAGCTCCAAGGCAATTATCGCCGGACCCGCGATTATGATCCGCAGGCGGTAGTGCCCAAGAAAATTCGTCCCAAGGCGATGGATTTTTACATCAGAGCCGAAAGCGCGAAAGGAGAATTGGGCTTCTTTTTCCGGACAGACGGTAAGTCAGACGTGCCGGTACGTTGCAAAGCCCGCTCGTGCTGTTTTCATAACCTGTCGGTCATTCCCGAAATCAGCCGGGGTAGTATGCTGGCCGATCTGGTCGCTGTTATTGGCTCGGTTGATCTGGTAATGGGCGAAGTGGATCGCTAAAAGTCAGGCTTCTACCAGCACAAAAATGTCCTGTGTGTTGCGTCCCAGTCCGTCATAATCCAGACCGTATCCAAGCACGAATCGGTTCTCAATCTCGAAACCAACGTACTGTAAATCTATTGGCTTTCTGAGCGCGACCGGTTTGAACAGTAACGTAGCAATCGACAGCGAAGCAGGTTGTTGGGCCTTAAGCTGATCGCAGATTTCGCAGATGGTAAAACCCGTATCGACAATATCTTCAATCACGATCAGGTCCTGATTGGCGACCGGTTCGTTTAAGCCAATGATCTGTTTCAATTGCCCCGTCGATTGGGTGGCGGAGTAGGAGGCAACCCGAATAAACGTGATCTCGCAGGTAATTGTTAGATGTTTGATCAGATCGGCGGCAAAGATGAAGGCACCGTTCAGAACAATGATGATACGTGGCTGGCGGGTTGCGTAATCCTGATTTATCTGCCCAGCAAGCTCTTGAATCCGGGCCTGAATGGTATCGGCCGTAATAAACGGAACGAAGGTTTTGTCTTTAATCGTTAGCATGTTGGTGTCAGCGCAAAATCAAAGATACGGCCACCAGTCCGACGCCAACAAAATTTCTTTAAAAATAAGCCGGTATAAACGGACTGTCAACGGATTACGTTGATAGAAGAAAATGAAATCCTGACGAATGAATAAACTACTGTTGACGGTATGGTTTGTGGCTATTGCTGCCTTGGCAAAGGCTCAACTCTACGATCCGTCGGCGTTTGATAAAGTATATGACGGGCTGCTGAAGCATCCCGGAGTACAGATTGAGTCGGCGGAGGCCATCAATCAGATGTACAACTACAAATTCTACGAAGCCGACAAGGAATTTCGGTGGCTGCACCTGCGGTATCCGAAACACCCTATGCCTTATTTTCTGATGGGTCTGGCCGAGTGGTGGAAAATTGTGCCCAATACGGATATTACCGGTTACGATGACCGCTGTTTATCGTATATGGACTCAACGATCACGCTGGCCGAAAAGCTGTATGACAATAGCAAGAACAAGCTTGAACCGGCTTTCTTTCTGGCAGCCGCCTATGCGTTTAAAGGTCGGTTATATGCCGAACGGAAGAAATGGGCCAAGGCAACCTTTGCGGGAAAAAACGCGCTGAAATACTTCGATCAGTGCAAAGGAAGCGCTGATTTCAGTCCCGAACTGTTGTTTGGCGATGGAATCTATAACTTCTACGCGCAGTGGATTCCAGAAAATTACCCGATCCTGAAGCCTATTCTGGCGTTCTTTCCCAAAGGGAATAAGCAGGTTGGCATTAAACAACTGGAGAAAACAGCCAACACGGCTTTCTACACCCGGGTAGAGGCCCGCTACTTTCTGGTGCAGATTTACAGCACAGAGAATCAGTATGATAAGGCGTATGATATGTCCAAGTACATGTATGAGCAGTATCCGGACAACCCATTTTTTGAGCGCTATTACGCTCGCTCGGCCTTTGTATTGGGAAAACTGGCAGAAGCCGAACGGATTTCGAAAGATATTCTGGTGAAAGTGGAAAAAACGCAGTCCGGTTACGAAGGCGTGAGTGGACGGACGGCAGCCTATATTCTGGGTTATATAAACCAGTTGTTTTATCACAACCCGACGGAAGCCAAGCGATATTACCAGATGTCAATTGACTTTGCCAAGAAAACCAATGCCCTGGGAGCAGGGTACTATTGGTCGTCAGTGCTGGCGCTGGGTAAGATTGCTATCCAGGAAAAGCAGTATGACCAGGCTCAAGCCTATTTCAAAGAAGTGATGGACAAAGCCGACCGGAAGTCCAGTCAGCATAAGGAAGCAAAAAAGATGCTGGACGAGTTGAAAAAATCGCGCCGTGAGGAACGTAGAAAGCAAAAGTAACAGCCATTAACCAAGCAAAATGCCCTACGGAAACGCGTTTCCGTAGGGCATTTTGCTTACTTGTCGTTTATGCTAATCAAGGGATAGGCAGCACTTTACTTTCCTTGAAGGTTGACATGATAACCATTGTTTGAGTGCTGGCTACCTCGTTAATTTCGTTAATAACGTCCAGCATCAGCGCCTGGTACGAGGCAATGTCCTTCGAAATAACTTTCAGCAGAAAATCGCCCGAGCCCGTGATGTGGTGACATTCGATAATTTCTGGAATACTATTAACCTTGTCGACGAACGACATCGTCGTGTCTTTTTTGTGGCCAACCAGTGTTACCATAACGAAGGTCGTTACGCCCAGACCAACTTTTTCCCGGTTCAGCTGCGCGTGGTAGCTCTGGATAATGCCTGAGGTTTCGAGCTTCTTCACCCGCTCCAGCGTTGGCGCAGGAGAAAGACCAATTTCCTTTGACAACTGAGCGTTAGTGATTTTGGCATTCGCCTGAAGAATTTCTAATACATTACGATCTATCTGATCTAATTTGTGGCTCATACGTACGTGAAGTCTGATTTATATTAGTAATAGGATAGTCTGATTTAATTACGCCTTAAACAGAAAAATCTAAAAACATGTTGGATTTTTTCAAAATTCAAAACGAAAAATACGTATCCTGACTTTTAGCGGCACAAAATTAAGGGTTTTCACTTAGTAGCCAAACAGACAAGTTACAAGCGGCAACCGTGCTTGATATGACTGTACCAACGCCTGTTGTCTGGCAAAAACAGAAGGCAGCGCAGGTATGGTAAATGGATAAGTACAGAACGTTTAGAGGGCTGAAGATAGGGAGTATATCCTTACGAAAAGAGGCTATTTGTTTGTTTTGGCCAAATTTTACAATACTTGTAGTTACTAAAAATAGCTTTTTGTGTATGAAAATGCGTAAAAAATCAGATTTGCCAACGAAAATATGCCCGGTTTGCAATCGGCCATTCAGCTGGAGGAAAAAATGGGAACGGGACTGGGATCAAGTAGTTTATTGCAGCGATGCCTGCCGATCATCAGGCAACCAGGCAATCAGAAAAAAAGACAAAACCACCGCTTAATAAACGCCAACAGCCAGACTATCCTTATTTTTGGCAATTAACTGTTTTGCCTGATGCGTCGAGTTGCTTACGCTGTTCTTTTCTGTTTCCTGGTTCTATTAGCGGGCTGCCGTCGGGCGAAGCCTGTAACCGTTCGAAAAGTGCCTCCCCGGCCGGTTGCCAAACAACCTGCTCCCGTTACGCAACGCCCCAATACGGTTAAATCAGAGTCAACGACCACCAAACAAAAGCCAAGCAAGCCGTTAGTACAGGCGGTCCCCATCGAAGTTTTCGATGAAGAGATTGTTTTGCCGACACCAGCACCACCCAAACGGGAGTTTCGGGCGGCCTGGATTGCTACGGTCGATAACATCGACTGGCCCAGTAAAAAAGGAATGCTGTCCGATAGTCAGCAACAGGAACTGCTGGCGTATTTCGACCAGCAACAGCAGACAGGGCTCAATGCCGTAGTAGTACAGATTCGATCGGCGGCCGATGCGTTTTATGCGAAGAGTTCTGAACCCTGGTCCGAATGGCTGACGGGGCGCCAGGGATTAGCCCCGGAACCGTTCTACGATCCGCTGGAATTCATGATCGAAGAAGCTCATCGGCGAGGTATGGAATTTCATGCCTGGTTTAATCTGGATCGGGCGGTTGCCAGTCCTAAAGCCAGTATTGCTCCAACGAATATTATGCATCAAAAACCGGAATGGATGCTGTCGTACGGTGGGCGCAAACTCTTCAATCTGGGTGTTCCGGCAGTACGCTCGTACATTGCCGGAATCGTGGCCAATGTTGTTCGGGAGTACGACGTCGACGGTATCCATTTCGATGATTATTTTTATCCGTATGCCATTCCGGGGCAGGTATTGAAGGACGACAGTACGTACCAGGCCAATTACAACGGCATGAAAAAGGACGACTGGCGACGCGACAACGTAACGAAGCTGGTTACCGAGTTGCGGGATTCGATTCGGGCCTATAAGCCCTGGGTAAAATTTGGTATCAGCCCTTTTGGTATCTGGAAGAACCAACGTAACGACCCGGACGGTTCGGCAACCAACGGTGGTCAGTCGTACTACGAACTCTACGCCGATACCCGAAAGTGGGCGCGCGAAGGCTTGATCGACTACATTGTTCCGCAGGTATATTTCAGTTCCGAGTTCAACCGGGTTCCCTATAAAACGCTGGTAGACTGGTGGACAAAAAACACGGGTAAAGCCCAACTTTACATTGGTCATGCTGCCTACCGGGTAGGAAAAGGCTCCGAACGTGATCCGGGCTGGTGGCGGGAAACCGAATTCCCCAATCAAATGCGTTACAACCGTCAGCAGCAACGGATACAGGGAAGTGTCTTTTTCAGCGCCCGGGATTTGAAAAAAAACCCGATGGCTATTCGGGATTCACTGCAAACCAATTTCTACCGGTACACAGCGCTGGTTCCAACAATGCCCTGGCTGGACAGTATCCCACCCATGCCACCTCGCAACCTGAAAGCCGCCGATACGGCAGATGGTGTTGAATTGACCTGGCATCAGTCGGCCGAGGCTCTGGACGGCGACGGGGCCAATGCGTATCTAGTGTACCGGTTTGATGGCCGTCAGGCGCACGTTAGACTCGACGATCCCCGCTTTATCATTGCCCGCTGCAACGGCGAGGAAACTACGCATTTTATCGACAAGACAGCCGAGCAGGGTAAGCGCTATACCTATGTCGTTACAGCACTAGACCGGCTCAACAACGAAAGCCGGGAAGTGCTGGTCCGAATCCGGTAGTTAAGCGTTGAAGGGAACCATAACCTGATCGATGGACAAAGCATCCGGAAAATAACTGACCAGTTTCAGCATAATGCCTTCGACAACAGCGTCGGGGCAGGAGGCTCCGCAGGTCAGCAGTACCGAAATCGGACGCGTAGCAGGCAAGAACTGTTCAGTAACGACTTCATCCTTCTTGGAGCTATCGTAATGCCGGATCAGCGTATCAGAGAGAATCTTTTTCTCGGATTCGATAAAATAGGTCGGGAGCTTTTCTTCGCATAATTCGACAATATGCGACGTATTGGATGAATTGTAGCCTCCCGCCACGATAGCGAAATCAGCCTCGTACGTCAGGAGCGCATACGTAGCATCCTGGTTGTCATTGGTAGCGTAGCAGAGCGTGTCGCGCGTGTTCGCAAAATGGGCGTCGACCTGGTCAGGAGCCAGACTGTATTTATCAATCATGACCTGCTTCAAATAATCGGCGATGCCTTGCGTGTCAGATGCCAGCATGGTTGTCTGATTAACAACACCAATTCGTTGCAGATCACGTTCGAGTTCAAAGCCCGCCGAATATTGTCCGGCAAACTCGGTATAAAACTGCTCGGCAGAGAGCTCTGCGGTGATATACATCGCTAACCGACGCGCCTGGGCCATATCTTTAACCACTACCGTCGCGCCATTTTCCTTGCTATGCGAGAACGTAGCGCGGGTTTCCTCATGACTGGGTTTACCGTGCACTACAATGGTGTAGTTTTTCTGCCCGATCTGCCCGGCTTTATTCCATACTTTCTCGACAAACGGACAGGTCGTATCGTATTTTGCTACGTCCAGTCCGATGGTACTGAGCTGCTGCTGGGTTTCGAGTGTCGTGCCAAACGCCGGTATAATGATCACATCGTCTGGTGTCAGCTCTGCCCAGGAAATAAGCTGCCTGCCGGAAGTATCCATAATGAATTGTACCCCCCGGCTCTGTAAATCAGCATTAACGTCCGGATTATGAATCATTTCGCTGAGCAGGAAAATTCGCTTCCCCGGATTCTCGGCAATAGCTTTATACGCAATTTCGACTGCGTTCTCGACCCCGTAGCAAAAGCCGAAATGCCGGGCTACGTAGAAACGAATCGGACCAAAATCGAGTAGAGTAGGGGTGAAATCCCGTTTCAGCTTGTCGCGTTTCCGCCTGAATTCCTTCAGGGGCGTAATAATATTACTTCGGTAGTAGGCTGGGATATCGAAAGATTTCATGAGACAGGACCTAATCCGGATAATTGGCGTACGTAGGTAAAACACCGACAGCCGGACCTTCGTTCGACACAAAAGTAAGCATTGTGGCCGGGGAACAGAAAGGACAGGGGAAATGGCGAAACGACTTTTAAAATATAAGAATTACGATGTTCATAGCATCACGACCGCTGCGGGGAACCCAGCTCGCTACAACGCCAATATTGTAACCTGGCTGATGCAGACCGATATGGGCGGCAAAGTACTGTCTGTTGCTCTTTACAAGACGGATTATACGATTGAGTTGGTTCGCGAGAGTGGTCTACTGAACGTCAACCTGCTGGCTAGTGATCAGACAAAACTGATCCGTAAACTGGGGCAACAGTCTGGCCGGGACAAGGACAAATTCAAAAACTTACCGCACAAGCTCGACGATCGTGGCTGTCCTTACCTGACCGAAGCCATTGGTTACGCGCAGTGTCGGGTGCTCCACTCCGTTGACGCGGGTGACCACGAACTATTTGTCTGCGAGGTATTAAAGCAGGTTGTATCAAATTCCGACAAGGACGTAATGACGCTCGCTTTATTACGCGAGAAAAAGTTAATCAGGGGTTAGCGCGCAGCAGTGAATTACCCAGAATATCATCCAGGTATTCCCGCGTGTTAGCCAGACGAGGTACTTTATGCTGACCACCCAGTTTGCCGCGCTGTTTCATCCAGGCGTAGAATGTTCCGCGGGGTACCGTATGGATAATTGGTTGCTTAAGTACCATATCACGGTAACGCTTGGCGTCGTAGTCCGAGTTGACCTGACGGAGTGTTTCGTCCAGAATTCTGTCGAATTTTTGCTGATCATACGGTTCCTGGGCAAACTCGATGACCCACTCGTGGCAGCCGTTGGCGCCGTTTGCCATATAAACTGGTCCAGCGGTATAGTCCGAAATGCGGGCACCAGTTTGTTCACAGGCGCGGGTAATGGCCTGCTCGGCGTTGTCGACGATCAGCTCCTCGCCAAAGGCGTTGATAAAATGCTTGGTTCGCCCGCTGACTTTGAGCCGGTGCGGATACAGCGACGTAAAGCGGACCGTATCGCCGATCTTATACCGCCATAGTCCACCGTTGGTCGAGACAACCAGGGCATAGTTTTTGTCCAGTTCTACCTCGTCAATGGTCAGTGCTTTCGGGAACGGCTGATCGGCTTCGTGGAGGGGGACAAACTCGTAGAAAATGCCGTAATCCAGCATCAGCAGCATTTCGCCGATGCGACTCAGGTCGTCCTGAATGGCGAAAAAGCCTTCTGATGCGTTGTAAACTTCCTGATAGAAAACACCTTTCGAGGGAAAAACCTGGTGTTGAAATAAGTTGCGGTACGGCTGGAAGTTGACGGCTCCGTGTACCATCAGTTCAAAGTTTGGCCAGACCTCCAGAATATTTGAGCAGCCTGTTTTAGCCAGAATCTTGTCGATCAATACCAGCCCCCAGGTGGGCGTCCCCAGCATGCTCGTTACGTTCTCATGCATGGTAACCTCTGCCATTCGATCGAGTTTCGCTTCCCATTCGTCCATGAGCGCGACGTCGATGGAGGGTGTCCGGATATATTGGGCCCAGCTAGGCAGGTTTTTCATTACGACAGCCGATACGTCTCCGGCCGCGCTGTTGACGCTGTAGGGGTTGGCATGAAGGCTGCCGCCGATTGACAAGCCTTTGCCTTCAAAAGTCCGGCTTTCGGGATTGTTGGCAATGTACATCGCCATCATGTCCTTACCACCCTTAAAATGGCTCTCGTCCAGCGACTCGGTTGTGACGGGGATAAACTTGCTACGGGCGTTGGTAGTGCCGGATGATTTGGAAAACCAGCGAACAGGCGAGGGCCAAAGCACTCGGTTCTCGCCTTTCATAACCCGCTCGATGTACGGAAATAGCTCTTCGTAACCCGAAACCGGCACCTGCTTCTGAAAATCCTGAACGGTTTTTATCGACTTGTAGCCGTACTGCCGCCCCCAGACAGTATGTTGTCCGGACCGGATGAGTTGCGAAAAAACCTGTTGCTGCACCGCGCCGGGATGAGTCATCATGCGCTCGATACGCGGCAAACGCCGTTTTAGGAGCCATTTCAGCGTGGTGTTGAGGAAAGTCATACTGGCAATTTATAGATAAACCGACATAGAACCGGATTTGGTGTAAAAACAGGTAAAGGTAAGGCTTGGTTTATAAATCCTTGGCCCGGTCTGGATAGTCCGTAATCAAACCATCCACACCCCAACGTTTCAAACGCTCCATATCACTACGTTGATTAACTGTCCAGGGAATAACCTGAATATGCTGCTCATGTAAATAGTCAAGCTGTTTTCTGGTCATTAACTTATGGTATGGACTGTAAATGTCAGGTTTGAAACCAAGCTCGTCCAGATTTTTCTCCGGTCCTCGTAAATTAGAAACCAGTGCCGACAGCCGAACGGTGGGGTACTTACCCGCGTCTATCTGTTTTTTCCATTGTTGCAGAATCGCAAAGTCAAAACTTTGAATCGTGATGCGTCCGGCCGGGAGCTGATCACGCAGTATGGCCTGGACCAGATCACAGAAAAGAGCGGGCTCTGGCTGGCTTTTGTTGTACTCAGACGGTTCACTCTTTAGCTCAATGTTGTACGAAACCGGTGGCCGGTTTCTCTCTTTTTGATAAGCTTCGGCAGCAGCAATCACCTCGGTGAGCAGTGGCTTATACGTGCTAAGTTTCTGTTGCTCCGGGAAAGCGCTATTGCCCCGTACACCTACGTCATAGCGTTTGATGTCGGTATAATCCATCTGAAAAAGAACCAGTTCTTTCTGGGATTTTTTGTCGACTGGATTCCCCGCCGGATCGGTGCTGAAATCGGCGTTCATATACGGGTCATGTGAGACAACTACCTGCCTATCCCGGCTGATGACGACGTCCATTTCCAGCGTGGTTACGTTCTCATCCAGAGCTCGTTTAAAGGCGGGAACGGTGTTTTCGGGCATTAGTCCCCGACAGCCCCGGTGGCCCTGTACGTCGAAGGAAGGAGCAGTAGGGAGTGTAGCCATAACCAGCGATAAACAACAAACAAGGAAACGGATGAACAGCATGACAGTTGAGTATGAGTATCCGAAGGTAAACAATCAATCCGCCAACGGCCAAATTACCGTTTTGTGAAGAAGCACCGTCGTGTACTATACTGCTTCGCGCGACTGCTTCACGCAAAAATTTTGTTTATGAGCGCGTAACGTGCAATTTGCAGCACCACGTTTCTGCCGTTCCTGTGAACTACGTAAAGGCTACTCTTTCGCTGGCAATCACCCTATTGCTGATCTGGGCTGCTAACCGCCCCTGGGGAGCAATCCCCGCTTTTGGCCCTTTGTTAAGTCCATTTACGGGCTTCTGGCGAAACGCAGAAACGATTTCCCGAGAGGATCAAACGATTACGCTGGGTGGCACGAAAGCGCCGGTTTCGATTGTGTTCGACGATCTGGCTATTCCACACGTCTTCGCCCAAAACGACTACGACCTGTATTTCGCGCAGGGCTACCTGACGGCCAGGGATCGGCTCTGGCAGATGGAATTTCAGACCCATGCGGCTGCGGGTCGAATTGCTGAACTGGTAGGCGAACAAGCCATTGAACTGGACCGCTTCAACCGGCGACTGGGGATGGTGTACGGTGCCGAACAGACCCTCAAAAAAATGCAGGCCGATCCGTCGTCCCGGCAAGTATTGAACGCCTATACTGCTGGGGTCAATGCCTGGATCAGCCACCTGAAACCGGCTCAGTACCCGATTGAGTACAAACTGCTGGGCTACGCGCCAGAACCGTGGACACCTCTCAAGTGCGCTCTCTTGCTGAAGCAACTCACCAGTACTCTGGCCAGTGGGGCCGATGATCTGTTGATGACAAATGTGTTCCGTCAGTACGGGGCAGGTACTACCGCCAATCTGTTTCCAGACTATCCAGCCCAGGAGTCACCTGTTATTCCTACTGGAACAAAACTGGATTTTACGCCGGTTCCGATCCCTAAAGTCCCGGCAGACAAAGGCTTTGGTGAGTCGATGGCATTGGCTGTGCCGCAGATAGGCATACACCGACCTCACCCGGAGATTGGGTCAAACAACTGGGCGGTTGATGCGCAGAAATCTGCCACGGGCCAGCCAATTCTGTCGAACGATCCCCATCTTGGCCTGAGCCTGCCGTCGATCTGGTACCAGATGCAGCTGGTGTCGCCAACGGTTAACGTGTATGGCGCTACGTTGCCCGGTGCCCCCCACGTTATTATTGGGTTTAATAAAAACGTAGCCTGGGGCGTCACGAACGTAGGAGCCGATGTCCTGGATTTTTACAGCATCAAATTCCAGGACAAATCGCGGAAGGCATACTGGCACGATAACCAGTGGAAATCCGTTCGGACCCGTATCGAAACAATCAAAGTAAAAGGCAGGCCGGTGATCACCGATACGGTCTATTATACCCATCACGGCCCTGTTGTGTACACCACTGGCATGGAATCGTTCCGGAAGAATATTCCGGTAGGATATGCCGCCCGCTGGATTGCGCATGAGCCATCAGACGAAACGGCCTGTTTTTATCGACTCAACCGGGCCCAAACGATGGCCGATTACCGTGAGGCCCTGTCACACTACGTAGCGCCCGCCCAGAATTTTATTTTTGCCAGCAATCAGAACGACATCGCTATTTCGCCGAACGGTCGTTTTCCGCTGAAATGGAAAGACCAGGGTAAATTTCTGCTCGACGGTACCGATCCCGCGAATGACTGGCAGGGCTTCGTACCCCCTAATCAGAATCCGTTCGTGAGCAATCCAGCCCGTGGCTTCGTTAGCTCAGCTAACCAGTCGTCTACCGATCCAAGCTACCCATATTACATCAACTGGGAGTTTGCTCCATCCGAACGTGGCCGGCGTATCAACCAGCGATTAGCCGAGATGGAGCAGGTAACTATCGACAGCATGCGCGCCCTGCAAAATGATAATTACAATCTCCGGGCTGCCGATGCCTTACCCGTCTTTCTGCCGCTGCTGAATGAAAAAAAGCTGACTCCTCCTCAGCATGCCGTCCTGGAAACAGTAAAAAATTGGCGATATAATAATGATGCGGGGGAGATTGGGCCGACGATTTTTCAGAACTGGGTAAACGTTTTTATGGATATGGTCTGGAAAGATGATTTTGAGGATAAAGGCCCTAAGCCTATGCGCTACCCCACTTTCGACCGAACGCTGGAATTGGTAAAAAAAACGCCAGCTGCGCCATGGTTCGACAATGTCAAAACACCAGCGAAAGAACAGCTCACCGACGTAATAACACAAAGTTTTAAAGCCGCCAGTGATACGCTGACTAAGAAAAAAGGGCCCATTGGTCCCGAATGGGCGTGGAGCATTTACAAAGGAACAGATATTCGACACCTGATTCCGGGATTAGATGCGTTCAGTGTACTAAACCTGGATATCGGTGGAGGGAGTGGCATTGTCAATGCTACGTCGGAACGATGGGGCCCCTCCTGGCGAATGATTGTTGCTGTCGGAAAGCAGCCTAGGGCCTATGGCGTTTACCCCGGCGGACAATCGGGCAATCCGGGTAGCCCTTATTACCAGAATATGATCGAAACCTGGCGTACCGGGCAACTGAATGAATTGCTGTATTTGCAATCGGCTCAGGATAAACATCCGCGCCTTATCCGAACAATAACGCTGAACTAATCCACCACACGTATGATCCAGGTTATTGCCATTGCCCTTCTGAGCTTACTGGCTCAATTATTTCTGCCCTGGTGGAGTCTGGCTGTTGTTGCCTTCGCCGTTTGTTTCGCCCGTAGTGGTGGAGCAGGCTGGGCGTTTTTGCAGGGATTAATGGGGGTGGCCCTTGTATGGCTGGGGTATGCTTTGTTTATCCACATCAATACCGATGGTATATTTACGGGTCGCATGGGGATGCTTCTTTTCAAAGCCGATGGGGCTGGGTTACCCCTGCTGGTTACTACGCTGCTTAGCGGGTTGATTGGTGGATTAGCCGGTATGTCGGGCTATCTGGTGCGACAAGCTTCAGGAAATCAGGCCTCAGCACATTAGTCATAAGGATTAAATCGGTTACCTTTGTCAAATAGATCATAACCAATTAATCTGTTTCCCGTGAAGAATGCCTCTTTAATTCTGAATGTAATCCTGACCATTGCCGTAGCAGTTCTGTATTATCTGCACTTCAAAGCCCATCCAACTTCAGAAGAGACCCCCATTGCCACACCCGCCGAAGCAAAAGGCCGTGCCCTTGTTTACGTTAACGTTGATTCGCTGCTGACTAAGTACGATTACTTCAAGGATACCCAGAAAGTATTGGAGAGCAAGCGTTTCCAACTGGAAAACGAGCTGGAAACCAAAGGACGTAACCTGCAGAACAAAGTAGCATTTTTCCAACAGCGGGCAGCTACCATGACTCAGGAGCAGGGCCGCGCTACTGAAGCGTCACTGCAGAAAGAACAGCAGGGAATCATGGCCTACCGCGAGCAGGCTGCCCAGAACCTGGCGCTGGAAGAACAGAACAAAAACAAGGAACTGTACGACCAGATCTACGACTATCTGAAGAAGATCAATGGGCAGAACAAGTACGAATTTGTACTGGGTTACACCAAAGGGGGCGGGATTTTGTTTGCTGATCCGGCTGCTGATCGGACAACCCCAATCCTGGACGGCCTGAACAAAGAATACAAAGCCAAACAGGCTGACAAGAAGAAGTAAGAAAATTTACTTTCGTTCTCTATTCCCCAAATAGCCTGATACGGGTTGTTTGGGGAATCGTTTTTAGGAACGATCCGGAAACACTAATTTTTTGCTGCCGGATAAACCTCTGTTGTTCTTCCGGCGTTTCTGCTCTTACCCGGCTACGTTTGTAGCCTTTGATGAATTATTATGGCTTCTGCTACTATTGTTAAACAGGTCGACATCCGAAATCGACGTGCTTCGTTCGAGTATTCATTTCTGGAAAAATACACGGCCGGTATTGTGCTGACGGGGACGGAAATTAAATCGGCGCGTCAGGGAAAAGTTAATTTACAAGATGCATACTGCCTGATCCTGAATGATGAGTTGTTCATTCGTCAAATGAACATATCACTCTATAACGAAGGTACTCACTATAACCACGAGCCCCTGCGGGATCGCAAACTCCTGCTGACAAAACGGGAAATCAAAAAGCTGAGCGAGAAATTAAAGGACCAGGGCCTGACCATTGTGCCTATCCGAATGTTTACAAACGAGCGGGGTTTCGCTAAGGTCGAGATTGCGCTGGCAAAAGGGAAAAAACTGTACGATAAACGTGATAGTATCAAGGAGCGCGACGTCAAGCGAGACATGCAGCGGGAGCGTTACTAAATTTTCCACAATTCTTGCGGGTATGTGGATAACTCTGTAACTTGCTACCTTACAGAGGCATTCAAACGCTATATGGGCAGGAAAGTATTAGTCTTAAATCAAGATTACAGTGCACTCAGCATCTGCTCCGTTCCAAAAGCATTTTTGCTGGTTTATTTAGACAAAGCAGAACTCGTGGCCGAATCAGAACAGTTCATGCTTCGAACCGTATCGGCCGAATTTCCGATGCCTTCCGTTATTCGTCTCCACCGCTACGTAAGTTTGCCCTACAAAGGTGTTATGCTTACCCGGCAGAATATTTTCAAACGAGACGGACACCGCTGTCAATATTGCGGCACAACCGATGAGCTGACGCTCGATCACGTAATGCCCAAGTCCCGTGGTGGTAAAACCAGCTGGGATAACCTTTCTACCGCTTGCAAACGGTGCAATTCTCGCAAAGGTGACTATACCCCGGAAGAGGCCAACATGAACCTCCGGCAAAAACCATTCAAACCAACATTCCTCGTTTTCCTTCGGGAGTTTTCGGGGTCGCTGGAGCAAAGCTGGATGCCCTTCCTGAGTAAGAAATCAAAAGCGTTCCAGTAGCAATCACACAAAAGCAGCCGGGTGCGGACAAAAGAGCTATGGCTTCTTTTATCCGCACCCGGCTGCTTTTTCCTCTAACTCAAAGAGTTTTGGGTTATAGAAACTTTTTTAACAGCGCATTTGCTATCTTTGCAGTCCTTTTGCGAACGCAAAAAAAAATCAACCAAAAGTCAGTCCGCCATTGACCCACGGGCTGATGTACTGAGGGGGTCAGGAAACCATTTTTATGAGCAAAACGCAGCAGCGCGAACTACCGGCATTTGATTGGGACCGGGCAGACAACAAAGGTTTTGGGAGCGGCTATTCGGACACCGAGCGTGACCGGATGCTGGAAATGTACGACAATACCCTGTCGGAAGTAAAAGAGAAAGAAGTGGTAATGGGAACCGTGGTGGGCATTACAGACCGTGAGGTGCTGCTCAACATTGGCTTCAAATCGGACGGGCTTGTGCCAGCTTCAGAATTCCGCGACATGCCGGAACTGAAAATGGGCGACGAAGTGGAGGTTTACGTAGAAAATCAGGAAGACCCCAATGGTCAGCTGGTGCTGTCGCGTAAGAAAGCGAAAGTAATCACGGCTTGGCAGAAAATTCAGAAAGCGCTGGACGAAGACCTCGTTATCGACGGCTTCGTAAAACGCCGGACGAAAGGTGGTCTGATCGTTGATATTTTTGGCATCGAAGCGTTCTTGCCAGGTTCGCAGATTGACGTTAAGCCAATCCGTGACTTCGACGTATTCGTTGGTAAGAAAATGGAAGTTAAGGTCGTTAAGATCAACTACGCGAACGATAACGTAGTCGTTTCGCACAAAGTCCTGATCGAAAAAGACCTCGAAGCACAACGCGCTCAGATCCTGAACAACCTCGAAAAAGGTCAGGTACTGGAAGGCGTTATCAAAAACATGACCAACTTCGGTGTATTCATCGATCTTGGTGGTGTTGATGGCCTGCTGCACATCACGGATATCTCGTGGGGTCGTATCAGCCACCCATCTGAGGTTCTGCACCTCGACCAGAAAGTTAACGTGGTTGTTCTTGACTTCGACGAAGACAAGAAACGTATCTCGCTGGGTATGAAACAACTGCAGGCGCACCCATGGGATGCACTGCCAGAAGACGTACAGGTTGGTTCGAAAGTAAAAGGCAAAATCGTTAACGTTGCTGATTACGGCGCCTTCCTGGAAATCATGCCAGGCGTTGAAGGTCTGATCCACGTATCAGAAATGTCGTGGTCGCAGCACCTGCGTAACCCACAGGAATTCCTGAAAGTTGGTGACGAAGTTGAAGCAGTCGTGCTGACACTGGATCGCAACGAGCGGAAAATGTCGCTGGGTATCAAACAACTGACTGAAGATCCATGGACTCGTCCAGAACTGCGTTCGAAATACGCCGTTGGCACGAAGCACACGGGCGTTGTTCGTAACCTGACGAACTTCGGCCTGTTCCTGGAACTGGAAGAAGGTATTGATGGTCTGGTACACGTATCGGATCTGTCTTGGACCAAGAAAATCAAACACCCATCGGATTTCATCAAAGTTGGCGAAAACCTGGAGGTAGTTGTTCTGGAACTGGACATCGAAAACCGTCGTCTGGCCCTGGGCCACAAGCAACTCGAAGAGAACCCATGGGATACGTTTGAGTCTGTCTTTGCCGTTGGTACGATTCACCGTTGTACCATCATCAGCAAAAACGACAAAATGGCTACCCTTGAATTGCCTTACGGTATCGAAGGTTTCTCGTCGCTGAAAAACCTGTCGAAAGAAGATGGTACGTTCGCTGAAGTTGGTGAAACGCTGGACTTCAAAGTGACGGAGTTCTCGAAAGAAGAAAAACGCATTATGCTGTCGCACACGAAAACGTGGCAGGAGAAGAATGAGCCCGTTAAAGAGCCGAAACAGCCAAAAGCTGCGCCTGCTAAAACGACCTCGACTTCGAACCAGTCAGATCGTGGTGCAACCCTAGGTGATCTGGACGCACTGGCTGCCCTGAAAGAACAGATGGAAGGCCGTAACTAATTCAGTTACGTAGGTTGATTATAACTCCCCCAGCGTCGCAGGATGCTGGGGGAGTTTTGTTTTCAGATCCTGTGAAGGCCAAAGAAAAATTAACTCATCCCAATGGGTTCTTAATAAGAAAAGCGTATGTTTGCACTCCCGAATGCATGAGCTGTCATGTAAACGGTATCCGGTTCCGTGGCCGAGTGGCTAGGCAGAGGTCTGCAAAACCTCGTACAGCGGTTCGAATCCGCTCGGAACCTCATCAAATCAGAACAATTTGTTTCTGTAATAAAGTGCTCCCGAATTGAAGCCAACAATGAGCTGATTCAGGAGCACTTTTTTTTTCTCACCTGCTATTTCTTGATCAATTTCCAGCAGTCAAGGCGATTTTGTTCAGTGCTTAATTAGAAACGATATAAATAAAAAATCAGAGATCAAATATCTGAATAGCACCTTTTGCCTATACAGCATTCGTGTGCTACTTTTGTGGACCAATGAAAAGTCAGTTGTGGTCATGTTGAACAACTCAATAAATATAGTTCATAAAATGAGTCGCTTATCCAAGCTTTACGGAGTTGTTGCTTTATGGTTAGCCATAGGATTTAGTGCTGGTCAACTTCATGCACAGGATCCAGCATCGTCGACTGATGGGAGCAATAGTGGCGGGGGTGGCGGCCCAGCTGCAGCTACACCCGCAGGTGGCGGAGGAGGTGGTGATGCCGAAAAAGGAAAAACGCTGTTTAATAATAACTGTGCTCAGTGTCACGCTGTAACTGAGGAAACCGTTGTTGGCCCTGGTCTGAAAGGTATTCAACAACGTGCCCCTGGAAAAGAATGGCTGTACAAATGGATCAAAAACTCATCGGCAGTTATTGCCAGTGGTGATGCCTACGCCAACCAGGTTTTCAATAAGTTCGGTCAAATTCAGATGACGAGCTTCCCCAGCTTATCTAATGAAGATATTGACGGAATCTTGGCTTACGTTGAACAGGCTAGCGCTCCACCAACAGCAACGGTAGGAGGTGCCGGCCAGGCCCAGGAAACAGGTGGTGGTGGTTCTGCTGCTCAGAATGGAGGCAATGCAGCTTCTGGCCCATCTGAACTATTCACTGTGGTTCTAGTCGCTCTGTTAGTCGTAATGGTGCTGGTACTGGCTGTTCTGCTAGCTATCGTAACGATCCTGTCTAAAGCAGTAGCTCCTACGGCCGAAGGTGAAGCTGTTCCTGCTACGTCGCTGAACCAGCGCATCCGCATGGGCATGTCGAACGCTTTTCACAACTCGACGCTCCGTTCGATTGTGATCTGGTTGTTCCTGTTAGTCGCTGTGAAAGAAACACTGGATGGCGCTTATAGCATCGGTATTCAACAGGGATATGCACCTAAGCAGCCAATTGCCTACTCGCACAAACTACACGCGGGTCAGTACAAAATCGATTGTAACTACTGCCATACTGGTGTTAACAAAGGGAAAAGCGCCACTATTCCTGCCGCTAATATCTGTATGAACTGCCATGGCGTAATCAAAAAAGAGTCACCAGAAATTCAAAAGATTTACGCAGCTATTGAGCAGAACCGTCCTATTGAATGGATTCGCGTTCATAACCTGCCTGACCTGGCTTACTTCAACCACGCTCAACACGTGAACGTAGGTAATGTACAGTGTCAGACCTGCCACGGCGAAATCGAAAAAATGGAAGTTGTTGAGCAGCGGTCGTCCTTAACGATGGGCTGGTGTATTGACTGCCACCGGAAGACGGAGGTGAATGCAAAAGATAATGCTTATTATGATAAGCTGGTTGCATTGCACCAGAAGCAAAGCAAAGAACCGCTTAAAGTGGCCAACATTGGTGGTTTGGAATGTTCTAAGTGTCACTACTAACATCGACCCAACCAACACTTACCGCAATAAATACGCATGGAAAATACAACCAAACGGTATTGGAAAGGTGTCGAAGAGTTACGTAACGACGCTACTTTCGTAAAAAATGCCAATAGTGAGTTTGCTGATCCGGAAACGTCTTCGGATTTGGATGGTGGTTTGCTTGGTGGTGGTAATACACAACGTCGCGACTTCCTGAAAGTGATGGGTTTTGGTATGGCTGCTGTGTCCCTTGCTGCCTGCGAAACGCCCGTCCACAAAGCGATTCCATATATTAAAAAACCTGAACTTTCATTCGCATCTATTTCCGACTACTACGCTTCCAGCTATTCTTACGGTGGAGATTATGCGAGTATTCTGGTAGAAACCCGCGAAGGCCGGCCCATCAAAATTGAGGGTAACCCACAGTCGAGTGTAAGCAAAGGTGGAACAAGTGCTCGGATTCAGGCTTCGGTTCTGTCGCTGTACGACAACGACAAGCTGAAAGGTCCAAAACGGGGCGAAACGGACGTCGATTGGGCAACTATCGACCGTGAAATTGTTAGTCAGTTAAGTTCGGTGGCGGCACAGGGTGGCGCTATTCGGCTTATTACCTCAACAGTATTGAGTCCGGCTACCAAAGCCGTTGTTGCCGCATTCAAAACGAGGTATCCATCGACGAGCCACATCATGTATGATGCAAACTCGGCCGCTGGTATCGTTCAGGCGAACCAATTATCGTTCGGGAAAGCGGTTATCCCTTCGTACAATCTGAGCCGAGTGCAGACCATTGTCGGTATCTGCTCTGACTTCCTAGGCTCGGGCATCGCTTCGAACGAAAACGCAATTGATTACGCAGCCACACGTCGGGTAAGCAAAACGAAAACCGACATGTCACGTCACTACCAGTTTGAAACTGGTTTGTCACTGACGGGGGCTAACGCAGATTACAGAACAGCGATCAAACCTTCACAGGAAGGTCTGGTTGTAGCCGCTCTGTACAATAAAGTAGCGGCTAAGTTGGGCGGTACGTCTGTGAGCGCGCCAAGCATTACGGTCGATAATCTGGACAAAGCAGCTAGTGACCTGGCTCGTTCGCGGGGCCGCGCCGTGGTGATGGCAGGTTCTAACGATCCTAACGTTCAGGTGCTGGTCAACGCGCTGAACTCTCTGTTGGGTGCTTACGATTCAATTATCAATCTGAATGCTCCTGTCAACTACGCGCAGGGTAGCGACGTTCAGATGAACGCATTCATCGACGAGGCAAAAGCTGGCCGTGTGGGCGCTGTGTTCTTCTTTGAGTCAAACCCAGTTTATGATCACCCACGGGGAGCTGAGTTGGCCGAAGCACTGCCAAAAGCTAAACTTTCTGTTTCGTTTGCTGATCGCGCTGACGAAACGGCTTCTCTGGCAAAATACATCGCCCCTGCTCCTCATTACTTGGAGTGCTGGAATGATGCTGAACCAAAACAAGGATTCTATAGCCTGGCGCAGCCTGCTATCACGAATATCTTCAAAACCCGTCAGTTCCAGTCTAGCCTACTGAAATGGGCTGGACAGCCAAGTGACTTCCAGACATTCCTGAAGAATTTCTGGCGTTCAAACTACTATCCAAAAGCTTCTGGCTTTGGTTCGTTCGATGAGTTCTGGGTTAAATCGCTGCACGATGGCGTATTTGAGCCAACTGCTGCACCAGCCGCTGGTGATGCTACGTATGCCGGAAACACGGCTGCTGCCGCTTCGGCTATCGCACAACGTTACAAGCCGTCGACCGGCATGGAACTGTCTCTGTATGAAAAACCAGTAATGGGAACTGGCTTTATGGCCAACAACCCATGGCTGCAGGAAATGCCGGATCCCGTGTCGAAAGCGTGTTGGGACAACTACGCAGCCATTTCGCAGAAGACGGCTCACGATATGGATTTGTCACAAAACGATTTGGTTACAATCACGGTTGGTAACAAATCGGTTGAACTGCCTGTCCTGATCCAACCAGGTCAGGCTGACAACACTGTATCAGTAGCTATCGGCTATGGCCGCGAAAAAGCTGGCAAAGCGGCTAACGGCGTTGGTAAAAACATGTACCCATTTGCTTCATTTGTAAATGGGTATCTGAATCTGTCGTCAGTTAGTGCGAAAGTCGAGAAAGCTAGTGGCAGCCGCGAAATTGCGCAGACCCAAACGCACGAAACGGTAATGGGCCGTCGGGCAGTACTGCAGGAAGCTAAACTGGCTGATTACAAAAAGAACCCGAAAGCGGGTCGTTACGAACCCATTGTTCATACTTCGGAAGGCGAAAAACAAGCCGACGAGATTTCGCTCTGGAATGGATACGGTAAGCCAAACCATTCATGGGGTATGGTTATTGATCTGAACTCCTGCTTCGGCTGTGGTTCCTGCGTCATTGCCTGCCAAGCCGAGAACAACATTGCCGTTGTTGGACGTCAAGAAGTGCTGAATCGTCGGGAAATGCACTGGCTGCGTATTGACCGCTATTACAGCAGCGATGCGGATGCTGAAGATGTACGCGGTCTGGAAGTAGCATCAGCTAACCCAGAGGTTACGTTCCAACCAATGCTGTGTCAGCACTGCAGCAATGCACCCTGCGAAACGGTTTGTCCAGTATTGGCAACGACTCATAGCACAGAAGGTCTCAATCAGATGACCTACAACCGGTGCGTCGGAACCCGT
The DNA here is from genome assembly GCF_013375035.1 of Spirosoma sp. KUDC1026. Lineage (NCBI taxonomy): Bacteria > Pseudomonadati > Bacteroidota > Cytophagia > Cytophagales > Cytophagaceae > Spirosoma > Spirosoma sp. KUDC1026. The sequence goes on along the minus strand of NZ_CP056032.1, from coordinate 492,094 downwards.
TACTGCGCGAACAACTGCCCTTACAAAGTGCGTCGTTTCAACTGGTTTAAATACCCAGATAACGAGAATTTCGATTACAACTTCAATAATGATCTGGGCAAAATGCAGATCAATCCAGACGTAACCGTTCGGTCGCGTGGGGTTATTGAGAAATGCTCATTCTGCGTACAACGCATTCAGGAAGGCAAACTAACCGCGAAAAAAGAACGTCGCCGGTTAATGCCTGATGAAGTGCAGACTGCCTGCTCGCAGGGCTGCCCAACGAACGCTATTGTATTCGGTGACATGAATAATCCTGAAAGCACAATTTCTAAAATGCTTCAGGAAGAGATCGAAGGCCGTGCGTTCCACGTCCTGGAAGAAATTAACGTGAGACCACAAATCTCGTACCTGACAAAAATCCGCAACAAGGACGAAATGCCTAAGCAGGAGACCCGTCAGGAGTCGCATGCGTAACCTCAATAAAATGTGACAACGCGTTACGCTCTGTAATCGTAATCGCTTTGATCGTGTAACGTGAATCGAATAAAACTAAAGTAAGAATATGTCGCATGTAACATCAGCTGTAAGAACTCCCCTTGTCACCGGCGGTAAGACCTATGCCGACGTGACGGAGGATATTAGTAAGCAGGTGGAAGGAAGCCCTACTCGTGAGTGGACGATTGCTTTCTCCATTGCTGTTGTTGTGCTTATTTACGGTACTGCCTGTGTCTTCTGGACCTGGTGGGAAGGATTGGGCGTTTGGGGACTCAACAAGTCGATCGGCTGGGCCTGGGACATTACCAACTTCGTATGGTGGGTAGGTATCGGTCACGCCGGAACACTAATCTCCGCTATTCTTCTCCTGTTCCGTCAGAAATGGCGGACGGCTGTAAACCGGGCGGCTGAAGCTATGACGATTTTCGCCGTTATGTGCGCAGCAACCTTTATTCTGATGCACATGGGCCGCCCCTGGTTGGCCTACTGGGCGCTACCATTACCGAATACGTTCGGTTCATTGTGGGTGAACTTCAAGTCGCCACTGGTATGGGACGTATTTGCTATTAGCACGTACTTCACCGTTTCGCTGGTTTTCTGGTACATGGGTCTGCTACCTGATCTGGCTACGATTCGTGACCGCGCCCGGAGTAAAGTATCTCGTTACATCTACGGCGCTTTCTCGCTGGGCTGGAACGGTTCGGCTAAAACTTGGGCTCGCTATGAGTATATCAGTTTGATCCTGGCTGGTCTGTCGACCCCACTCGTACTTTCAGTACACACGATTGTGAGTATGGACTTTGCTACGTCGGTTATTCCCGGCTGGCACACCACGATTTTCCCTCCTTACTTCGTTGCTGGTGCTATCTTCTCTGGCTTTGCCATGGTGCAAAACCTGATGCTGATCATCCGGGTGGTATTCCGTCTAGAAGATTACATCACCCTCGAGCACATCGAGTCGATGAACAAAGTCATTACGCTGACAGGTTCGATCGTAGGGGTTGCCTATCTGACAGAGTTCTTCATTGCCTGGTATTCGGGTAATGAGTTCGAATCATACACTTTCATCAACCGGGCTACTGGTCCTTACTGGTGGGCGTACTGGGCAATGATGACCTGTAACGTAATTTCGCCACAGCTGTTCTGGTCGCGCGCAATCCGCCGGAGCATTGTATGGACGTTCGTGCTGTCTGTTGTGGTAAACATTGGTATGTGGTTCGAACGTTTCGTAATTATCGTATCGTCGTTGCACCGTGATTACCTGCCATCAAGCTGGGCGATGTTCCACCCAACCCTGTTTGATATCAGTGACTACATTTTCTCATTCGGTCTGTTCTTCACGCTGTTCCTGGCTTTCTCAAAGTTCCTCCCAGTTGTGAACATGGCTGAAGTCAAAACGGTCATCAAGTCTTCGTCCGAGAAATTACCAGCTTCTGTATCGGGTGTGGCTAAAGGGGAACGCGTTACGAACCCAACATTTAACAAAGACGCAGAATAACTAATAAGCCTGGAGTTGAAGGGCTCCGGGCTTACATTTTAAAAACTGAATAAGCACTGAACATGTCAGACGTAAACGGTAAATTCTTAGTCGGTATCTACGATGATGACGACGTAGTGCTCGAAGCCGTTAAAAAAGTTAAGAAGGCGGGCGTTCGTATCCAGGAAGTGTATTCGCCTTTCCCAATTCACGGATTAGACGTAGCCCTTGGGCACCCCCGCTCCCGGCTGGGTATCGCTGCCTTCCTTTTCGGACTGACAGGAACGACGACAGCGCTGTTATTAACCGCTTACACGGAAAGTTTCGACTGGCCAATGATCGTAGGGGGGAAAGATTCGTACTCACCAGTGATTTATGTTCCCGTTATTTTTGAGCTGACAGTTTTGTTCAGCGCCCTGGGAATGGTTGGTACGTTTCTGATTTCAAATGGACTTGGACCCACAACAAAGCCATTGATGTACGATCTGCGGACGACTGACAACAAATTTGCTATGGCTATTGACCTGAGTAAGAATAATCTTCCTGAGGCAGACATTGAGCAGATTCTAAAAACTTCAGGAGCTGCTGAAGTAAACATTAAGCAGTTCTAATTTTTCCAAAGGGCATGAGCACGAACTATAAAGGTATAGCAACGCTGGCCATTGTGGGGCTAATGTTTACGGGAGTTGCCTGTAAGCGGAGCCACGACAGTACCGGTCTTGAGTTTGCACCGCAGATGTACGACGCTGTTGGTTACGAACCATACCGTCAGGTTAAAGAGAATTCCATTAATCCGGAAGGGCTGAATATGCGTCTGCCCGCTCCCGGTACGGTAGCCCGGCCAAACTATATGACGAAGTTTGGCTCAGGTGATAGCGCTAAAACGGACTTAATGCTGTATAATATCCCAAAAGACAGCATTGAGATTGCTGAACGTGTGTTAACAAACCCGATTCCAGAAAACGAAAAGAACCTGGCTGATGGTAAAGTTTTGTACACGCGCTATTGCTCACACTGCCATGGTGAAACCGGTAAAGGTGATGGCACGGTAGGCAAAGAGTATAAAGGGGTTCCCAGCTACTCGGCAGATGCGTATAAAACGATGAATGATGGGCATATTTTCCACGTGATAACAAATGGTAAAGGACGTATGTGGCCTCACGGCTCGCAGATCACGCCCGACGACCGGTGGAAGATTGTGCAATACGTACATAAATTACAGCAAGGATAATTAGTATCGCAAAATCCCGCTTTAACGAGATTATCGAGTTAAAAACTGGGAACAATAAACCAGAGAATGGCATCGGCTCACGCATTACCGTCACTAGACGAACAATTTGAATTTACTGACCAGTCCAAGCGTCGGCTTCTTATCGGAATAGGCGCTGGTGTTGCTTTGGTTGCACTTGGCGCTTTTTTGTTGGCGTCGGGAGCCGGTGGGCATGAGGCACATGATGCAGCCACTCACGCTGCTCAAGGTGCAGATGCCCATGCCGCTCATGGTGCGGAAGCCCATGGTGGTCACCACGAGTATAAATGGACAACCCGGATCTGGGCTAACCTGTGGCTTAATGCTGTCTACTTCATTGGCGCTTCGGTTATTGGGATGTTCTTCATCTCCTACAACTATCTGGCACAGGCGGGCTGGTCTTCAGCGTTCAAACGCGTGCCTGAGGCAATGCCTGCATACGTTCCATACATGGGACTTGTTCTGCTAGCTGTATTCTTTCTGGCAGGTCAGGATCTGTTTCACTGGAAGAATCCTGCCCTATATGATCCAACGAGTCCGGAGTATGATCATATCATTGCTGGTAAAGCGGGTTTCCTTAATACACCATTCTATTTGATCCGTCTGGTAGTATATATTGGTTCCTGGTACTGGCTGTGGACAAAAATCCGTGATTTCTCGCTCAAGGAAGACTTAGAGGGCGGTACTGAATATTATGAAAAGAGTATCAAATATGGTGTTGCCTTCCTGGTAGTGTTTGCGGTTACTTCGTCGACATCGGCCTGGGATTTCGTAATGTCGATTGATACCCACTGGTTCAGTACTATGTTTGGCTGGTATACACTGGCTAGCTGGCACGTAACGGGTCTAGCAATCATTACGCTAACCGTTGTAAGCTTGAAAGAGCGCGGTTATCTGAAACTAGTGAATGAAAGCCATTTGCACGATTTGGGCAAGTTTATGTTTGCTTTCAGTATCTTCTGGACGTACGTTTGGTTTGCTCAGTTTATGCTGATTTATTATGCTAACTTGGCGGAAGAAACGATCTATTATCGTGAGCGTTTCAGTGGTTATGGAGGCTTTTATAAAGCACCATTTTTCATTAGCCTGTTCCTAAACTTTGTCTTTCCATTTCTTGTTCTAATGACAAGGGATGCAAAGCGGACTTATATCTTTTTGAAGCTGGCTGCTTGGGGAATCATCATCGGACATTACTTCGATTTTTACACCAACATTATGCCTGGAACAGTGGGCGGTCATGGTGGATTTGGTCCTGTTGAGTTCGGTATGATATTGATTTTTGCATGTGGTTTCATGTGGTCACTTTCGTCACAGTTGACTAAGGCTAACTTGATTCCGAAGAATCACCCAATGCTGGAAGAAACCTTACATCACGACATCTAATTCTATAATTTGCTTACAGCATGGTTTATATAATCGCTATCTTATCGGTAATCTTTCTGGGGCTGGCTATTATGGTCGTGTCCCGAATGGCTGCGGTAGTTAAGAGTGCAAGTGGATCCGTTGAAGAAGGCCAGATTGGCATGAGCAATAAAATCAATGGAGCTTTGTTCTTGGTATTCCTGGTACTTGGAATAATCGGCGCAATCTGGTCTTACCTGCATTCGGTTCAGTATTTCTTACCAGAAGCTTCTACGGAACACGGTCGTCGTACGGATTTCCTATTCTGGTTGACGATGGGAATTATTACAGCTGCCTTCGTGATTACGAACACGTTGCTATTTACTTTTGCATGGAAGTATCAATACAAGAAGGGCCACCGAGCTGCTTACTATCCGGAAAACCATAAATTGGAGTTAATCTGGACGGTTATTCCAGCTGTTGTGATGGCTGTACTTGTATTCTCAGGATGGCGTGCATGGCGTGACATCATGTCTGAAGCGCCAGCTGATGCTCAGGTTGTTGAGATCGTTGGTAAACAGTTTAACTGGATCGTTCGGTATCCAGGCGTGGACGACAATAAGCTGGGAGCTTACAATTATAAGCTGATTAACAGCAGCAACGAAACGGGAATTGACTATACAGATGAAGCTTCGTTTGATGATTTTACGTCACCATCTGAGCTGCACATTCCTGTTAATAAGCCAGTTCTCTTAAAGATTCGGGCTCGTGACGTGCTGCATAGTGTTTTCATTCCTCACTTACGGGTAAAAATGGATGCTGTTCCTGGTATGCCAACACGTTTCTGGTTTGTTGCTGATAAAACCACGGATGAAATGCGTAACGTTACAGGCAACCCTGATTTTAAGTACGAAATTGCCTGTACTGAAGTGTGTGGACGTGGTCACTTCTCAATGAAGATTAATCTGGTTGTTGAAGATGAAGCTTCTTGGCAAGCTTGGTGCAAGGAACAAAAGCCTTTGTTGAATACAACGCCTGAACTGGCCGATCGCATTCCAACGTCTCTAAAAGCAAAAGCAGCTAAATACTTGCCTACAGAAGGTACGCAAGAGGCAGCAGCCCCTGCTGATAGCACAACAGCACGCGTTCAGCCAAGTGGTGGAGCTTCACTGGTGACAGCAACTATTCGATAATTCTTAAAACTACTATCAACCAAATACTATGGCGACTGTAACAGGTAATTCGGCGACCGTGGCTCATCACATTGAGCACGACCACCATGAGCCGCAAAGTTTTTGGCGCACATACATTTTCTCTGAAGACCATAAGATGATTGCGAAACAGTACCTGATTACGGGTATCTTGTGGGCAATTATTGGTATCAGTTTATCTGTGATGTTCCGCCTTCAGCTGGGCTTTCCAGATATGAAGCTGGGATTCCTACGGCCAATCTTAGGTAACTGGATTGACAATAATGATAAGTTAGACCCAGATTTTTATTTGGCGCTAGTCACAATGCATGGTACCATTATGGTATTTTTTGTATTGACAGCTGGTCTAAGTGGTACGTTCTCTAACTTCCTGATTCCACTACAGGTGGGAGCCCGTGATATGGCATCTGGGTTCTTGAACATGTTGTCCTACTGGTTCTTCTTTATGGCTGGTGTGCTTATGTTTGGTTCGTTGTTCATTGAAACAGGACCTGCTGCTGGCGGCTGGGTAGTTTATCCGCCATTAAGCGCACTACCACAGGCACACAAAGGTTCAGAGTTGGGTATGACTTTATGGCTGGCTAGCATGGCCCTGTTTATTGTGTCGCAGTTGTTAGGTGGTATTAACTATATCACGACTGTTATCAATTTGCGTACACGGGGGATGTCATTTAGCAAACTGCCTCTAACCATATGGGCTTTCTTTTTAACGGCTATCTTAGGACTTATCTCGTTTCCTGTTCTTCTATCGGCGGCTCTGTTGCTGATTTTTGACCGGAGCTTTGGCACTAGCTTTTACCTGTCTGAAATCTATGTCAAAGGTGAGGCTCTGCCAAACGTTGGTGGTTCGCCGATTCTATTTCAGCATTTGTTCTGGTTCTTGGGTCACCCAGAAGTATACATTGTACTGCTACCAGCCTTGGGTCTAACATCGGAGATTATCGCTACAAACTCTCGTAAGCCAATCTTCGGTTACCGTGCTATGATCGCGTCTATGATTGGTATCGCCTTCTTAGCGTTCATCGTATGGGCTCACCACATGTTCGTGACTGGTATGAATCCGTTCCTCGGGTCGGTGTTCATGTTCTTAACGCTGATCATCGCAGTACCGTCGGCAGTAAAAGCGTTTAACTACATTACTACGTTATGGCGCGGTAATATCCGGTTCACGCCCGCGATGCTGTTCTCAATCGGTCTGGTATCGTTCTTTATCTCAGGTGGCCTGACTGGTATCATCCTAGGTAATGCTGCGCTTGATATTCAATTGCACGATACTTACTTCGTGGTAGCTCACTTCCACTTGGTAATGGGAGCTGCTTCGGCCTTTGGTTTGCTAGCGGGTGTTTATCACTGGTTCCCGAAAATGTTTGGGCGGATGATGAATGAGAAGCTGGGTTATGTTCACTTCTGGTTGACATTTATCGGTATCTATCTGGTATTCTTCCCAATGCACTATGTTGGTATCGCTGGATTCCCTCGTCGGTACTACGCATTCACCAGCTATGATTTTACGAAGAATATCTTCGCTGATATGAATTCTTTCATCAGCTTGGCAGCTATCTTCACCTTCGGCGCTCAGTTTATTTTCCTTGTGAACTTCTTCTATAGTATTTTCAAAGGAAGACGGGCTACGCAAAATCCGTGGAGAGCAAATACGTTGGAATGGACTGCGCCCGTTGAACCTGGTCATGGTAATTGGCCCGGCGAAATTCCAGCTGTGTATCGTTGGCCATACGATTACAGCAAGCCAGGTGCTGTTGAAGATTTTATACCTCAAAACGTGCCTTATTCGCAAACACCTGAATCAAATCTACCTCACGAGATGGAAATGATCGGGCTTGAAAAGGAAATTGAGGCTCAAAATTTGAATGACCAATTCAAGCAACCTCACTAATTCTAAAAAACGGCGATTCCGGACTCTGGCGTTTCTGACAGTAATACTTATATATCTGCTCGTTCTGGCGGGGGGTATTGTCAGAGGAACAGGGTCCGGAATGGGCTGTCCAGACTGGCCGAAGTGTTTCGGTTTATGGATACCCCCAACGCATATCTCACAACTGCCAGCAAATTACCAGGAGATTTACGGCGCTAAGCTGAAGGGCGAGGTTGAATTCAATGCCACAAAAACATGGATTGAGTACGTCAATCGCTTGATTGGAGCCTTAACTGGCTTTGTCGTCTTTGTAACCCTGATAGCATCGCTAATTTATCTGAAAACAGATAAATCAATTGTATTAGGAAGCTTTGCTGCTTTCTTCTTGGTAGGCCTGAATGGATGGTTAGGAGCCAAAGTTGTGTCAACAGAACTTGCCCAATATTTGATTACTATTCATTTTCTACTGGCAATTTTTGTTGTTTTTGCGCTCCTATATGTATTTGTTCGCGCTGACGCTAACACAAATACAGAACTATCCAAAAACCAGTATGATACGCTGAGCCGATTGCTCGTTATTACACTGCTGGTTTCAATCATCCAGATCGTATTGGGGACGCAAGTACGAACGGCCTTGGATCAGGTTGTCAAACAACTTGGATACAATCAGCGAATGAGTTGGGTCGATAATCTGGACTGGCGTTTCTACGTCCATCGCTCTTTTTCAATACTAGTTCTTGCTTTGCACATTGCTGTAATTTATCAGATACGCAAAGTGAGTAAAGGTAATGCCATTCATAAACTGGGGGTTGCCATGATGGCAATTGTCATAGCTGAAATAACATCAGGGATTATAATGGCCTATGGTGGAGTTCCAGCTGCTATGCAGCCAATCCATTTATTACTGGCTGTTGTTATGATCGGTTTACAATACACCGCCTGGCTACGGATCATCCCACAGAGCAAGCAAATAGAAAGTCAGCCGGAAACTATTTCTTTCCAACGTTTATAGTATGCAGCGAGTATTTGTGGTAAGTGAAGTTGGGATAAAAGCTAAAGCATATATTGAATTAATTAAGCTCAAGCTTACGCTAGCTGTTGTATTTTCGGGCGTATTTGGATATTGTCTGGCAGTATCTGAAGTCAATTGGATAAAGATAGTACTCTTTACAATTGCTTCTTTAGCAATCACAGGAGCGGCTAATACTGTCAATCAGATCTTTGAGCGCGAGTCGGATAAGCTGATGAAACGTACCGCGGTTCGTCCGCTGCCAACGGGTCGGCTGACAACAAAAGAAGCAGCGACATTCGCCTTTTTACTATTCAGCATTGCAGTATACATTTTTGCCGAAGCTTTCAACGTACGCGCTGCAGCTATAGCTGTATTATCGTTCCTGCTGTATGGATTTGTTTATACACCTCTGAAGTCAAAAGGACAGATTGCGGTGTATATCGGCGCGTTACCGGGGGCTTTCCCACCGATGATTGGCTGGGTTGCAGCCACAAACCATTACGGTTGGGAGCCTGGAATCCTGTTCGCTATTCAGTTTCTGTGGCAATTTCCGCACTTCTGGGCGATTGGCTGGCTGGCTTTCGATGATTATCAGAGAGCAGGTATGCAGATGATGCCGGGTAAGGCAAAAAATCGTAAGACCGCTTTTCGAATGATGGTCTACACGATATTTCTGATTCCGCTTTGCTGGCTGCCGTTTCTATTAGGAATTACAGGCGTATTATCAGCAGTTGTTGCCACGATTGGTGGAATCTTGTTTTTAGCTCAAACGTTTCATCTAATGAAGACCTGTACGGACAAAGCAGCTTTGCAAATGATGTTTGGATCATTGCTATATCTGCCCGTCGTTCAGATTGCATACCTATTAGATAAAATTTGATGATGTCAAACCAAATCGCTGATCCAGTTTCTTTTGTTGAAGAGCCAGAAGAAACCCTATCAATGAATCCCCGCAAATTCATTTTGTGGTTGTTTATTGTCAGTATTATTATGCTTTTCGCTGCTATGACAAGTGCCTATCTGGTACGTCGAGCAGAAGGTAACTGGCTGGAGTATGATATTCCACCGGTTTTTACTTATAGTTCGGTCGTTTTGGTGATTAGCAGCCTGACGATGCACTGGGCATATTTAGCGGCAAAAAAAGATAACTTTGGCAGTTTGAAGATAGCGATATCTGTTACTTTTGCACTTGGGATAGCATTTCTCTACATGCAGTTCCAGGGATGGGTAGAACTGGTAAATCAAAAGGTTTTCTTTGTCGGTAATCCCGCAGGTTCGTTCATGTATATATTTACGGGCTTGCATGGGTTCCACCTCATTTCCGGGCTTATTGTTCTGATTTTTGCACTGGTAGCAGTTTTTAAGATCCGGATTCACGCTAAAAGCATGAACCAGATTGAAATAGCAGCTACTTACTGGCATTTTTTAGACATTTTGTGGTTGTATTTGTTTTTCTTTTTAGTCTACTTTCATTGATAATTTTTTAGACGCATGGCGGCTACTGCGACAACACACACTGTAGCAACTGATTCAACGTTCGACAAGAAAACCTGGATGGGTGGTGTCGAACCAATGAATGCCAGTTATGGCAAGTTGATGATGTGGTTCTTCCTGATCTCGGATACGTTCACCTTCTCAGCATTGCTGGTAACGTACGGGCTGATTCGTTACAGCTATCCTGCCTGGGATCCGGCAATTTATGGAGAGGTCTTTAAGTTCTCGAACTTGTATTGGCCGATTCCTGAAATGGTGTATAACGCAGTACCGTTCGTACATGGCGTTCATCTGCCGCTGATTTTCGTCGGTATTATGACGTTTATCCTTATCTTCAGTAGCGTGACGATGGTACTAGCCGTAGAAGCTGGCCACCGGATGGATCGCAAGGATGTGGAGAAATATATGCTTTGGACAATCTTGGGTGGTTTCACCTTCTTGGGTAGCCAGGCATGGGAATGGAGCCACTTTATTCACGGAACCGAGCAAGGTACGGTAATAACTGAGCTTATTAATGGAGAAACAGTAAAACGTACAATATTCGGTGCGAACCTTGTCGAGAACCAATACGGACCTCCTGCCTTTGCTGACCTGTTCTTCTTCATTACCGGTTTCCACGGTACCCACGTATTTAGTGGTGTCGTTCTGAATATCCTGATTTTCTACCGGGCTGCAACTGGTCTTTATGCTCGTCGTGGGCATTACGAAATGGTTGAGAAAGTAGGTCTTTACTGGCACTTTGTCGATCTAGTTTGGGTATTCGTTTTCACGTTTTTCTACCTGGTATAAGTTTTTACAATCATGGCTGATCACGCACATCACGATCACGACGAACACGCTGGAACTGAAGTTGCTCCAGCAGAAACAGGTGTCATCTGGCGGACATTTATTATTCTGTCGGTTATCACTGCCTTTGAATTTACACTGGCTTATATCATGCCTGCTGGTACGCTACGTACTTCAATTTTCGTAGGAATGACGCTGATAAAAGCATTTTATATTGTAGGTGAATTTATGCACCTGAAGCACGAAGTTAAAAGCTTGATCTGGGCCATTTCAATTCCTGTAATTTTTGTTGTATGGCTACTTGTAGCATTGATGACAGAAGGTGAGTCGATATTTGAATTAAGGTAGTTATGAGTAACACCAAGAAAGCCGGGATCCTGCTAGTCGTACTGCTGGTCCCGGCTTTGCTGTATCTTTTTCTGCGGTTTGGTACGCAAAATCATTACGCTTTACCGCGCTATCTGCCCAAGATAGACTCTACGAAGGGAGAGCCCTTGATGGGCCAAGTTAAGCAACCCGACGGACGGGAGATTGAGGATACAATCTATAACCACATCCCGCCGTTCAAACTGATTGATCAGGATAGCAATGTAGTGGATCAGTCAATTGTCAAGGACAAGATCTACGTGGCCGATTTCTTCTTTACGCGTTGTGGTACAATCTGTCCGAAAATTGCTTCCCAGTTAACCCGCGTGCAGGATGTCTTCCGGTCGAAAGACGACATCCGATTTCTATCGTTCAGCGTTGATCCGGAGCATGACCAGCCAAAAGAGCTGAAGGAGTACGCCAGGAAACACGAAGCAATTCCCGGAAAATGGTATTTCCTGACTGGTAACAAAGCCGAAATCTATGATCTTGGCCTACATGGATTTTATTTACCTGTAGTCGACGCTGGCGTGAAAGACGGCAAACCAGACGAAACTTTTATTCACAGCGAAAAGTTGGTTTTAGTAGACAAGTCTGGTATTGTAAGAGGTTTTTACGACGGTACGGACAAGGAAGATGTTGATCGGCTAATCCTGGAAATCAGGGTATTGCTGGACATCTACAGCAAAGAGCAATAAATTTATGGAAACAATACAGCCAGTACATGAACAAAAAGCTAACCGGGTCATCAACATTTTATCGCTGGCTATTCCGATTGCCGTTGCTGTATTATTAGGCATTCGGCAAAAGGTTGATCTGGGAGCGTGGACAGATTATCTACCACATATTAACGGTGTCATTAACTCACTGACCTCCCTGCTTCTACTTGTGGGTTTTTATTTTATCCGGCAAAAGAACGTAGCGGCTCATAGACTCACAATGTTGACAGCCTTTGGACTGGGCTCTATTTTCCTGGTAAGCTACATCCTGTATCACTTAACGCATGACTCAACGCCATTTGGGGGGCAAGGCTGGATCAGACCTGTATATTATTTTTTGTTGGTTTCGCACATTGGTTTATCCGTCATCGTTGTCTGGTTTGTGCTGCGAGCCGTCTATTTTGCCCTGAGTAATCAAATTCTGAAGCATAAGCAGACGGTGAAGTGGACCTTCCCGATCTGGCTGTATGTGAGCATCACTGGGGTAATTGTGTATTTATTGATTAAACCATATTACATACATCAACTGTAGAGTTATGAAAAACAAACTTGTGTGGTTGGCTCTTATATTTTTTCTGGTGTTTACTCCTGACCTGATGGCACAGTGTGCCATGTGCCGGGGAACGGTAGAAAGCACAGTGAGTAATGGACGTAGTGTAGTTGCGTCGCAATTGAATTTGGGTATACTTTATCTGCTGGTGGTACCATATCTGATTGTTACGTCGATTGGTTATTTGTGGTATCGTAATAGTAAAACTGAGCATGGAAAGCGACTCGAAATTGCAGGCCGCGTCAAAAGGGCTTTGTCCTAGATGCCACCAGGGAAAGATTTTTAAGAAGCCGTTCTACAATTTAAAAAGGTTTGATGAAATGTATGAGCACTGTCCGCATTGCGGGTTGCGGTACGAAGTTGAGCCAGGATACTTTATCGGAGCTATGTACATCAGCTACGCCATATCAGGTGGAGTTGCGCTGGTGATGGGCTTTCTACTATTTTATTTTGGCGGTGATCCCGACGGGTGGGTATATGCCGCAGCAGTAGCCCCAGTCATGGTATTGATCGCGCCGGTCAACTTCAGAATATCAAGAATTATCTGGCTGTACTATGTGGCTGGGATTAAATACGAGAAAGGGCTGTAAGGCCCTTTTTTTGTGCCTTATTCTTAGCATTGGGCATACGTCGAAAAATATAAACTTTTTTTTTAGGTGCATGCAACCTGCCTGGCTCCTCTGTGCATCTTACTAGTGAAATGTGATTACTATGCTACGGATTATACCTTTTTTCACGACAGAAGCGCAATTAATCGCTGCGTTGAAGCGGGGGGAAAACCGTGCGCATAAGCTGGTATACGAACGATTTTCCGGCAAAATGCTGGCTGTCTGTACTCGCTACTGCACCAATCGGGATGACGCCGAAGAGGTTATGCTTGATGGTTTCATGCGAGTCTTCGAAAAGATAGGCCAGTTCCGGGAGGATGGCAGCTTCGAAGGCTGGATTCGGCGGATCATGGTAACAGAATCCCTTATGTTCCTGCGCCGGAACAAGCAATTACGTCAGGAGGTAGCACTAGATGATATGCTGATCGAACCTGATTACGACTGGGCCGATGCAACGCTGAATGAAAATGATCTTCTTGGGTTGATTGGACAACTGCCCGAAGGGTATCGTAGTATTTTCAACTTGTACGCTATTGAAAGCTATACCCATGCGGAGATAGCTGAACTGCTAGGTATATCAGAAGGAACATCAAAGTCTCAATTAAGCCGGGCTCGTGCTTTGCTACAAGCCAGCCTGAAAAAATTAGAACAGCAACAACACAATGAACGAACCTATCAAAAAACAGCCAGTTGACGAGCTTTTTGCCCGAAAGCTGGCTAATCTGTCGCTACCACCCGATGAGCGGGCGTTCAACCGTTTGCAGGCGCGTATGGCCCAGCAGAGGCAACCCGAGAAAGTCGTTTTCTGGCACACACCCACATTCCAGCGATCTGTTGCCGCAGCCGCCTGTATTGTGCTGGTCGCTACGTTGGGATGGTATGCTCAGTCTACAAATCAGGATAGGCATGCTGCCGTTAATACTCAAAAAACGATTGCCAGACATATCCAACAAGTACGGCCTGTAGAACAGGAAAAGCCAGAGGTTTCAGAAGCCGTTGCGCAACAGACTGCGCCTGACGTACAGTTTACAAAACCTGTTCCCAAATTAAATCAGGAGATCGGAGAGCCCGTAATTTCTAAAGAACGTATTATCGAAGTAGCGACGATAAGTAAGCCCAAAGCTAGTAAATCGCAGGTAAGCTTAACAAAAGAGAAGACCGGCCCAGCCCCTAACGTAATCGAACGTAAGAGCGAAGAGCAAGTGGCGTCTGTAATACTGACACCCGCAAAAGATGATGAAACGCCTAAGCCAGCTGCGAGTGCCCCAAGAACATTGGTCGTGACGATCGCAGAACCCGACGTACTGGTAGCTGCCAAACAAACGGCGCAGGAAGCCGACCAGAAAGTGGTATCGGTTAATCAAAACACAAGCGAAACGGGGGCGGGTAAATTCTGGCGGAGAATTCAGCAGATCAGAACGGGCGAAACCGCCGTGGCTAATGCCGCTGTGGGCGATAATGATGAAAAAGGCCTTCTCGACCGGGCCTATAGTGAAATAAAACACAGCTTTCAGAAGAATAAACCCGCCAGACAATGAAACGAACGTTTATCCTGAGCATACTGGCTTTCTTTAGCCTGATGAGTGTGCTAGCTCATGCCCGGCCCAGCGCTGATTCACTGGTCATTCAGTTCGCGAACCGGACCAGAATGGTTATCTACGCGCCGGACAAAAACGGAATCAAATCCCTGTCTGCTTACGATCTGAACAAAATTGTGCGTGATATGGGCATGAAACTGGATACCCTGCCCGATGGGAAAACAGCAGTATCGCTTAATGAGCAGGAAGGCGAAAAGTACATCAAAGACACCGTACTGATCGTAACCCGCCGGAAAGGCGACATCAGCGTTGTCATTCGTGATTCGGAGAAAGTGGATACGGACTCGGTCAAGCACAAAGCGGAGTATCAAAAGGCCACATCTAATCGGCAACGGAGCCGGAAATCAGACCGACAGCGGGTGAGTTTTGAAGGCCTTGGAATTGGATTAACTAATTTGGTGCAGCGTTCGAGCCTCCCGGCCTATCCCGAAGATAGTTACAAGCTGAAGCCAATTGGATCACGCTATATAGCCTTGGCGTTTGGCAGTATGCCAACCATTGCCGGAGGTAAACACGTATCCCTGAAGTTGTATTACGGGCTGGAAGTGGCCTGGAACAATTTCATGTTTGAGGAGAACGTAATACCCGAAAAAACGCCCGCGGGCATTGTCTTTACGCCTGCTGGTCGGGAGCTAAGTAAATCGAAACTGACAGTATGTACGCTGGGAATTCCCATCGTGCCTCGATTGACGTTTTACAACGATAACGGCCGGAAATTAGGTCATTTTGGGGTGGGTGTCTATGGCAACTATCGTCTGGATAGCTATCGGAAGATCAAAGAAGAGGACGGGGGCGTTGACCGTCGACATTCTGACTTCGGGTTGAAAGACCTGCGTTATGGTTTGATCGCTCACATCGGTATTCGACGTACCGGATTCTTCGTTAAATATGACCTGAGTCCACTGTTCGAACCAGGCCAGGGACCAGATGTTCGTGCGATCAGCTTTGGCCTGAGTTTATAAAGCATAACAAATAGACGCTTAACCGGATTGATGTCTTTACTACGTTTGTAGAGCCATCAATCCGGTTATTTTTTATCATGTCAAAAGGACGCGTGTCAATCATAGGTTGCGGCTGGCTGGGAACACCCCTGGCCGAACGACTGGTCAGTGAGCAGTATCTCGTCAAGGGAAGTACCACTACAGAGAGTAAAATGGCGATATTGGAAGAAAAAGGTATTGAGCCTTATTTGCTCCAGTTTGACCCCGCGCCCATTGGTGACCTTGACAAGCTGCTGGAGGCTGACTCTATCGTTATCCTATTGCCGCCAAGAGCCGGGAAAATGGGCGAAGATTTTTATCCGCAGGAGATTAAGCTGTTAACACAGGCTATGCAGAAGTCGTCGGTAAAACAGGTTATTCTGGTTAGCTCTACTTCCATTTACCCAGAAAACAATCAGGTTGCGGTTGAAGACGATGTCCAAACGCCTGGTCAATCAGCAGCGCCGGCTTTGGTCGACGGCGAACAGGCTGTTTTAGCGATCCAGCCAGATCGAAACGTTACGGTCGTGCGCTTCGGTGGGTTGCTGGGCTACGACCGAATCCCCGGCAAATATGTCGCTGGTCGTACGGTCAATACGGGCGCTGTCCCCGTCAATTACATACATCGGGATGATGCCGTTGGCATACTGATGGCTATACTGTCGGAAAAAGTTACCGGCGTGTTCAATGCCGTGGTGCCGGAACATCCTTCCCGGAAAGCGGTTTACCTGAAAAACTGCGCGGATTTTGGCTTTGAGTCCCCAACGTTCGTTGAGCCAGAAACGCCGGTGCTTTACAAAATAATCAGCGCGGAGAAACTGGATCGGGCGATCAATTACTCGTTCAAATACCCCAATCCGCTAGGGTTCTTTTATCAACTAACGGAGTAGCTGACGCAGACGAGGCATCAGGAAACCTCCCGAGCGTTGATCGCCGGGCGCTGTAGCGCGGTTCAGGGCACTAAGGAACATAAAATACCCCTGCTGCTGCCAGGCCCGGAATCGCTCGCTGACCGACGGATCGTGCTGGGGCAGATAAGTCATAAACTGGTCGAGGTTGAAATGGGTAGCACCTAGGCCAACACCAACCCGCTGTCCGTCGATCGCATTACAGGCCTGCTCGAAATGGTTAGGCTGCGGAATCATCAGGGCAGGTTTGCCCAGATAAGCGGCCTCACAAACCGATTCGAAACCCGCCGTGGTTACAATCGCTTTGCAGCGACTCATATAATTCAGAAAGCGTTTGCCATCAATGGCATGATACGTCAACGTTTCATCAATAACCTGATCGGGGCTGGTAGCGCTGGCGTGGAAGGCGTCCATTTTTAAATCGGGGCGTTCCTGGTGGGCTCGCTCGAGTTCTGATCGAAGGCCGGGCTGCGTTACGTAGGCCAGAACAAAATTCCCGTCCATAGGCTTCAGCGAAGCCACTTCCTGACGTAACAGGGGCGGTACAACCCGCACACGGCGCTGAGGAAAATCGGGCTGTTTATCGAATGACAAGGCCAGCAGTTCTTTTGCGCCGAAACAGGTTAACAGCGTATTGATTTTAAAGGCCTGTCTGTACATCCATTGCCCCTTGGGGCACTGAAAGTTCGGGTGGAAAGCCAGATACTGGTGTGCGATGCAAATCATCGGAACCGATGGTTTCAGCAGCGCATACGTAAGCCCACCCAGCATTTCGTAAAAATTGATGACTACGTCGGGACGTTTCGTTTCAATAATATCCCGTACCTGTTTCAGACTCTTCCAAAACGGACGTATTGACCGAATAGCCTGTAATGTAGTTTTGGTTGGTTCAAGGGCGTTTGTACCAGCGTTGTATACCAAACCCGGGCTGAACACAGGTGTGATGGGCGCGGAGAATGCTTCCCTGAAAAACGCTGGAACCTCCCGCTGCGGAGTTACGCCCACAATGGCGCCTATTACGTCGTGACCAGCTGTTTTTAAAATCTGCTGCATCGACAACGCCTGAGTCAGATGGCCACGGCCTTCCCCCTGAACCAAAAAAAGAACATGCATAGCTACAAAGTGAATTTAAGAAGGGTTAGACCATTTTTTCAGCTGGCTTGAAACGGGATTCTTCATCATCTTCCGACAGATCAGAGGTGTAGTAAAGCAAGCTCCAGTTTCCGTCGTGATCTTCGACCAGCGCGCTTAGAGACTCCACCCAGTCACCGGAGTTCATATAAATAATACCGTCGAACTCGTGGATGGCAGGCTGGTGAATATGGCCGCAGATAACCCCGTCGCACTGACGGGCCTTGGCCAGTTCAGTGAGTTTCTGTTCGTAGTCGGAGATGTAATTGACGGCTTGCTTGATACGGCTTTTGATACGCTGCGATAGCGAATAGTAGGGTAGACCCCGCCAGGATCGATACTGGTTATAAAACTTATTTGTCCAGAGCAGGAACGTGTAGCCTATGTCGCCCAGATAAGCCAGCCACTTCATCTGCGACGTAATGGAATCGAATACATCGCCGTGAGTGATATAGAATCGTTTGGTACCTGAGGTGAGCGTATAATCTTTTCGGATCGAAAAGTTCTTGCCCACTTTGAGCGGCATTACCTGATCCAGGAAGTCGTCGTGGTTGCCGCGCAGGTACACTACTTTTGTGTCGTAGTGAACGATTTGCTTTAAAACCGTTTTAAAAAATGCGGTGTGTTTCTTTTTCCAGGTACCATACTGCTTTAACTGCCAGCCATCAATGATGTCGCCATTGAGAATAAGCTTCTGGCAGGAGTAGTTGCGTAAAAAATCGGTAGCCTCCTTGGCTTTCGACCCGGTAGTGCCGAGGTGGATATCAGAAAGCACAATCGTCCGGAACTGCGTACTTGATTTCATAGACGAAACTACCCATCGTCTATGAACTGGTCGTTACTGGATTGTTACCAAATTGGTAAAATTATACCTTTAATAAGGTGCTAGTTTACATTGACTTAACAAACAGATCAGATGGAGAATCCAGTGTTGATTTTTGGGGCTGGCAGTATTGGATTGACTGCCCTGGACCTGTTCCAGCGGAACGGTGTCATCGTGTATGGGCTGCTGGACGATAAGAAAGAGTTACACGGTAAAGAGTTTGGGGACGTGTCGGTACTGGGCGAAACCGACGACGATGGCTTTCTGAAACTGATCGGTCAGAAGTGTGAAGCCTTCGTCGCTATTAGTGATGTGCGCGTTCGGAAACGGCTGGTGAAGATGCTGAACGACCGCCGGAAGGTGCAGCCTGTGAACGCCATCCATGATAAAGCCATTGTATCGACGCTGGCAACCCTGGGTCACGGTAACCTGATTGCGGCTAACGTCGTCATAAACCCGTATGCTGAAATTGGCCAGCATTGCCTGTTGCAAAGCAACGTAGTGATCGACACCCAGGCCAAGCTGGGCAACTACGTCCATGTTGGTACGGGAAGTATCATCAACAGCAACGTAACGATTGAAGAAGGGGCATTTGTGGGGACAGGCGTAACGATTGTGGCGGGTGTAACGATTGGTAAAAATGCCCGTATCGGAGCAGGTTCGGTAGTAATTGAAGACGTTGACGCAAACCTTACCATCTTCGGTAATCCGGCGAAACCGCTATAAAAGAAAGAAACCCCTGCCAGCGCTGGCAGGGGTTTCTTTCTTTTTACATAGACAGTAACGGTCTATTCTACGTACAGCACCTCGTTGGCGAGGAAATCCTGATACGTTTTTTCCAGACCATCCCGCAGTTCGGTTTTGTGTTTCCAGCCGAGGTTATGAATCCGGGAAACATCCATCAATTTACGGGGAGTGCCATCGGGTTTTGAGGTATCCCAACGCAGCTCGCCTTCGAAGCCAACCACGTCTTTTACGGCTTCGGCCAGTTCACGAATCGTTACGTCCTCACCGGTACCGATGTTGACGAACAACTCATCGTTGTATTCCTCCATCAAGAAGACGCAGGCGTCAGCCAGGTCATCTGCGTGCAGAAATTCGCGCCGGGGCGAACCGGTTCCCCATACTTCAACCGATGGCTGGTTGTTGATTTTTGCTTCGTGAAATTTACGGATCAACGCGGGCAGTACGTGCGAACCCTGCAGGTCGTAATTGTCGTTTGGACCATACAGGTTCGTTGGCATGGCCGAGATGTAATTGCAGCCATACTGGCTTCGATATGCTTCGCACAGCTTAATGCCCGCGATTTTAGCGATGGCATAGGGCTCGTTTGTTGGCTCAAGCAGACCAGTCAGCAGATATTCTTCCTGTAGCGGCTGAGGGGCCATCTTAGGATAAATGCAGGACGAACCCAGGAACAGGAGTTTTTTTACGCCCGTTTTGTAGGCACTCTGGATGATGTTGGCTTCAATGATCAGGTTATCGTACAGGAATTCGGCACGATAGATGTTATTAGCCAGAATACCGCCCACTTTAGCCGCAGCCAAAAAAACGTACTCAGGTTTTTCTTCCTCGAAGAAATCGGCTACGGCCACCTGATTGCGCAGGTCCAGTTCGGAAGAGGTACGCATAATCAGGTTGGTGTAACCTTCTGCCTGTAATTTGCGGACGATTGCCGAACCGACCATTCCGCGGTGTCCAGCAATATAAATTCGGGCCTGTTTTTCCATAAATAGTTGGTAACCAACAAGCCGCCAGACAACCCGGCGGAGGGATTAATAATAATAGTAATTGGTAAAGCGTTGCAAAAATAACAAACTTCAGGCATCTATTTGTTGGCCCATTATGTTTGCTCATCTGTTAAAACGATCTCTTCTCCTGATTTTATCAACCGGGCCAGTTATGTCGGCTGTCTGGGCGCAGACAACTGCCCCTTCGGCGTTGACAACGGCTTCTACTCCGGTGCTGGCGCCGTCAGGTTCGCCAGCACCGCCTTTCTCCTCCGTACCTTCGTCGATGACAACGCTGGGGCTGCCGTCGCCGGCAAGTCTGAAAGAGCAGAAAGATGCGTATATCAGCAACCTGATGCCCGATCTTGGGCTGAAAATTAAGTCGCTCAAGAAGTCAAAAGACAGAAAGAAAAAGGTATCAAAAACCGACTATGAAGGTCTGGCAATGATTAAAGCCTATACCAAACTCGGTAGCGGTGACCGGACGATCGTCGAAGAATTTCACGTCCTGAAAGATAACGATGCCGCTAAGCCGCTGGCCTACGTTCGGGAGATATACCGCTATTACCCACGTGATCGTCGGGTGACAAGTTCAATAGTGCGCGACGGATCGACGGGATTGCTCCTGCATGGCCCCTACAAACGGTTCCAGAATGGCGAATTAGTAGAAGAGGGGCATTACTACGCCGGAATGAAGGATGGCCGCTGGGAGCGGTATGATTCAAAATTTACGCTGCTGGATAAAACCTTTTGGCATCGGGGCCTGCCTGCTGAATCAAAAGTAACGTACTATGATTCTACCCACCACAAGGTCAAAGAGATTATTCCTATGGAATACGGGAAAGTGAAGGGTACGTACATGGCCTTCCACGAGAACGGCTTACTGGCCGAAGAAGGCAAATACGACAATGGCGTGAAAATAGGCCGATGGACAGAGTTCTACCCAATTAATCCCAGTGGCCGTCGGATGCGCCACAAACTGACCCAGTATGGCAGCGATCAGTGGGATAAAGACTTCGAAAGCTTCGTGATTACGGAGTGGGACGAAAAAGGGAAAGTTATTTACGAACACTCGAAGGAGAAGGTTGTCGAAGCCGAAGAGTCCGACAATTAACGCTATTTGAATACGCCCTGCGGGTCGGGAAGTTTAGCCAGCAGATCGTTCAGATACGTTAAATCAAGCTGCGACAAGTCAATTTCCCGGGCCTGGTGAAAATATTCCCAGGCTTTCGGATAATCGGCCCGAAGGAAACTGATCAGCGATAGTTTCTGATAGGCTGTTGCATTGGGTTTCAAAGAAACGGCCTGCGTCAGGTGAGTCTGGGCGTCGTCCAGCGTACGTTTATCCTGTTTCTGCTGGAAGTGCTTGATCTCGACGGTTGCCAGATCTGTCAGCAGTACCATATTACTGTCTGCAATCATAAGCCCTTTCTTCAGCATTCGGATAGCATCGACCAGGTGATCTTTCTGGTAGCAGACAACGCCCAGCCCCCAGTATGCATCAACATTTTTGTTGTCGAGCAGCCACGATAGGTTGAAGCGGTAAGCCGCCGTGTCCAGCTGACCATCCGTAATATAATCCCAGCCCCGGGTGGAAAAGAATGCACTGGCTTCAGACCGGCTCGCAAAGTTGCGGTCGCAGTCGTTCAGGAAATGAATTTCCTGGTCAATCTGACCTGCTGTTTTTGTCCGCTCGCCAAATAACGGAAGTATGTTGAGGGAAGCCTGACTGACGGTAGCAGCCTCCGTTACCGCAGCCCCGGCGTCGTTGGCGATTGTTTCGTCGCCCGGGCGTTCTGGCTTCGACTGACGAACGGTGTCACCTGAACGCGCCGACGTAATAAGCGGTCTGGTTTGTGCCGCCGACAAAAGGGGCAAAACCATTAAGCTCCACTGCATCAGATTCATTCGAACACGCATAGTCATTACTATACACCACGGGTCTATTGTTCCGGTAGAACGAACGGAGAATCTAAATTAGTACGTTTTAACTAAATTACCGCCTGCCGCCCCGAGATCCTGACCGCTTTGACGAACCAGATCCAGAGCTGGATTTGGTTCGTGTATTAGACGGTGGCCGTGCCGTCGTTTTACGGGCTATTGCGGCTTTTTTGGCTTTCTGTTTCGCTTTACCGGCAGCCGTATTCTTTTCCTTTTTCTCGTGGAAAGCACCCAGGAAATCTGGATTTTCTTTCCGGCGCTGCTCGTCAATTTCGCGAAGCATAGCCTGACTCTCGTCGAAAGGGGTTTCCGTAACAAAGACCTCGTCGGGCATGGGCTGACGAGGAATCGGCATCTTGATAATCTTTTCGATTTTCTGGATGTGATAATTCTCCGCCGGGGTCATGAACGTAATAGCCTCGCCGGTATGATTAGCCCGGCCAGTTCGGCCAATGCGGTGAACGTAATCTTCGTAGATGAGCGGTACGTCGAAATTTACTACGTGGCTAACCTCCGCTACGTCAATACCGCGCGCAACAACATCGGTAGCGACCAATACTTTGATGTTGCCTTCTTTAAAGGCATCCATCGAGTTGATGCGTGTGTTCTGGCCTTTGTTGGCGTGAATGACTCGGATGTTATCTCCCTCGATTACCTTCCTGGACAGGAACTTGTAGATATTCTCGGCGTGCTCTTTGGTACGGGAAAAGATGATGACCCGCTGGAACGTATCCTGGTTGATGAGGTGGTTCAGCAGATTAATCTTCGTCCGGAAGTTGGGTACTTCATACAGGACTTGATCAACCATTTTGGCCGTCGATGCCTGAGGGGTAACCTCTACTTTCATCGGCGCTTCCAGGAACTCCGACGACAGCCGCTCGACCCGTGCCCCGAATGTAGCAGAGAACAACAGATTCTGTCGCTTCGTTGGAATCACTTCGAGAATAGACCGGATCTGCGGCATGAAGCCCATATCCATCATTTTATCGGCTTCGTCCAGCACCATAGTCCGGATATCCTTGGTCACCAATTCACCCATCCGGTAGAGATCCATGAACCGACCGGGGGTAGCGACCAGAATATCCACCCCTTTTTGCAGAGTTTCGATCTGTGTTTTGGGGCCAAGTCCGCCATAAACAGCCAGATGACGCAGATCGGTATATTTAGCCAGTTCCTTAACAGCTTCATTGATCTGAATGGCCAGCTCACGGGTTGGAGCGAGAATCAACGCCCGTGGGTTTTTACCCTGCGCGTATTTGATCTTCATCAGCAGCGGCAGCAGGTAAGCCGCTGTTTTGCCTGTGCCGGTTTGGGCAATCCCCAAGACGTCGTGATTCCCCAGACTCAGCGGAATAGTTTTCTGCTGAATTGGAGTAGGCTCTGTATAACCAGCGTCGGCGACGGCGTTCAGCAACTGTCGATTCAGCTCAAATTGCTCGAAAGAAGTAATATCCATAAATCAGTGCGGTTGGCAGTCTATCTGTCTGATCAGAACTGCTTAAGAATTCGCTCTACGCCACTAACGTAGCCCGACCCAAACAGATTCACGTGAACCAGTAAGGGGTACAAATTGTAAATTGCCACCCGGTCCTCGAAGCCGTCTTCCAGCGGAAAGGCTTCGTGGTAGGCATCATAAAAGCGCTGATCAAACCCGCCAAACAACTTCGTAAACGCCAGATCAGCTTCGCGGAAACCGTAATAAACCGCCGGGTCGATCAGAACGGGCTGCCCCGCTTCTGACACCATGACATTGCCTGACCAGAGGTCGCCGTGCAGTAACGCCGGGCGATCAGCCGGTAACAGGTCGGGCAGTCGCTCGCGAAGCCGGAACAGGGCATCGTATGATTTTTTCGACAAAAGCTCCCGGTATAAGGCCATGCCAGCCTGGGGCAGTAAGCGTTGCTCAAAAAAGAAATCGAACCCGTTCGCCGTCAGTGTATTAGTCTGAGGTAATGAGCCAATGTAATTATCGAAATGCAACCCAAACTTCGGCTGGGTATGCGAATGAATAACGGCTAACGAATGGCCGAGCGCGTCCCAGGAGGCATTTGTCGCCGGGCCAGGATCGATGTATTCCAGAACCAGGTAAGCCTTGTCCATCTCCCGGCCGAAGCCAATAACCTGCGGAATAGATAACGCATCGGTTTGCCGGAGCAGGTCCAGACCCCGGGCCTCCACCTCAAACATATCTGACTGATCGGCGTGGTTCCATTTGATGAAGAAAACACCCTCCGACGAAAATACCTGCGCCGACATATTGATGTCGCCACCCGATAGAAACTGCGCTTCGATAACTTCGACGGACTGCCCTAGCGTCTGGTACAGAATACTTTCAAAAAAGGAAAATTGCTCGTCACCCCAAAAATTCATAATAAACTACGTCGCCGGTTGCTCCACCGTAATACGTAACGCAAAACGAACAGGAACGGGCCAAGACTTGTCAAATTAAGTAGCTTTGTCTAACAATTGGTCGGCGTATGAACCAACAAATTAAAGACCTGTACACGATTGCCGGCAAGGTCGACCGGCGTATTATTGGCCTCATGTCGGGGACGTCGTTGGACGGCCTCGATGTGGCACTCTGCCGGATTACGGGCAGTGGTCTGGCCACGCAGATCAAGCTGGAGCAGTTTCAGACCGTACCGTATGCCGATAGGTTTAAAACAGCTGTTCGGACGATCTTTGCCAAAAAGGAAATTGATTTTGAACAGCTTTGCCTGCTTAATCCGTACATCGGCCGCTTGCACGGGCAGATGATCCTGGACTGCCTGCGCCAGTGGCAGATCGAACCGGCTGATATTGATATCATTGCCAGTCACGGTCAGACCGTTTACCATGCACCCAAAAGCCAGCACCAGCGGGATAAGTTCCCGAATGCAACGCTGCAGATTGGCGACGGCGACCACGTAGCGGTCACAACGGGCATCATAACCCTTAGCGATTTCCGGCAGAAACACGTGGCCTTAGGCGGAGAAGGGGCTCCGTTGGCTGTTTACGGCGATTACTTCGTGTTCTCGAAAGCTGGCGAAAACCGGCTGCTTCTAAACATCGGCGGTATCGGTAACTTCACCTACCTACCCGCCGACCAGGACGCCAGCGCTGTATTTACGACCGATACCGGCCCCGGCAATACGTTGCTTGACGCCTTCGCTCAACGGCTGCTGGGAACGGCTTACGATAAGGATGGGCAACTGGCCAGCCAGGGGACCGTGAACGAGACGGTGCTGGACGCACTGAAACTAAATTACTTCTTTGGCGCGCCCTTTCCAAAGACTACAGGGCCGGAAGTGTTCAACGTAGCGTATGTCGAAACTGTGCTAGAGAAAACGGGGGTGACTCTGACTGATGCTGACTTGATGCGAACGCTCGTCCAGTTCTCGGCCGAGACCATCACGGAGGCCATTCAACGGGTGATACATCCCAATGAGACATACCACGTATACCTGAGTGGGGGAGGGGCGCATAACCCGGTGCTGGTAGCCGCTATTCAACAACTACTTCCCGACTGTCATTTCGGACGTACCAACGATATTGGTGTGAGCGGTGACGCCAAGGAGGCCGTGCTTTTTGCCGTGCTGGCCAATGAAACCCTGGCGGGCAGCACAACCTCCTTTGGCGAGCGGCAGGGCGTTCCTACCGCTTTTATGGGGAAAATCAGTTTTCCACGCTAACTGCTTTTGGGGCGGAAAACCTTCATCACTTGTTCGTTCGTTGTCAGAAACGGGCCGCCGATCAGATCAATACAGTACGGAATCGCCGGGAACACCACCGAGAGGCACTGACCAATGGCGGTCGGTTTGCCGGGCAAGTTCAGGATCAGCGACTGATTGCGGATACCAGCCGTCTGGCGGGACAGGATGGCGGTTGGAACGTATTTCAGGCTTTCCTGCCGCATCAACTCGCCAAAGCCGGGCAGCATCTTCTGGCAGACGGCTTCGGTGGCCTCGGGCGTTACGTCGCGGGGAGCGGGTCCGGTACCGCCGGTCGTGACAACCAGGCAGCAACCTTCGGCATCGGCCAGCTCGATCATCGTAGTTTCGAGCTGGTCCTGCTCATCGGGAATAACCCGGTACACAGGTTCCCATTCGCAACTCAGGTACTCGGTTAACAGACTGACGACGGCCTTACCCGGAATGTCTTCGTAAACACCAGCGCTGGCCCGGTCTGATACGTTGATTATACCAATTCGGATCACGGTTTTTTCCGTTTAAGGGCCAGATCATGTGCCGTATCATAATACGACCGCAGGTTATTCCAGTCAAATACTTCGGCAATGCTCTCTACGCGGTTGCGTTGCGCAATCCGGTCGCGCTGAGCCATTCGAACAAAGCGGAATAGCACGTTTGCGAGCTGATCGGCTGCCTCGTCAAAGTTCTGGGTACGGCGGTTGATCACGTAAATACCCCGGTTTTCGTAATCTCGCATGATCTGCATGATGAAATCACCAAAGCCCGACTGGTCACTCGTTACGGTCGGAATTCCCCGCACGACGCACTCCAAAGGCGTGTAACCCCAGGGTTCGTAATAGCTGGGAAAAACACCGAGGTGGCAACCCCGCACGAACTGACTGTAGTCCAAGCCGAACAGCGGGTTCGTCGAGGCAATAAAATCCGGGTGGTAAACAATTTTAACCCGATCGTATTCATTATTGACCAGGTTGGCCTGCCGGATAAACCGCGTCATGTCGTCTTCCTGAACCAGGTTGTGCGTAACAAACGGCGGCAGGTGTTTTGTTTTCCAGCTTTGTACGGTACGTCGTAAGCGCAGGCGCCAGTACTCATCCACGAAGTTATTCAGGTCGGGCAGTGCATGATCGTACTGATCGGAGGCAGCCGCATGGAATAATCGCTCCCCCACTTGCTTCTCGATGCTTTCGCAGGTTTCCTGAATCTCATCCAGCAGCGCCCGCGAGTGGAGTACGTCGGGATTGATTGACGTATACGGCTGCTTCGTTACCATGAACATAACGACAGTCATATCCATGTTGGCCTCCCGCATCCGGTGATTCAACCGAGCCAGCGCTTCCAGCGTCAGGTCGTAGCCTTTGTTAGAGAATTCAAAGCGGCCCGATGTAAAGAAGTACAGCGTCTTTTCCAGATCAAAGGAGTAATTCTGGAAGAAGTGGCCCATGACGAACTCATGGATCTTGTCTTTGTATTTGACGTGCAGATTCTGAAACTCATGGACGGCTGCAAACCGGGTAATATTAAGACCATTTGGCAGAATCAAATCCGGATTGCGTCCCAGGAAAACTTCACACTCCCGCGCCGTTACGTCACTGACCGTTGTGAATACGTGAGCCTGCTGCGCCGACAGCCGCTCAATCGTAGCCTGCGTGTCGATGCCATAATGAAGAGCCTCGCGCTTCCAGTCAAAAAACGGCAGCTTTCCGTAGAAGCCAGCTTCGTTCTGCGCGAGGTAACGACCCAGCATGGTAGCGTGCGTCGTGAAAACCGTAGCTACCCGGACGTTGTCGCGACGCAGATCGGGCAGGCCGGTGCTGGCCATCCACTCGTGGAAGTGCGCAACAAAATCTACCCGATTGGCGTGATCTTCGGCAAGCAGCGTAATGAAAATGCGAACCAGTTCGCCGAAGGCCAGCGTCTGATTAACAAGATCCTCAACGTTAAGCGTCGATAGCTGAAAATTCTGCCAGAGCTGCGCTTTTACGTAATTCAGATGGTCGGCGTTGACGCTGGCAATGTCAAATAGCACAACGCGGGGCCGTCCCGTCACCAGCCAGTGACCGTATTGAACGTTAAAGCCCATCTCGCGCATCCGCCTGACAGTCTGCCCGATGACGGTAGCGTCTGAGTCGACGATTGGTTCAAATTCGGAGGTGGCCCGCTGCGGGAAATAAGGGCCAATGGCTACGTAGTTGTCATCCCATTTCTCGACCATCGCCGGGACCTTCGAGCGGATGACGGTGTATATGCCACCTACCTGATTACAAACCTCCCAGGCAATTTCTAGCAGTAGCTTCCGCTTTGACGTTGAAAATACCGATTCCAATCTAGTACGTAGTTTTGGTGTTATTGATTTTGATCAATTTTTTATGATCAAAATGATAAATTATGATTCTCAAGTAAAACACATCTCTTGGCACCTTGTTCGTCAGCGGCAAAAACTGGACGTACTTTTTTTATAAAAAAACAGGCCACATTCAGATACCCAGACAGATACGAAGAAAAATGGGAGGTGTTTACTCCAAATAAGAACGGCAACTCACCGAATTCTACTGATTCAGCCAGTATATTCGTTCCGAAACGGAGCAGGGCACCGGCTCAAAGTAAAGTAATAAACGCTATTCGTTCACTACTATTAAAGCGAATTGTTCATCTAAATCGCGCAACGCGATCGCCAAAATAAGGAGGGAGGCATTTTCTGGCCACCAGCCGGTAGCGTACGCCGATTATTCGATAGAGGTATGACTGATATCACTAAGCATATTTTACTAATGGACGGGCCTGACAATAAGGGCTTAATCTACCATGTTACCAACGTACTGTACAGACATGATCTGAATATCATCCATAACGATGAATACGTGAGTCCAGGAGGCCGGTTTTTTATGCGAACCGAATTTGAAGGTACTTTTAACACTGATGCGCTACTGGCCGATCTGAAAACACAGCTTCCGGAAGGTATCACGCTACGCCTGAATCCCAAGAAGAAAAAGAATATTGTTGTGCTGGTTACCAAAGAGCACCATTGTCTGGGTGATCTCCTGATCCGGTACGCCTTCGACGAACTGGATGCCGACGTGCTGGCCGTGATTAGTAATTACAATGTACTGCAACCATTGGTCAGCAAGTTTGGAATTCCATTTCACTACGTATCGCACGAAGGCAAAACCCGCGAGCAGCACGAAGAAGCCATTTTACGTACGCTGGCTATTTACGAACCCGAGTATTTGGTGCTGGCCAAATACATGCGCGTACTAACGCCTGGTTTCGTCAATCACTTCCCCAACCGGATTGTCAACATTCACCATTCATTTCTTCCAGCTTTTGTTGGCGCTAATCCATACCGGCAAGCGTACGAACGCGGGGTAAAGATTATTGGTGCTACGGCACACTTCGTCAATAACGACCTGGACGAGGGACCGATCATCGCGCAGAATGTAAAGGATGTCAACCACCGCCACTCAGCGGCTGATATGGCCGCCGAAGGGAAAGATGTAGAAAAGATCGTATTGTCGCAGGCGCTCAAGCTGGTCTTCAACGATCGGGTATTTATCTCAGGGAATCGGGCCGTCGTTTTGTAAGAAAGCTGTTTGTTCAAGCACCCGGCGAATCTTTTCAGCGTCTGCTTCGTGTCGTTCGTACTCGCCCGGCGTGTTGCTGGCCATCGATACCAGCGGGTGCCGGTGTTCCATGAGGCTTTCGGTACGCTGGCTACCACTCATGTGCAGCGCGTCGACGCCGGTTTGAACAAGCATATAGGCGTTGGTGGCCGATACGCCGGCACCAGCCATGATTTCAATGCGCTTACCAGCCTGCTCGACCAGTTTTTTTAGCAATTCGGCGCCGGCTTCGGCAGTTGGCCGCTGACCGGAGGTAAGGATACGTACCGCTCCTGTACGAATAACGGCTTCCAGCGCTTCGCTGGGGTCGCGTGTCATGTCGAACGCCCTGTGAAACGTAACCGGCAGGGGTTTCGCCAGTTCTACTAACTCTTTGGTGTTTACTTCATCAACGGTGCCGTCGGCATTCAATACGCCCAGCACAATCCCATCGGCGCCTAATGACTTAGCGAGTTCAATATCGGCGCGCATTACCTCCAGTTCCGTTTCAGAATAAAGGAAGTCGCCGCCCCGCGGACGGATCATCACGTAAATAGGAATGGTGACCTGCTGCTCAACCAGTTTGATCAATCCCGCGCTGGGCGTAGTGCCGCCTTCAGCCAGACCACCACAAAGTTCGATGCGGCTGGCACCAGCTTCCTGGGCTGTCAGGCAGGACTGTAAGGAAAAGGAACAAACCTCAAGTGTCATAGCTATGAGAGTAAAGTGTCGGTCGGGCCAACCTATCAAAAATGAACCGTAAAATCTTTTATTTTCGATTGGAAAATCAAAAAAAGTGCTTTATTTAACCAACAGCAAACAAACAGGCGTTCGGTGAGTTATGGCCTAAATCCTATTCACTTTCATTAGTGAACATTTTTAACGAAAAGAGCTTGGATATTAACGCTTTTTTTACTTTTGCACCCTCATTGAAAAAGTAGTCATTAAATACGGAACAAACTATGTACTGGACTCTAGAATTAGCCTCCTATCTGGAAGATGCCCCCTGGCCTGCTACCAAAGACGAACTGATTGATTATTCAATTCGCTCCGGCGCCCCATTAGAAGTAGTAGAAAACCTTCAGGAGCTGGAAGACGACGGACAGCCATATGAGAGCATCGAGGAAATCTGGCCGGACTATCCGACTAAAGATGATTTCTTCTTCAATGAAGATGAATATTAGCCTCCGGCGAATCTCAAACAAAAAGGCGTAACCATTGGGTTACGCCTTTTTGTTTTCTGACTAATTCTAAGCTTTATTCCGTCTCAGAAGCCGCCTGTTTCTGCTTCACCGGGCGATCATACTTCTTCGGGGCATAGAGAAAACCGAAAGCCTCGGCCCCCTCTTTCGTGTGCACTTTGTGATGGACGTAGTGCGCCCGCATGATTCGCTGCATATACCGGCCGCTGGTATCAATTTTCGTTTTCACCCGACGATGGACAATAACATCGTGGAAGATAAAGTAAAAGGCGCCGTAGAGCGTAACACCCGCGCCGATCCAGGCCAGAAACCGTAATTCTTCTATTTCTACTCCCGTTACGATCAGGCTGATAGCAACGGTGGCAAAAACGACCGCAAACAGGTCATTCCACTCAAGAAAACCTTTATGGTGATTATGATGGTCGCGGTGCCAGCTCCATAAAAAGCCATGCATAACGTATTTGTGGGTGAACCAGGCAACCCCTTCCATAAACAGGAAGGTTCCTATAACCAGGGCAACGTTTACCAGCATTTTTGTGTTTATTAGACAATGAAAGTTAAGTCCGCTGTGCACTGATAACGGTTTGTAACGTTGAAAAGTTGGCCGTGCAGGGCTTACTTTCCAAAGCAAAATAGAGATACCAGACGAAGACTTGCAAATTTGTGGAAAAGCCGTATCTTTATCCTAATTCAGTAGTCAACCAGCTGAACCCATCGGTTATGGACTATCAGGCGCTCAAAAACCTGGTGAGACGGGGAGAGGGTAGCAATTTAGAGTTCAAGCTGAAAACAAACCACCCCGAGAAAATCATCAAGGGCGTGGTTGCCTTTGCCAACTCCAACGGCGGCATCATGCTGATTGGTGTTGGTGATGACAAACGTATCGCCGGGCTGAAATATGCCGACGAAGACGAGTATCTGCTCGTCCGGGCGATTCATAAATACTGCTTCCCCCGCATTTCCTACACCATTGATCGGGTACAACTTCCCGACGAGCGGGAAGTACTGGTCATTCGGGTTCCCCCCAGCCTGGACCGCCCCCACTATATTCTGCCCGATCCGGCCGAGCCCGAAACAAAAAAGGTGTATGTCCGCGTTGCCGATAAATCGGTACAGGCCAGCCGCGAAGTGCGCGAAATCCTAAAAGGTAGTCAGGCCGACCGGAATATTCGATTTAGCTACGGCGAGAAAGAACGGAAACTGATGCAGCACCTGGGCGAACATAACAGCATTACGGTCGATCTGTTCGCATCCATTGCCGGTATTTCCCGCAAGATTGCCTCCCGAACACTAGTGCTGCTGGTACTGGCTAACGTGCTGGAAGTACACCCCAGCGATATTGTGGATCAATATACAACGCGGGTCCTGTCCTGATTCATCAGGACAGGACCCGCATCTGTTCAATCTTTGTAGATCAGGACCTCACTGCTGCCGTCGGCTTTGATATAACCCCGGTACATGCCCTCTGAGTTGAACGGCATTGCGAAGTTGCCTTTCCGATCCAGAGCAATGACACCGCCTTCGCCCTTACGTTCGACGAGCTTTTTCATCACTACCTCATCGGCCGCTTTTTTGACGCCGTAGCCTTTGTACTCCATTAGCGCCGAAATGTCGTAACCCACCACCGATCGGATGAAGTATTCGCCGTGGCCGGTAGCTGATACGGCGCAGGTGGCATTGTTAGCGTATGTGCCAGCACCAATAATGGGGGCGTCGCCCACACGACCATACCGTTTGTTTGTCATGCCACCGGTGGACGTAGCAGCCGCCAGATTGCCGAACTTATCCAGCGCAACACAGCCAACGGTGCCAAATTTTTTGCCTTCGATGAAGATTTTGTCGTCGATCAACGCGCCGGTTGTGTCGCCGGAATGATCGAGGGATGTTTTCTCATCTTTCAGAGCTTTCTGTAATGCGTTCCAGCGGGCTTCGGTGTAGAAGTACGACGGATCGACGATTTCCATGCCCTGTTTTTTAGCGAAGGCTTCGGCCCCGGTGCCGATCATCATGACGTGTTCCGATTTTTCCATCACCTTGCGGGCGGTGCTGATCGGGTTTCTGATCGTCGTTACACTGGCAACGGAACCCGCCATCAGGTTTTTACCGTCCATAATGGCCGCGTCCATTTCGTTTTTTCCTTCGTGGGTAAAAACCGCACCCTTTCCGGCATTGAACAGGGGCGAATCTTCCATTACCCGAACCGTAGCCTCCACCGCGTCCAGGCTGGTACCCCCTTTTTTCAAGATAGTATACCCGGTCTGTAGGGCCTGGTTTAGCACCTCGCGGTATGCCTTTTCTTTTTCGGGCGTCATGTTTTTCCGGGTAATGGTGCCCGCTCCGCCATGAATGACGAGGGTTATGTTGTTCTGGGCGGTTGCCAGGAGGGTTGATGCCAACAGGGAAACAGTCAGGAAGAGGAGTTTCATAATCGGAAAATCTTACAGATTAGTGGCCCATTTATGCTGAGCTTTCATGACGTGTTCAATCACGTCGCGAACGGCACCGTGGCCGCCCGGTTTTGGCGAAATATATGCGCAGATGGCTTTTACTTCATCAGCCGCGTCGGCGGGGCAGGTGGCTAATACGTCCGGGCGGTTGAGAATTGGGTGGTCAGGCAGATCGTCGCCCATGTAGAGAATTTCAGATTCATTCAGCTTGTCTCGTGTTACGTAACCCAGAAAGGCATCCAGCTTGTGGCCGGGAGGGCCACCCATGAAAATATCCTTCACGTTCATTACCCCCAGCCAACGACGCACGCCATCGGCGTTGGCCGACGAGACAATTCCTACGCGGAAACCGGCTTCAATAGCCTGCTCAACCGCATACGTATCTTTGATATCAAATACCCGGTAACATTCGCCGGAAGCCAGCAGATGAACCTGTCCGTCGGTGAAAACACCGTCGACGTCGAATACAAATGTTTTGATTTGGGCAAAGCGTCCCTGCAGATCAGTCATGGTACAAGTTTAGCGAAAACCGCCCGACTGTTCCGTATTTTTGTTCAATGAATACACATTCCCTTCCCCCGGCGTTTCAGGAGCAGATGCAACAACAACTCGGGCCTGATTTCCCGGCTTTCGAACAGGCTCTGGAGCAGGCGCCCCCCGTCAGTATCCGCGTGAATCCCAGGAAGAATAAGTTTGATACGTCCGGTCTGGCACCGGTGCCCTGGTGTGCCGAGGGGTTTTATTTGCCCGAACGCCCAAATTTTACGCTGGACCCTTTGTTTCAGGCTGGTAACTACTACGTCCAGGAAGCATCGTCCATGCTGCTGAGCGAAGCGATTCGGCAAACCGTCAATCTTAATCGACCGCTGCGGGTGCTGGATCTGTGTGCGGCACCGGGCGGAAAAAGTACCTTGCTGGCATCGCTGCTGTCGCCGGACAGCCTGCTGATCTGCAATGAGGTGATTAAAAGCCGGGTATCGGTTTTACGGGAGAATCTGGACAAGTGGGGGTATCCGAATGTAGTTGTCAGCAATCATGACTCGGAAGACATGCCTAATCTGGCGGGTTTTTTCGATGTAGTCGTGGTAGATGCGCCCTGCTCCGGCGAAGGTTTGTTTCGGAAAGACCCCAGCGCAATGGATGAATGGTCGGAAGCCAACGTGCAACTCTGCTCGGGCCGGCAGAAACGAATTCTGGCTGCGGCTGCTCCGCTGCTGGACGAAGGTGGAATTCTTATCTACAGCACTTGTACCTACAACGACGCTGAGAACCGGGAAAATGTACAGTTCCTTACAGAGAACGGTTTTCGTACCCGTCCACTTGACCTACCCGATGAATGGAACGTAGTAGAGAAGGAAACTGACAAAGCGGTTGGGTACCAGTGTTACCCGCACCGGGTTAAGGGTGAAGGCTTTTTTATCAGTGTGTTTAAAAAAACAGCCTTTACGGCAGCGGTCAAACTCGACGCCCGAACGTTTCGGAGCATTCGGGCGCTACGCCCCCGCGAAACTGCAACGGCCGCTAAATGGCTCCAGAATCCGGGTGACTTCTCGTTCTGGGAAAAACCTAATGGCGACGTAATGGCCTTGCCCAAATCGCTGGAAAAGCAATTCCTGTTTCTGGACAGTGCTATACGTAACAAAGGATTTGGATTGGCGATGGGTCAGTTTAAAGGCACTGATTTCATTCCATCGCACGCCCTGGCGCTAAGTACCGCTCTCAACAAAGACCTGCCCGCTGTAGAACTAACCAAAGAAAACGCACTCCGGTATTTTAAGAAAGAAAACCTGGTCTTCGACGAGCCGGTGAAAGGCTGGCTGCTGGCGCAGTACGAAGGGCAGAATCTGGGCTGGGTGAAAGGTGTGGGTAATCGGGTGAACAACTATTTGCCCAAAGACTGGCGTATCCGCATGGATATAAAAGAATACGTATGAAACGGCTGCTATTGATTGTTGGGCTGGTATTGGCCGTACTGGTAATTGGTTATTTGGCAGGACCATCTGCCCATCACGAATTGATAAAAGACGAAGAAATTACGCTTGATCCTGATCTCGTCAGGTTGGAACAGACTATTGCCGAGTCGGAACGGAACGCCAGCCTACGGCCCGACAACGAAGCCCGAATTATCTGGGCTGATAGTACAAAGAAAGTAAAAACGCCCTACAGCTTGGTTTATATCCCCGGTTTTACGGCCAGCTGGGTCGAGGGCGATCCCGTCCACCGGCAATTGGCGAAAGCCTTTGGGTGTAACCTTTATTTAGCGCGTACAGCCGAACATGGTGTTGACTCCCAGGATGCGCTGAAAACTATGACCCCCGCCAGTTATGCGGCCTCTGCCGAAAGGGCGCTGGCTATTGGCAAGGCGCTGGGAGAGAAAGTTATTGTCATTGGTACATCGGCAGGTGGTATGTTGTCGCTGTATCTGGCGGCTCATCATCCCGAAATTTACGGTCTGGTTCTGTACTCTCCCTGCATCGCTACGGCCAATCCGGCCTTGCAGCTAGTCACCAAACCCTGGGGCAAGCAACTCATGGATCAAATTTTCGGGGGAGAACACGTTACCGTGACCTGGCATGCCCCTGAGCGCGCCAAATACTGGTTGCAGACGTATCATACGAACGGTCTGCTAACCTTGCAAACCATGCTCGACGAGTTTATGACGCCCGGTCAGTTTCAGAAAGTAAAACAGCCTGTCTTTCTGGGATACTATTACAAGGACGAAGCTAACCAGGACAAAGTCGTTTCTGTACCAGCCATGCTTGCTATGTACGACCAGCTGGGGACAGCAGTAGATCAGAAGCGGAAAGTTGCTTTTCCTGAAGCCGGGGAGCACGTAATTGCCTCCCATCTTACATCGGGTGACGTGAACGGGGTTTATCAGGCAACAAAGATGTTTATGGAACAGGTACTGACGGTACCACTGCAGACGGACTCCGTAACCGCAAAGGCTATGCTCCCCAAAAAATAATTTAACTTTGCTCCATCATTTGCGGTAATAGCCACGTAACTACTGGCAGACTACCTAACTGACCGAAACTAATTTAAAATGGCATACGGATTATTAACTGGAAAGCACGGCATCATTTCGGGTGCCCTGGACGAAAAATCAATCGCCTGGAAAGTTGCCCTGAAGGCAAAGGAAGAAGGTGCTACGTTTACTCTAACCAACGCTCCAATCGCAATGCGGATGGGCGCCATCAAGGAGCTGGCTCAACACTGCAACGCTGAGATTATCCCGGCTGATGCTACGTCGGTGGAGGATCTTGAAAAGCTGTTCACGCAGTCGACCGAGATTCTGGGTGGAAAAGTTGATTTCGTGCTGCACAGCATCGGTATGAGCCCGAACATCCGGAAAGGGAAGGCGTACAACGACCTGAACTATGACTGGTTCAAACAAAGCCTTGATATATCTGCGCTCTCATTCCATAAAATGATGCAGACGGCCTACAAACTGGATGCGATCAACGAATGGGGCTCGGTTGTAGCGCTGACCTACATGGCGGCTCAACGGACGTTTCCGTTCTATACGGATATGGCCGATGCCAAAGCAGTACTGGAGTCGATCGCTCGGAGTTTTGGGTATCGTTACGGTAAATACCGCAAAGTGCGGGTAAATACGGTGTCGCAGTCGCCAACGCCTACTACGGCTGGTGGAGGTATCGGTGGCTTCGACAAATTTTATGACTACGCCGACAAGATTGCGCCACTGGGCAACGCGTCTGCCGATCAGTGCGCTGACTATGTAGTTACACTTTTCTCTGACCTGACCCGTATGGTGACCATGCAGAACCTGTTCCACGACGGCGGCTTTTCCATGACCGGCGTTTCGGAGGAGATTATGGATATGGTTAACAAGGGATAGGATCTATCTGGAGAAAGGGAAAAAGAAACAAGGAGAAAAGAATTGCCTGTAGAGTGAGCAACCTTTTCCCTGTTCCTTTTTCCCTTTCTTTTTGTTCCCTAAAACCGTATCGCCTGCGTCAGATACGTTTCCCGGTTGTCGCCGTTGATTTGAATGGTGGCCGTCAGCGGCTTCGCGTTCCAGTCGATCGTTACCAGCCCGTAATTTAGTTTGGACACCATCGGTCCTACGCGGTGGCGATTTGCTTCTTCGTGCGGAGCCGATACATGCGTCAGGCCGCTGCTCGTGATGTCATACAGCTCATAACCCAGGCCCGGTACACTCACGCGGGATACCTCCGCCATATGCCGGTCGCCACTGATCAGAAAAGCGCCTTTCGGTTTCGTTTTGCCCAGCAGGTTCAGGAGCCGTTGCCGCTCGGTT
Organism: Spirosoma sp. KUDC1026; assembly: GCF_013375035.1. Lineage (NCBI taxonomy): Bacteria > Pseudomonadati > Bacteroidota > Cytophagia > Cytophagales > Cytophagaceae > Spirosoma > Spirosoma sp. KUDC1026. The sequence goes on along the minus strand of NZ_CP056032.1, from coordinate 454,601 downwards.
GGGAAGTTGGCCCACTTCTCGTAAACATGCTCTTCGGGCAAAACCTGAATACCACTACCGATGATGTGTACGTCGGCATCGGAGTTGGCCAGCTCTTTCTCCAGCCACTGCCACTGCGTTTCGCCCAGAATTTTCCCTGTTGGATCGGCTACATTGGTTTTTCCTTCTTTTTTCAGCGGATCGCGGAAGTAACGAGCATCCAGGAGAATCACTTTGACTCGCTTTCCTTTTGGGCCATACGTATGAGCTGAGTAAGCTCCTTCCCGTTTGCGCAGCGGGCTGTTGGCGGGTTCGTCAAGGAAATCCAGCATTACCTGTTGACTTTCCTGCCGTTTAGGATACTCTTTGCCGCCATCGTTCACGCCGTAGTCATGGTCGTCCCAGATACCAATAATCGACGCCGTTTGTCGTAATTGCTGATAAACCGGATTTGATTTCTGTATAGTGTACTTGGCTCGCAGCGTATCCATATTTTCCGAGTCCCCGTAAATGTTGTCGCCAAGCCAGACCCATACATCCGGTTTCTGGGCGACAATATCGTCCCACAGCGGTTGCGGCAGACTTTGACGGCTACAGGAGCCGAAAGCAATTGTCGTGACGGTTTTTTGGGAATCTAACGTAACTATTGCTGGCTTATCGGTTCGGCATCCGACCAGTGCCAGACAGCTGAGTAAGCCTAGCGTAGTAAAGGTTTTCATGCGATTTTTTGAATTAGCTACCACGTAAAAATAAAGAAGCCGGTCTGATAGTTGACCGGCTTCTTTATTTGTTAACAGGCGTAAATGTCACTCGTCCCAGCTTCGGACAATTCGGCTACCGTTTTCGGTGGCTTCGGCACGAATAAACGTATCGACTTCCTGTTGCAATTCGTCAACGTGCGAAATGATACCTACGACCCGGTTTTCAGAACGTAGCGCTTTCAGAGTTTTAAAGACTGTCTGAAGTGCGTCTTTATCCAACGTACCAAACCCTTCGTCAAGAAAGAACAGATTTTGTTTGGCCTTCGTCAGGTGCTGGATATTATCCGACAGGGCCAGCGCAAGTGACAGGGCCGCCTGAAATGTCTGTCCGCCCGACAGCGTTTTGACGCTACGTATCTCGCCCCCGTTGAGGTAGTCGCGCACCTGAAAACTGTTTTTATCGTCCAGTTCAAGTTTCAGTTGGTTATTGGTCAGTTTGAAAAACCGCTCATTGGCCGACTCGCAGAGGTTCCTGAGATAAACTGACGAAACATAGTTGACGAAACCCTGTGCCCGGAACAGTTCGTCCATTTTTTTTAGATCCTGCCGACGGAGGTCAAGTTCGTCATATCGCTTCTGATGGGCCTGTTTCTGTTCCCACTGCGCTTCGAGCGTTGTCAGGATGATAGTTGACCGTCCATGTTCCTTGTTAAACTCGTCTTTCTGCGCCTGTAATGTTGCCAACTGCTGCTGGATTGTAGTTAACGCAGCCGGATCGAAAGGATGCTCGGCTAGTTCGGCTTCCAGCGTTTCGGCCTGTAGCTGTAAACCGCTACGTTTCTCATTATACTCGTTAATCCGCTGCCGTTCCCGCTGGACATCTAAGGCGGATCGCAGGATCCGATATACCTGCTCCCGATCCAGACTATGATTCGAGAGGTTTTTGTCAATGGTGGCTTCCAGCGTCTGAATTTCCTGCGCAACATCGGTTAATTGGTTGGCGAGTTCCTGAATCTGAACCTGCGTACCCGCCAATTCTTTTTCGGCATCTCCTTTCTTCCTGTCGGCATCCTCAAAGTCGAGCTTGGTCTGGCTATACACCCGATCCAGCGACTCGCGTAGGTCAGCGATCTGAACCAAATCCCATCCGTTTACTTCGTCGAATCGGAAATACGCCAGGGATTCTACCTCTCCTTTCAACTGACCGTTCAAACCCGCGATATCGTTGTCAGCTTCGGTAACTTTTTGGGTCAGCGTAACACAATCTCGTTCGGCTTCTTCAATAAGTTTATCCAACTCCCGCACCGCTTTCTGAGCAGCCTGAAGCTTTTGCTGACTGTCACTTTCCCGCTTAATAGCCTGCGTAACGGCACCTTCCTGATCTTTCGAGAACTCAGGCCAAACGAATGTATTTTCGTGTGCTGTCAGCTGCTGAACAACTTCTCCACGCTCCTGAATCAGACGTTTACCATTGGTTAGTTCGCTACGTAGCTGTGTAGTAAGCTTCGTAATCGTCAGTTGGAGCGTTGTCGTGTCCTCAATGCGTTGCACCACTTTCTGCAACGCTGCCTGACTGCGTTCCACATGGGCATCCTCAGCGTTGCTTTTATGACGGGCCGGATGGTGGGCCGATCCGCAGAGCGGACAAGGCTCTCCGTCGTTTAGCGCGTCGGCATACTTCCGCAGTTCATCCTGAACTAGTATCTGCCGGTGTTTCTGTTCGCGCTCTTCACGGATGGTCTTCAAACGAGAGAGAGCTGCTTCAATCTGGTCTGGCAGCGTTTTGAGCGTTAGCTCGGTCCATTCCTGTGGGAAGCCGGTTAACGCTTCATCTTTACGTTGCTTAATCTGCTCGACGGTCTGATCATATTTTTCCAGGGCGATCTGTAAATCGTCAGCCTGTTTTTTGAGTGGTTTATAGGCCGTAAACCAGTTCTGTACTTTGTATAACCGTTCAAGATTCGACGTTTGGCCAAGAGCGGTATCCAGTATCGCCTGTTGGCTGGCGCGCTCTTCTTTATGACGATCAAGGTAGCTCGTTTGCTTTGTAAGCGTTGCCGTCAGGGAGTCCCGGTTCCGCAACTGCTGATTAATGGACTGCTGCAGCGTTCTGATTTGCTGAACAGTGTCCAGTTCGTCGATCTTCTGTAATAATTCATTACGTGTTTCGTAGGCCTTTTTCGCGGCATCGTACAATCCCTGCAAACCAGCGAGCTGCTTCGTTACGGTGTTGAATTTGTGCGTTGCCGTCTGCTGGGCTTGGGTAAGCGAGTCCTGCCTGCTTTTGAGTTTTTCAAGACTAGCCAGATCGGCCTGAAACAGTAGCAAACAGGTTTCATAAATCGCAATATCACGTTCAAGCTGGTGATACGTGGGTGCCTGTCTGAGAAGCTGGCTAAGTTCCTGTTGAAGTGTCGCTAGGGCTCTGCTCCGATCCCGACTATCGAGCAGTCGCTTTTCGCTGGGAAGGAGTAGCTGAATCTCATCATCTTTCTGCGCCAATGATGCCAAGACACGGGTAATATTGGCTTTGGCCAGGTCAATTACTTCCGGATTCACCGCGTCTAACGGAGCTAATAAGCCACGCAATTCCGAAAGCTGTTCATCGTTTGCTTTGCTCAACTTACCAACCCGGCTCGCTAGATCGTATTGATCAAGCTTGAACAGCCGGTTCATCATCTCTGTCCGCTCCCGGGGACTTAGCTCCAGAAACTCCCGAAACTGGTTTTGAGGAATAATGATTGTCCGCTTAAAATTATCATAATCCAGACCAAGAATTTCCTTCGATAGGAGAGCGATATCTTCCTTTTCATTGCCGATTGGCATCCAGTTGCCCTCCTGCTGAATGAACATCCGACGTTCGCCGGGTCCTACTTCATGGTGCTTTTTGGCATTACGTTTCGCTTCGTACGTGAACTTGTACAGATTCTGCTCGGGTCCAGCCTGAAACTCGAAATCGATAAGCAGATGCTTCGATTTTAGGTTCATCATGTTGTACTGGCGATTGTCCCGGCTATTCAAACGTTCAGTTTCGCCGTACAAGGCAAAGCTGATGGCTTCGAGCAACGATGTTTTGCCGCTTCCTACTTTACCAAAAATTCCAAATACATTAGACTGGATTAATTGCTGAAAATCAATTTCCTGTTTATCCTGGTATGAATAAAGTCCTTGAATCGACAGCTTAATGGGTATCATTCAGATTCGGTTGCTAAAATCTCTTTGAACAGTTGCTGAAGCCGGTCGTTTGGCTCCTGTCCTTTGTTCTTACTCTTAAAATAATCAGTAAACAGCGACTCCATACTCTGGGTCAGATCAATTGTCTGGGTTGTTTCCTGATCGGCAAGCTCAACATCCCGAACATCGGGAATGATAGTTACCAGTGATTGGTGCGCCTGCTGAAGCGCACGACGTTCTTCGCTGGTCAGATACGTCGGCGTTTGCAACGTAATTTCAGCGTAACAGTTCGGATTATCCTTTAACCAGTCAACCGCTTCGGCTACCTGCTTGAAGCGGGGGCGTAATAGCCGTTTACCCGTTTTCAAAGGAATTGGCGTCACCAGCACTGGCTCACTCGGCTCGGCGTCTACCAAGACAACGTATTTCTGCTGGTCAGCTTCGGCAAAACTGTATGCCAGGGGGCTACTACTATAAACAACAGGGCTGAAGCCACCGGTAATTGATTGGTACCGGTGTAAGTGTCCAAGTGCCGTGTACTGCACCTGCGGAGGAATCATATCCGTATAAACCACTGAGGCACCACCGACCTGTAAAATGCTACGTTCATCATCCGATTCTTCGGGTTGTTCACCGCCCCGCTTCATCATGAATAAATGGGCTGTTAGTAAATTAATACCTCTGTCATCCATATACGTATCGGCCAGTGTAACCCAGTGCTGCCGGAGCTGCTCCCGAAGTTCATCG
>NZ_CP056032.1:300000-445000 GCF_013375035.1 Spirosoma sp. KUDC1026 | reverse complement strand
TGTAGGATAGGCGGGAGGAGTTGAAGGGGCGTCGCCAGGCGTCCTGGATCCAACCTTGAAATACCGCCCTTGGCTGACCGGCTGCCTAACTTTGAACGAAGGACAGTGTTTGGTGGGTAGTTTGACTGGGGTGGTCACCTCCGAAAGGGTAACGGAGGTTTCCCAAGGTCCGCTCACGCCGGACGGTAATCGGCGGTTGAGTGCAATAGCAGAAGCGGGCTTGACAGTGAGGCACACAGGCCGATCTGGGACGAAAGTCGGGTATAGTGATCCGGTGGTTCCGCATGGAAGGGCCATCGCTCAAAGGATAAAAGGTACGCCGGGGATAACAGGCTGATCTCCCCCAAGAGCTCACATCGACGGGGAGGTTTGGCACCTCGATGTCGGCTCGTCACATCCTGGGGCTGGAGAAGGTTCCAAGGGTTCGGCTGTTCGCCGATTAAAGTGGCACGCGAGCTGGGTTCAGAACGTCGTGAGACAGTTCGGTCTCTATCTGTGGTGGGCGTTGGACTACTGAGGGGGTCTGTCCTTAGTACGAGAGGACCGGGATGGACGCACCGCTGGCGGATCAGTTATCATGCCGGTGGTATGGCTGAGTAGCTACGTGCGGATCAGATAAGCGCTGAAAGCATCTAAGTGCGAAACTGGCCCCGAGATGAGTGGTCCTAAACAGGAAGGGTCGTTGGAGACGACAACGTTGATAGGCGGCAGGTGGAGGTGGTGAGAGCCATGGAGCCGAGCCGTACTAATGTGCCCGAGAGCGAGTTTGCCGGTTTGTTATGCTGGTCTGGGATTGTGTATTTGATTTTCTCTCTGTGAGGAAAAAGACGCTGGTCTTGGTATCGTTGCCCGGTGGGGTCAGGATACGAATGATATACTTAGGTTGGTGTTGTTAAGGCGGGTGATCACCTCTTTCCATTTCGAACAGAGCCGTTAAGCCCCGTACTGCCGATGGTACTGCTGTCACAAGTGGGAGAGTAGGAAGGTGCCACCTAAGAAACTGGAAGCCGCTATCAGCTGATAGCGGCTTTTTTTATGCCCTAAAGTTTCAGCGTGAAAACAGCTATTTTATTACAAAACAGATGGCTCTTCAATGGTTTGCTTCAGCGAGATCTTCTGAGCGAATTGCTCCTCCAATAGGCTGGCCCATGTGTTCATATACGTAATAACATCTTCCCGCACATTGTGCCTGAGATGCCGTTTCTCCAGTGGTAAGCGTAGCAAAACAGCTCGATCGTCAAGTTTCTCCAGGTGTTTCAAATCTTCAATCTGCAATCCGGCTGATACCATCTCGTTAATAATCACGTCGATTGGCATCTGACTACTTGGGCAATAATCATCCAGTTGTCTATTCCAGTCGCCGTATCGTTCCATAGCATAATGATGGATCTGAGCCTTATCTAGTTTGGTCAGTTCCTGGGCAAGATTGCCGCAATTGCAGCCACCCATGTGCCCCCATTGATAATGAGCACCATTTTTAAGATTACGCGCTGTCTGTCGGAGCGCTTCAATAAGCATAGGTGTTGGACGCGCCATAGCTTTACAAGTTAGTTTACTTAAAGCTAACAAAGTTGCGACAGGAAAGTACCATGCCGGGTATTAAAAAAAGCCCGCTCATAGCGGGCTTTCTATTATTTGACGAGTTCCATACTGACAAGCTCCATCAGATCTTTATCGTTAACCTGCTTACGAATGTCGGCCATGTCAAGAAAACGGGTGTAGATTGTATCAAGCGACGACTTGTTATATGTAAAGCCCAGGAGCTCCAGACGATGACGGAGGGCGTGGCGGCCACTACGGGCGGTCAAAACGATAGACGACTCCGGTACGCCTACGTCCTGCGGATTCATAATCTCGTAGTTCTCGGAATGTTTTAGAAAACCATCCTGGTGAATACCCGACGAGTGAGCAAAAGCGTTACGACCAACAATAGCTTTATTAGCCTGCACAGGCATCCGCATCAGTTCTGAAACCAGTTGGCTAACGGGGAAAAGACGAGTAGAATCAATATTAGTATGTAAACCCAGTTCTTTGCGCACTTTTAACGCCATAACGACCTCTTCCAGCGACGTATTTCCTGCGCGCTCACCGATGCCGTTCATAGTTACTTCAACCTGTCTGGCACCGTTTACAACGCCTGCCAGCGTATTGGCTGTAGCTAGTCCCAGATCGTTGTGGCAGTGGATAGAAATGGTTGCCTGATGTACATTTGATACGTGCTCATAGATATAGGCGATTTTCTTACCGTATTCATCTGGCAAACAATAGCCTGTTGTGTCAGGAATATTGACTACCGTGGCTCCGGCTTTAATGACAGCTTCGGTCAACTGAGCCAGGAAAGCCAGATCAGCACGGCCGGCATCTTCTGCGTAAAATTCAACATCTTCAACATACGTTTTCGCGTGTTTAACGGCAGCTATGGCCTGCTCGACGATCTTTTCGCGGGTACTGTTGAATTTGTTCCGGATATGAATATCCGACGAACCAATACCGGTATGAATACGGCCACGTTTCGCCCATTTCAGAGCTTCACCAGCGGCATCAATATCGCCTTTAACGGCCCGGCTAAGCGCACAGACCGTGGGTTCGCTGACGGCTTTGGAAATCTCGACAACGGAACGAAAGTCTCCAGGGCTTGAAATTGGGAAACCAGCTTCAATTATGTCAACACCCATGCGCTCCAGCTCTTTAGCGATGACGATCTTTTCATCTGTAGTGAGCTGACAGCCGGGAACCTGCTCGCCGTCCCGCAGTGTAGTGTCGAAAATATAGACTTGTTGGCTCATATCCGGTTTGTATTGAAATGTTTGCAGTTTAACGACTTTTAAGCAAAAAAGCTCTTTCCAGGGAGAAAGAGCTTTTTAAGCACTATATAACTTTCTCCGTCTTATAAAACGATTGGCTTTAGCAGTCGGTCGATAAGCAGAAAGGAGGTCATTGTTATTTGCGAAATTTCGCTGGTTGCGTAAATACGCTACAAAAGTAGCTAAATGTCGGAAATTTGCAAACAGTCAATAATTTTTTAACAAATGCGAGTCTACTCTAAATCAAGCGTTTAAATGCTGAAGAATTTGCTCACCCATAGCCGACGTTCCCAAAATATTATCAGGAGCTGTAGCTGCATCTGCAATATCACGAGTTCGGTAACCCGCTTTTAGTACAGCATCAACAGAATCGATAACGGCCTGTGACTCTTCTTTGAGACCAAACGAGATGTCAAGCAGCAACGCAACCGACAAAACAGATGCCAGCGGATTGGCGACGCCTTTACCTGTAATATCGTGGGCTGAGCCGTGAATTGGTTCGTAGACGCCTGTTTTATCGCCTACAGAGGCAGAAGCCAGCATACCCATCGAACCAGCAATCTGGCTGGCTTCATCGGTAAGTATGTCCCCAAAAAGATTACCTGTTACAACAACGTCGAATCGTTTAGGATCTTTGATCAATAGCATAGCCGCTGCATCGATAAACTGATGCTCAACCGTTACGTCCGGATATTCTGGAGCAAGAGCCTGCACCACTTCACGCCAAAGCCGGCTACTTTCTAATACGTTAGCCTTATCGACCGAACATAATTTTTTACCGCGAGTGCGGGCGGCTTCAAACGCTTTCCGAACGATACGCTCTACTTCGTATTTGCTGTAGATCATGGTATCATAAGCGGTGTTACCGTCTTCGATTCGTTCGCGCTTACCAAAATAAACGTCACCCGTCAGTTCTCGGAAGAATAGAATATCGGCACCACGCAGAATCTCTGGCTTTATGCTCGACGCTTCCAAAAGCTCATCAAATAGTTTAATTGGACGCAGGTTCGCGTACAGACCCAGTTCCTTCCGCATTTTCAGCAGTCCTTGCTCGGGTCGTACTTTAGCAGATGGGTCGTTATCGTACTTAGGGTGACCAACAGCGCCAAACAGCACCGCATCAGCGGCTTGCATTTTGGTCAGTGTCTCGTCGGGTAGGGGTGAACCGGTGGCTTCTATGGCAACGTGGCCGATCAGCGCTTCGTCGTAGGTGAACTCGTGACCAAATCTCTGGGCGATTGTTTCCAGAACCTGCTTACCAACCGCGGTAACTTCGGCGCCAATACCGTCGCCGGGAACAACAAGGATGTGTTTTTTCATAGAGGATGGGAACAAGGAGTAAAGGAGAAAGAAACAAGGACGTAGTCGTCTCATTAGATTTTCTTATTCCTTGCTCCTTGTTCGAGTTATTCTAAAGTATTCAACATTTTTTGGGTTGCCTTAATGGCTGAGACGGCCTGATCGGAATCAAGCCCCCGGGTTTTGAATTCGTTATTCTGGTGCTTCCAGGTAATAATGGTTTCGCAGAGCGCGTCGGTATGACCACCCGTTGGAATCCGGACAGCATAATCGGTCAGGGTCGGAAGCGTCATCTTCTTTTTGCCATATATCTTTTTCAGGGCATTCATGAACGCATCGTACTGCCCATCACCCTGGGCATTCTCTTCGAATTGCTCGTCGTCGATACGTACCCGGAGGGTAGCCGATGGTTTCAGGTCCTTGGAGTGCGTTAATACGTAGTTCAATACTTCTACCCGCGAAACGAGGGTGTTTGTGTTCAATACGTCGCTGATGATATACGGCAGGTCTTCGCGCGTGACCATCTCCTTCAGATCGCCGAGCTCGATTACCCGCTGCGTAACTTTCTTCAGATCACTTTCTGGCAACTGAATCCCCAGTTCGCGTAAGTTATTCTCAATGTTCGCCTTTCCCGACGTTTTCCCGAGTGCGTAGCTCCGTTTCCGGCCGAAACGCTCGGGCAGCAGCGTATTGAAATACAGGTTGTTTTTCTTATCACCGTCGGCATGGATGCCAGCTGTCTGGGTGAAAACATTATCGCCCACCACCGGCTTGTTGTCAGGAATGCGCAGCCCGGAGAACGTCTCAACCAGCTTACTAACCTGGTAGAGGGATTTTTCAACCACGCCGGTTCTAACATCTGGCATGAAATCACGCAGAACGGCAATGGCGCTGGCCATCGGGGCATTGCCGGCTCGTTCACCGAGGCCATTTACGGTCAGGTGCAAGCCATGCGCTCCTGCCCGAATAGCTTCCATTACGTTAGCAATGCTCAGGTCGTAATCATTGTGGGCGTGGAAATCGAAATGCAGATTGGGATACCGGCTGACGATCGCGGAAACGAATTGATACGTATCGGCAGGTGTCAACACGCCCAGGGTGTCAGGAAGTAAGATTCGGCGAATGGGCTGCGTGCTGAGGAAATCCAGAAACTGGTAGACATAGTCCGGCGAGTTATGCATTCCGTTGCTCCAGTCTTCCAGATAGATATTAGCCTGTAAGTCGTGCTGTTGCGCTCTTGTCAGTAACTCTTCGATGTCAGCAAAATGCTCTTCGGGTGTTTTCTTAAGCTGATACGTCAGGTGATTGACGGAGCCTTTCGTAAGCAGGTTCATCACCCTGGCGCCAGAGGCCAATACCCAATCAATTGATGCCTGTCCGTCGACAAACGTCAATACTTCAATCTTCTGCAAATAGCCCGCTCCTTCAGCCCATCGGGTTATCTGCTGTACTGCTTCCAGTTCACCAGCCGACACCCGGGCGGAAGCCACTTCAACCCGATCTACTTTCACCTCGGTCAGCAGCGATTGCGCCAGGGCTAGCTTCTCGGATGCAGAAAACGACACTCCGCTGGTCTGTTCACCGTCGCGTAGCGTCGTATCCATAATTTCAATGTAACGACGTTTCATACTTAATGAGTGAATGAGTGAATGAGTGATTTGGTGAATACCATCCGGAAGAATTTATTCAATAAATCACTTATTCACCCATTCACAATTAAAACGGTCTCGTGTCGGCGAAGGCTTCGATTTCAGTTTTCATCGACAGGAGGTAATCGATGTCGTCGAAGCCGTTTATAAGATTGTTCTTCTTGTATCCATTGATGGTAAAGCTTTCGCTCTCGCCAGTGGCCAGCAAGGTGATGGTCTGTTCGGGGAGGTTTACTTCCAGCTCCGTGTTCGGGTCGGCATTGATTGCTGCGAAGATTCTGTCCAAAAATTCGGGACTTACTTTCACGGGCAGAATGCCAATGTTCAGGGAGTTGTTCTGGAAAATGTCGGCGAAGAAGCTGGACACGACGCAACGAAAACCGTAGTCGTAAATAGCCCAGGCTGCGTGCTCGCGGCTGGAGCCGCTGCCGAAGTTTTTGCCACCTACCAGAATTTTTCGGGGCGACCCTTCGCTTGAGTAAGTTGGATTATTCAGGACGAAATCTGCTTTGGGCGTATCGTCGTTGTTGTATCGCCAGTCGCGGAAGAGGTTATCGCCGAAACCTTTGCGCTCGGTTGCTTTCAGGAAACGGGCGGGGATAATCTGGTCCGTATCGACGTTCTCGATGGGCATCGGAACGGCCGAACTGCGGAGTATAGTAAATTTGTCGTAAGCCATTGGAAAAGGTCATTTACTAATTACTCAGCCGTCATCGTTCTACTGCTTTTGACAAATCGCGATGGCGGCTGAATAACGGAGCATTAAATCAATTGTCTTGGATCGGTAACGACGCCCGTTACGGCAGCCGCAGCGGCAACGAGGGGACTGGCAAGCAGCGTACGAGCGCCTGGACCCTGGCGACCTTCGAAGTTGCGGTTCGAGGTCGAAACGGCATATTTACCCGCTGGAATCTTGTCTTCGTTCATGGCCAGACAAGCCGAACAACCCGGTTGACGGAGTTGGAAACCAGCCTGCGTCAGTACGTCCAGAATACCTTCTTCCTGAATCTGCCGCTCCACAATATGCGAACCCGGTACGAGCCAGGCCGTTACGTGGTCAGCTTTCTGACGACCTTTTACAATCGAGGCAAACGCCCGGAAATCCTCGATCCGGCCGTTGGTGCAGCTGCCGAGAAAAACGAAATCGACGGGTTTTCCAATCATAGTTTCGTTTTCGGCGAAGCCCATGTATTGTAGTGACTTCTTGTAGCTGGCCGCACCATCTTTAACCGCGTCAGCCTGCGGAATTTGCTGCGTTACGCCCGTTCCCAGACCTGGGTTGGTACCATACGTAATCTGAGGTTCGATATCGGCAGCGTTGTAAGTCAAATCAACGTCGAACGTAGCGCCCTCGTCGGTTTTAAGCGACTGCCAGTACGGAACGAGTTTGGCCCACTGTTCGCCCTTAGGGGCAAGCTCGCGGCCCTTCAGGTAATCGAGCGTTGTCTGGTCAGGAGCAATCATACCGCCCCGTGCCCCCATTTCAATACTCATGTTGCAGACCGTCATCCGGCCTTCCATGCTCATGTTTTCAAAAACATCCCCGGCGTACTCAACGAAGTAGCCCGTAGCACCGCTGGCCGAAATCTGCGCAATGATATACAGGATAACGTCTTTCGGTAGTACGGCTTTGTTCAATGTACCGTTGACGGTGATCCGCATTTTCTTCGGCTTCGGTTGCATGATGCACTGCGTTGCCAGTACCATTTCAACTTCAGACGTACCAATCCCAAAGGCAATTGCACCAAAAGCGCCGTGCGTCGATGTGTGCGAATCGCCACAAACGATGGTCATGCCGGGTAGAGTAATGCCGTTTTCTGGGCCTACTACGTGTACGATGCCGTTTTTAATGTGCCCAAGCCCCCAGTGCGAGATACCGTATTTCGTTGCGTTGCGTTCCAGCGCGGCCAGCTGGTTGGCCGATAGCGGATCGGCTACGGGCAGGTGCTGGTTCATGGTTGGCGTATTATGATCAGCGGTAGCGAAGGTCCTGCCGGAGAACATAACCGGTACATGCCGACTCTCCAGACCCAGAAACGCCACCGGGCTGGTTACTTCGTGAATAAAATGCCGGTCGATAAAGAATACATCGGGACCATCCTCAATGTGTCGAACAACATGGGCGTCCCATACTTTGTCGAACAGGGTCTTTGGCGAACTCATATGATTTGCGATTTATGCTACAAAATTGGCAAAGTGCAATTAATCCAACATCCCGCCATTCGTCCAGTAAATAGCGATTTTAGTTCAATAGCCTGATATGAGTTTAAAACTGTATTAGTGAAACGTATTCATATATTCTGAGGCAGTATTCATTTGAGGCCAGATTAGCGACAAATATTAACTGAGAATAGGTTGTATTACATCGTCACCAGATAGATCAGACTGCCTGTTTCGGCGTGAGTCCGTATTGGGCTTTGTAAGCTTTGATGAAGTGCGATACGCTTTCGTAGCCAATTTCCATGCTTACTTCCGATACGTTCTTATCGGTATTGCGTAGCAGAAAATGTGCGTGCTCCAGTCGTTTTCGACGGATCCAGTTACCGGGAGACGTATGAAAATGATCTTCAAAATCCCGTTTAAACGCCGATAAACTTCTGCCGGACAGGCGGGCCAGTTCATTCATCGACAACGGCTTGAGAAAGTACGCACTCATTAGAAAATCCAAGTCGATTTTCTGCCCCTGGTAGATGTGCAGCAGTATGGCCCGCAACTGCCCGGCGGTATCCAGTTCGAGCAGATGCAGCAGCAATTCCTGAAACTTAAGCTGCAGCAGCTCATTCAAATAAGGCGTCTGCGCACCGAAATACGTTAGCAATGAGTCAATGAACGTAGTGAACGTAGGGGAAGACGAAAACGACAGAATCAGGTCGGCGAAGGGCGTTGGACTTGGCTGCTGAAAAATGGGGAGATGCTGGCTGACGAATTCTTTCAACAGGCGCTCGTTGAAGAAAAAGACCAGACTTCGGTAATTATTATCGATCGACTCGTTCATCGAGTAGCAGCCCCGCTGAAAAAACAAAATGTCGCCCTTACGTACGTGTAATTCCTGCGTGGGTGAGCTGAACTTCTTTTCGCCTTTCAGCACAACGATGACCGCGTGTTCCTCAAAGAATATCTCGTTTCGTTCGGGGTAAACGTCGCTACGGTAAGCCACAAAGGTCATTTCCGACGCGTCCGTCCGGCGGATGCTGAGGGATTGAAATTGGTTGGGCTCGATGGAGGAGGGAACGCGAAGCATGAGTGATTAGAACCTACCTAGTTCTTGTTTAATAATGAAATCTATATATGGATTTCCTTCTGAATTGCGTCCCACATTAACTCGTAATCAATTCCCCAGTAATGATGAATAAGCTTGTCTCTCATTCCTGCAAACCCTGCCAATCGAACTCGGGATGATGGTACCGTACTTCATCAGGAACGTTCTTGCAGGCTTCACCAATAACTTCAAAGCTTCTAATAAAGGCCTTGCTAATAAAAGGTTGTTTTAAAATTCTTCGTAAGTAATTCCTTTAGAGTGTTTAAAATATAAGCTAACTCGCTTTGTATGTGCAGAAGAAATTCAATAAGTAAGGGGCGCATATTCAATTTCTTTTTCGGCCTGACGTTTTACAAACGATGCCATACCTTCCCAGGTAAGCAATTCTACCTCACGACCCATTAGCCTTTCCGGGTAATAGACCATATTGATGTAATTCCGAAAAGTCTTTTTACTATCCTCAAATTCTACTACAAAATCAATATCGCTTTTCTCGGTCTGATCACCCCTTACAAATGATCCAAATAGACCCAGCCGAGCCGTACCAAATAGTTTTAAAGCCGACTGGTGCGACTGAATGCGTTCAAAAGCCTGTTGTTTATTCTGTACTGCAGAAGTCATTCGTCAAACAAGTTTGAGCTGTTAAATCTACACTAGAAACTGGAATAGATCGGGCTGATCGTTCAGGTATTCGTAAACGATACTCTGGTCGTTCATCCGCTGAATGAGCGGCTCGAAATCTTCCCGGTTTTTTAACTCAATCCCTACCACGGCCGGCCCCGTTTCGCGATTGGTTTTCTTCACGTATTCAAAGCGGCTGATATCATCGTTAGGCCCTAATACGTTCAGAAACTCCCGGAATGCGCCGGAGCGCTGCGGAAACCGGATGATGAAATAGTGTTTGAGTCCTTCGTAGAGCAAAGACCGCTCTTTGATCTCTTCTGTCCGGGTGATGTCGTTATTACCGCCACTAACCAGACAGACAACGTTTTTACCTTTGATTTCATCCTTGATCAGGTCAAGAGCTGCAATCGTCAGGGCGCCGGCTGGCTCGGCCACAATGGCCTCTTCGTCGTACAGTTTCAGGATGGTCGTGCAGACTTTCCCCTCCGGAATCAGCAGAATGCGATCAAGGTTCTGGCGGCATACCTCGAACGTAATATCGCCCGGGCGTTTGACCGCAGCTCCATCGACAAATTTATCAATCTTATCGAGCGCTACGACATGGCCTTCATCCAGGGATGCTTTCATTGAAGGAGCCCCCAGCGGCTCGACGCCAATCAGTTTTGTTTTAGGACTGAGTTGTTTAAAAACGGTCGATACACCAGCCGCCAAGCCACCACCGCCAATCGCCATCAGCAGGTAATCGATCTTACCGCTGGCATCCTTGAAGATCTCCAGACCAACTGTACCCTGGCCTTCAATAACCTGCAGATCATCGAAGGGGTGAACAAACGTACTATTGTTACGCTGGCTGAACTCAATGGCTGCGTAGAAAGCAT
The DNA here is from genome assembly GCF_013375035.1 of Spirosoma sp. KUDC1026. Taxonomy (NCBI): domain Bacteria; kingdom Pseudomonadati; phylum Bacteroidota; class Cytophagia; order Cytophagales; family Cytophagaceae; genus Spirosoma; species Spirosoma sp. KUDC1026. The sequence continues at coordinate 434,487 of NZ_CP056032.1, read as the reverse complement.
CATCGAACGTATCGCCGGTCAGAACAACGTCGATAAACTCTTTGCCGAACAATTTTACCTGCTTCACCTTCTGACTCGGTGTGGTGGAGGGCATGAAAATGGTGCCATGAACAGCCATCTTCCGGCAGGCGTAGGCAACGCCCTGGGCATGGTTGCCGGCGCTGGCACACACGACCCCCTGCTCCAGCGCTTCGGCGGGCAGGCTCGCCATTTTGTTGTAGGCTCCCCGAATTTTATAGGACCGAACGATCTGCAAGTCTTCCCGTTTAATGTAAACGTTCGCGTTGTAGCGATCCGACAGATTGAGATTTTCCTGAAGGGGCGTCCGGACAGCTACGCCCTGCAGACGCTCGGCGGCCAGGTAAATATTATCAAGATCGGGCGCGAGCCCTATTTGGTCAGTATCAGTCACGAGGATAAAGCTAAGTACACAAAATTACGAAAAGTCAGCGGGCCAGGAGCTAACAGGGTAGTTGTCTTAATTCTGCCCCGGATAGGTCTTGATCAACGCGCTGGCTTCCTCCGCGGTTAGTTGCGAAACGCAGCCATGCCGGGCTTCCGGCGGGAAATTTACGTTCTCCTCAACGGTCCAGTGGAGCAGGTCCGGCGAAGACGATGCGCCAAAGCGATCTGTCATGCAGTAATCATATAACAGAAGCCAGCCCGGTTTAACGGGGTCTTTCATAACAGTAGGGCCTTCAGTAATGACCGGAACGATCTGCCCGTTGTTCAGATAGCCATCAACAATGCGGTAGGGGCCTTCCAGATGCTTGGACGTAGCTACGCGAATAGCCCTGCGTTCGCCGGTTTTGGCGCCGAATACCTCCTCTTTATGAAAGAGATAATACGTATCTCCCTGTTTCAGCAACGTACCATCGATGACGGAGTAAGGAGGGGCAAAGAGGACTTTGGCGGGGGTGAAGGTCTTCCAGTCGCGCGTTCTGCTATACCAGAGCCGACTTTCTTTCCAGCCCGCATCCATGAAGGAAGAGGACCAGAACAGGACATACTCACCCGTTTTGTCGTCATAGAACCATTCGGGCGCCCAGATATTCCGGGCTAAAGCACCTGTGTCGTTCCGTACGTCTTTCATTAGGGGAAGCGACCCTTCTTCCTGCCAGTGAATGAGGTCTTTTGACGTAACATACAGGCAGCTGGGACCTACTTTCTCCCGGTCGAGACCCTTTCCACCTCCGGTCGACAGGATTCGCCAAAGCCCATCGGGGCCACGCCGAACGTACGGATCGCGGATATGATGGTCCCAGACCGGTTTGTTATCATTCAACGGCGTCCAATGGCGGCCATCCGTAGAGAGCGCTATGTGCAGCTTATTGATCAGCATAGGGTTTGCCAGCGGCACCTCAACGACCTTTCCCGTTGCATCAATCTCAACGCGGGTCGGATAGCGCTGCCGGAAATACGTCAGCATCCAGACGGGCTTATCCTTTTGAATAGTGAATGTCCCGCCTGGATTGGCAGGAGTTTCCCCCCGTCTGGGCTGGGCCGCAACTCCTGCGTAAATAAATAGCAACACAAACCCAAACGCCACTCTCATAACGATCTCTTTTAGTACTACCCGAAAACCAAAGATAGAAAAAAGCGTCAGGCAAAGCTCGAAGCTTTCCCTGACGCTTTTTTCTTGATAAACAACGAAGAAAGCTAGAAAGAGACCAGATCAGAGCTGGAAGCGCTCGTCGTCATTTTTTTAATTGGTGGTGAAAACTGCGTTAGTTTGATACCTCTAACGGCCGCTTTATACTCGTCAATGGTAGGGGTTCTGCCAAGAACGGAAGAAAGAACAACCACGGGGGTCGAGGCCAGTAAGGACTCGCCTTTCTTACGGTCTGAATCTTTCACCACGCGGCCCTGGAACAAACGAGTAGAGGTCGCCATTACGGTATCGCCCTTCGCGGCTTTTTCCTGGTTTCCCATACACAAGTTACAGCCGGGCCGCTCCAGATACAGGATGTTTTCATATTCGGTACGGGCCGCCGTTTTAGGTGCAGCATCGTCGAATTCAAAACCAGAGTACTTTTGCAGCACATCCCAGTCGCCTTCTTCTTTCAGTTCAGCGATGATATTGTAGGTAGGCGCTGCCACGACTAAAGGCGCCTGGAACTCAACTTTTCCGTATTGTTCTTCCAGGTTTTTCAGCATCCTGGAAACAATCTTAATATCGCCCTTATGGACCATGCAGGAGCCAACAAAACCGAGGTCAACATGTTTCTCTCCGCTATAGTACGTAAGATCGCGAATCGTGTCGTGCGTGTATCGCTTGGAGGCATCCGCGTTATTTACGTCAGGGTCAGCAATCATCGGCTCATCAATGACATCCAAGTCGACCACAAATTCCGCGTAGTATTTCGCGTTCTCATCAGGCGTCAATGGTGGTTTTTCCCCTGATCTGATTTCCTCAATTCGCTGGTTGGCTTTGTCGATAAGGCCCTGAAGGACCTGCTGCTCATTATCCATGCCCTTTTCGATCATAATCCGGATGCGGTCTTTCGCGATCTCCAATGATTCGATGAGGGTATCCGGCTGGGAAATGCAAATAGACGCTTTGGCTTTCATTTCGGCCGTCCAGTCGGTGAAAGTGAAGGCCTGATCGGAAAGCAACGTACCGATATGTACTTCGATCACACGTCCCTGGAATACATTCTCTCCGTTAAACGCCTTCAGCATCTGTAGTTGGGTAGCATGGACCACATCGCGGAAATCCAGGTGATCGTTCATTTTGCCTTTGAACGTCACTTTTACTGATTCTGGAATGGGCATGGATGCTTCACCAGTGGCCAACGCGAGCGCCACCGTACCGGAGTCGGCCCCGAACGCAACCCCTTTGGACATCCGGGTGTGGGAGTCACCACCAATAATGATCGCCCAGTCGTCGACCGTGATGTCATTTAGAACCTTGTGAATTACATCGGTCATCGAATGGTAGACACCTTTCGGGTCCCGGGCCGTGATAAGACCGAAGTCATTCATAAAGCGCATCAGCTTGGGAATGTTCTGCTGCGATTTGCTATCCCAAACCGAGGCCGTATGGCAACCCGACTGGTAACCGGCATCTACGATAGGAGAAATTACCGTTGCCGCCATTGACTCCAGTTCCTGCGCCGTCATCAGACCCGTTGTATCCTGAGAACCAACAATATTTACCTTGACACGGACGTAAGAACCGGCATGTAACGTAGCACCAGAGGTACCAACCGCATTCCTATTGAAGATTTTTTCTACGGCAGTAAGCCCTTGTCCCGGATTCGAAATTTCCTTGGATGGGGCAAACACGGCCGGAGCCGTAATACCTAAAGTCTTGGCCGCAAACGTCTGTAGCTTTTTACCGAATTCGATGGAGTAAGACCCACCGGCTTTCATGAATTCGATCTTCTGGGGAGTGAACGCCGAACTAATATCCATGACCTCCTGGCCATCTTTATACAGCTTCTTGGTTTTCGTGTTAACAGTCAGGATAGTTCCGGTGTCTATCGAATAGGTTTGCTCTAAAACAGGCTGACCGTCGGCATCGACTACCAGTTTACCGTTTTCATCGAACTTTTTGACCCAGTTTTTAAGGTCCAGACCAATACCGCCTGTTACGCCAACGGTCGTTAAAAAGATCGGGGAGATACCGTTGGTTCCGGCAACCACCGGAGCAATGTTAACGAAAGGCACGAAAGGGCTGGCTTGTTTACCAATCCACAGCGCTACGTTGTTTACCCCCGACATCCGCGAAGAACCCACACCCATCGTGCCTTTTTCGGCTACCAGCATAACCCGCTTATCCGGGTGTTGTTCTTTCAGTTCTTTGAGGGCCTGTTGCTGAGCTTTGTTGTGCTCAAACATGCATTGGCCATGCAGTTCACGGTCTGACCGGGAGTGCGCATCACTGCCCGGAGAAAGCAAGTCGGTTGAAATATCACCGATTCCTGCCACGAACGTGACTAATTCAATCTCTTCCGGAATATTGGGTAATTTGGTGTAGAATTCAGCTTTGGCATAGCTTTCAAGAATGTCCTTGGCAATCGGGTTACCACTTTTGTAGGCCTGCGCCAACCGATTAGTATCGGCTTCGTAGAGGAAAACCTGGGTTTTCAGCACCTCTGCCGCGTTTTTTGCGATCGTCTCCTCATCGCCCAGGGCAAGGTCCAGCAGCACCTCAATGGAAGGCCCTCCTTTCATGTGGGATAACTGATCAAACGCAAAAGCGGGCGGAATCTCAGGGACTATAGACTCACCAAGAATGATCTCCTTCAAAAACTTTGCTTTTACCCGAGCTGCGTTTGTAGTGCCTGGTAGTACGTTATAAATAAAGAAATTGAGCGAGTCTTGCCGGTGCTCATGGTCTCCATCTTTGATTTGTGCAATAACCTCATACATCAGTTCTGCGCCATCAATCGGCAATGGATGAAGTCCCTGAGTTTCTCTATCTACAATCTGTTTTTGATACTCGCTATATGTACTCATAAATCAATCTTAGTGCAATGAGGGTTAATACAATTGCCCAAATTTACAAACTTAGCCAGTTCGCTAAGCGAATTATATTGGCGTTGCAGATTCAATACGTTGTCTCCTCGGCTGATTGTTGGCTAAAAACAACCAGCTACCTAGTGTTCGGAGAAATTTCTGGGGGTTTTGCAGGCGGAGGACATTCGTCAACACTCGGTGTAGTATTCGCTTACAAAAGGGGACAAATGCAGTATCGGGTAGTAGCTGGCCTGTTGGCTGCTCTCTACCCGATTTCGTAGCAATATATGAAGGATGTTTAGCTCCGTTCCGGACGTAGCGAACGAACGGCTTTGCCAGCTTGCCACATTTCAGACTCACGCAGTTCAGCCAATTCAACTTCCAGTTTCTCGCGGTAATCAGGCTGCGAGTTGCGGGTAATGCTGATTTCGGCCTGCTCCTGCGATTTTACCGAGTTGTACAGTTGTTCGAAAACGGGTTTGGTCGCATCACGGAACGGTTTCCACCAATCCAGCGCACCCCGTTGTGCCGTGGTTGAGCAGTTGGCGTACATCCAATCCATACCGTTTTCGGCAACCAGTGGCATCAGCGATTGGGTCAGTTCTTCAACTGTCTCGTTAAACGCTTCTGATGGGCTGTGGCCATTAGAACGGAGCACTTCGTATTGAGCCGCGAAAATACCCTGAATGGCGCCCATCAGCGTACCGCGTTCGCCGGTCAGGTCAGAGGTTACTTCTTTGTAGAAATCTGTTTCGAACAGGTAGCCCGAACCTACGCCGATCCCCATAGCGATGGCTTTGGTACGTGCTTCGCCCGATGCGTCCTGGTAGACGGCGAAGCTTGAGTTCAGCCCTTTGCCTTCTACGAACATCCGGCGCAGCGACGTCCCCGATCCTTTCGGCGCAACGAGGAATACGTCAACGTCGGCGGGAGGAACGATACCCGTTTTCTCTTTGTAGGTTACACCGAAACCGTGCGAGAAGTACAGCGACTTGCCTGGTTTCAGGGCTGCTTTAACGGTTGGCCACAGCTCGATTTGAGCAGCATCGGAGAGCAGGAAGCAGATGATGGTACCTTTTTCCAGCGCTTCTTCGATTTCGAAAAGCGTTTCGCCCGGAACCCAGCCATCAGCTACGGCTTTGTCGTAGGTTTTGCCTTTCCGCTGACCAACAATGACGTTGAAGCCATTGTCGCGCATATTCAGCGACTGGCCGGGACCCTGTACACCGTAGCCGATAACGGCGATGGTTTCATTGGCCAGCACTTCGCGGGCTTTCTCCAGTGGGAATTCTTCCCGGGTAACAACTTGCTCTTCTACTCCTCCGAAATTAATCGTTGCCATGTTTAATTGATTTTGGGTACTCGTATTTAGGGTAATGCGTTACAGATAATAAGCCCATTCGGCTTCGGGTAGGTACTCGACCAGCCCTTTTTCCGTCTTGCCGACGGCAACCCGTCCGGAGCGGACAAATTCCAGGATTTCGTATTGCTTCAGGTACTCAAAGAAGCCAAAAATATCGTCCTCGCTACCGGTTTTCTCAATGACTACGTAATCAAGTCCCCAGTATACCACCCAGGCCTTGTACTGTTTATTGATCGTTTCAACGTCCAGTGATTTCGCACCTAGGGGGGTAGCGATCTTAAAAAGGGCGATCTCGTTAAAAACGATCTCATCGTTGAGGTAGCCGAAGACAGCCATTACCTCCACAATTTTCCGGATCTGTCGAACCAGCTTCTCGACCTCTTCCCGCGATTCGCTTTTGATAACAATTGTAAAACGCGATACGCCTTTCCGCTCCGTTTCCGATACGGTCAGGCTTTCGATGTTAAGCCGCCGGCGGGTAAAGATGATCGTGATGCGGTTTAGCAGCCCGATCGTGTTCTGGGTAAATATGCAGATTGTGTAGGTGATCATGACAGTCGGATCTGGGATACGGTAGCACCAGCCGGTACCATGGGAAATACGTTTTCTTCTTTCTCGACGATGACCTCCAGCAGGAACGGTCCTTCGTGTGCCAGCATCGTATCCAGCGCACCGGACAGATTCTCACGGCCGTCGCAGGTCATGCCGTCCATACCAAACCCTTTTGCAATCGTGATGAAATCGGGGTTTTGCAGTTCAACGAACGAGTACCGACGCTCGTGAAAAAGCTGCTGCCATTGCCGAACCATGCCCAGAAAATTGTTATTCAGGATGATGATCTTAACGGGTTGTTTGTTCTGCACAATCGTACCCAGTTCTTGGATTGTCATCTGGAAACAACCATCACCGATGATGGCGACTACATCGCGGTCAGGTGCGCCAACTTGAGCACCGAACGCTGCGGGCAAGGCAAAGCCCATTGTACCCATGCCTCCCGACGTAACGAGGCTGTTGGGCCGGCGGAACTGGTAGTACCGGGAGGCCATCATCTGGTGCTGACCAACGTCGGTAACCAGAATAGCTTCGCCTTTGGTCTTCTGCGAGAGCGTGTCGATTACTTCTGCCATCCGGATTTTGCCTTCGGGATTTGTGAGGGCGGGTAACGTAATGGTATCGTGCTCGATCGTATCAAATTTCCGGAACTCATTTCGCCAGACAGTATGATCATTGGCATAAACCAACGGAAGTAAAGCTTGTAGCGCTTCCTTGGCATCACCAACAACCGGCGCATCGGCCCGGATAATTTTATCAATTTCTGACGGATCAATCTCTATATGAACGATTTTCGCCTGTTTGATGTACCGGCTGGCATCTCCCGTAACCCGGTCGTCGAAACGCATACCAATGGCGATAATAACATCGGCTTCATCCGTCATTACGTTGGCCCCGTAATTACCGTGCATGCCCAGCCAGCCGACATAGAGCGGGTGATCGGTCGAAATAGTCGACTGTCCCAGCAACGTAGTGGCTACCGGGATACCCGTTTTTTCCGCAAAGGCAATCAACTCTTGTTCCGCATGGGCGATCTGCACCCCGTGTCCTGCGAAAATATAAGGCCGTTTGGCGTTGTTAATCAGTTTGGCCGCGGCTTCAATCTGTTCCTTTTTAGGCGTCAGACGAGGCCGGTAGCTAACAAGCGACTGGCAGCATTCGTACTCGAATGGCTGGGTCATCAGTTCCAGCTGAGCGCTCTTGGTGATATCGATCAGCACCGGACCCGGACGCCCGGATTTGGCAATGTAAAACGCTTTTGAAATAATCTCCGGAACCTCATCGGCAGACGTGATCTGGTAGTTCCATTTTGTGATCGGCATCGTTACGCCCATGATATCGGCTTCCTGAAACGCATCGGTACCTAGTAATCGTTTCGCCACCTGGCCAACCAGACAAACGATAGGCGTTGAATCGATCAGGGCATCGGCAATACCCGTTACCAGGTTCGTAGCGCCGGGACCGGACGTAGCAAGACACACCCCGACGCGACCGGAAACGCGAGCATAGCCTTCGGCTGCATGGGAGGCACCCTGCTCATGCCGGACCAGAATGTGATTAATCTGCTCCTGGTAGTCATAAAGAGCATCGTACACTGGCATAATAGCCCCACCGGGATAGCCGAAGATCGTGTCAACTCCTTCGGCTATGAGCGCTTTCATGAGCGCCTGGGAGCCATTGATTAAGACCGGAGTTTGGATACTCTCCTGAGTGTCTGTGATAGGGCTGGCGATTGCTTCCATAACAGTTGGAGTTGGTTGTAAAGCGTTCAGTTTGTTGTTTGTAATGTCAATGAATTAGTCTTCGTCAGTAACGCAGCCTTCGCTGGCCGATTTTACGCTCCGGATATACTTGCCGAGAACGCCTTTGGTGAAACGGGGTTTGGGTTGTACCCATTCGCTGCGCCGTTGCTCCATTTCTTCGTCGGAGATGTGCAGGGTCATTTCCCGGCCAACGGCATCGATGGTAATCAAATCGCCGTCTTTAACCAGGGCGATCGGTCCGCCTTCGAACGCTTCGGGTGTTACGTGCCCAACGACGAATCCGTGCGTACCGCCAGAGAAACGTCCGTCAGTGATCAGCGCTACTTTATCGCCCAGACCGGCCCCGATAATGGCGGAGGTTGGTTTCAGCATTTCGCTCATACCCGGACCACCCTTCGGCCCCGCATTACGGATAACAATAACTTGACCCGGAAGAATTTCACCTTTTGACAAAGCTTCGATCACTTCTCCTTCGTGTTCGCAAACTTTAGCAGGTCCTTCGAAGCGTTCGCCTTCTTTGCCCGTGATTTTTGCAACCGAACCCGTTGGTGATAGATTACCCCGCAGAATCTGGATATGCCCCGTTTTCTTGATCGGATTCGTTAGCGGGAAGACAATTGATTGGTTATTGAAATCTAGTGTTGAGACATCGGCGAGGTTCTCGGCTACCGTTTTACCCGTTACGGTCAGGCACTCACCATGAATCATACCCTGCTCATACAGGTATTTCATCACGGCAGGTACGCCACCAATGGCCAGCATATCCTCCATGTAATATTTGCCGCTGGGTTTCAGGTCGGCTAGGAGCGGTGTGCGGTCGCTGATTTCCTGAATGTCGTCTAGTGTCAGCGGAATGCCAGCCGCGCGCGAGATAGCCAGGTAGTGCAGGACAGCATTTGTTGAGCCGCCCAGTGCCATAACGATCGTCAGGGCGTTTTCCAGCGATTTCCGGGTGATGATGTCGGCTGGCGTAATGTTACGTTCCAGCAACAGGCGCATGGCGGCACCAATTTTTTTACATTCTTCCTGCTTGCCTTCGTGCGTGGCGGGGTAGGTACTGCTTAACGGTAGACTCAAACCCAGTGCTTCGATGCTACTAGCCATCGTGTTGGCTGTGTACATACCTCCGCAGGCCCCAGGACCAGGAATGGCGTTCTGAACAACGCCGTTAAAATCTTCGTCGGAAATGTTCCCGGCGTAACGCTTTCCCAGCGCTTCAAATGCCGAAACGATATCCAGTTTCTGTCCTTTATAATGACCCGACCGGATTGTTCCCCCGTACACCATGATGCCGGGGCGCTCAAGCCGCGCCATAGCCATAATAGCGCCGGGCATGTTTTTGTCGCAACCAACTACCGTAACAACTCCGTCATACCACTGAGCCGCAACGACCGACTCAATAGAATCCGCAATCAGGTCCCGGCTGGGTAGCGAATAACGCATGCCGTCATTACCATTCGTCATGCCGTCGGAAACCCCGATCGTATTGAAGATAAGCCCTACCAGATCGTTAGCTTGAATTCCCTGCTTCACATAAACAGACAGGCCATTCAGGTGCATGTTACAAGGGTTTCCCTCGTAGCCAGTGCTGGCAATACCAATCTGAGGTTTCTTAAGGTCGTCGGTTGTCAGTCCGATACCATACAACATGGCCTGCGCAGCCGGATTGCTTACTTCCTGGGTCAGCGTAGCGCTGTATCTGTTGAGCTGGGTACTTGTCTCCTCGGCAATCATAATTTCTTTATTAGCGAAATTTCGCTGATAGTGTAATGACGCTGTAAAGAAACACGGAGTTGCTGCCGAAAGCAAGCATTTTTTGAAAAAAATGGTGGGAAATCGGCACATATAAATGCAAGAAGAACCACCGACTAGGATTTATTTGCCTTCGTTAAAGTCTATGTACTTTTGTTATAGATATCTGATCACCGAAGCGCTATGATAACCGAAACTCCCTCGCATTACGATCATCTGGAGCAAATGCCCGTTCACGAGCTGCTGACCTCTATTAATAACGAAGACAAAACCGTGCCGCTGGCTGTAGAAAAAGCCATTCCTCAGATAGAGGCTTTAGTAACGGAAATCGTTACCCGAATGCAGCAGGGGGGACGCTTGTTCTATATTGGCGCGGGTACCAGTGGTCGGTTGGGCGTGGTCGATGCGTCCGAATGTCCACCAACGTATGGCGTACCGTTTGACCTTGTTGTGGGGATCATTGCCGGTGGCGATGGAGCAATCCGAAAAGCGGTTGAGTTTGCGGAGGACGATGCCGAACAGGCCTGGAAAGATATTATGCCTTATAACCCAACGGATCTGGATACGGTGATTGGCATTGCCGCTTCCGGCCGAACGCCTTACGTAATTGGGGGATTGAATCAGGCGCGGGAGGCTGGTCTGCTGACGGGTTGCGTGGTCTGTAATCCTGGCTCGGCGGTGGCACAGGCGGCCGAATTTCCGGTTGAGGTGGTTACGGGGCCGGAGTTTGTAACGGGTAGCACTCGCATGAAGGCCGGTACCGCCCAGAAACTGGTTCTGAACATGATTTCGACCTCCGTGATGATTCAGCTTGGCAAAGTGAAAGGGAACAAGATGGTTGATATGCAGTTGACAAACATCAAGCTGCAGGACCGGGCAGCCAAGATGGTCATGAGCGAAATCAACGTGAGCCGCGAAATGGCGGAAGGATTACTGGCTAAATACGGCAACGTACGCAACGCGGTCGACGGCTTTACCAACGAAAGGCAGTCCAACTAGTCGAAAGTATTGACTGGCTTAGGTCCCGAACCGGGAAAACGGCCTGGACTGACGAACCTGCTTACAGGTTGTCAGCGTCTGGGCCGTTTCGGCCAGACACTTGATCTGGGAATAGAAACCAAGGTCAGACGTAGCTTTAGTCGGCAGAGCTGGTTGGGCGTTATGATCGACTACCTGATGCCAGCCAACATGCTGTACGTCCGGAAAATGCTGAAAGGTATATTCGTGTACCCGCTTGAACCACTTAAGGCAATCTTGATTTGCCGTTTGCGTATATCCTTTTATCAACGCCGAAAGGGCCTCAAGCTGTATCCAGGCCCATTTGTATTGAGTACCGATTTCCGGAGCTGGCTGGTTCTTGAAGTCGACATACGTGTTTAGTCCACCGGTCGATTCACTCCAGGCCAGCTCGCAGATGTGCAGGCACCAGTCTACTACCTGCGTTGCCAGTTTGCGATTTGCGGCAACGGATTGATAATCAGTTTTACACAGATCGAGTAGGTAACTGGCCGTCTGACAGATGAGGCCTACGTTTAACCGGCGCCCCTTGGGAGTATTGACGAAGCCGCCGTCTGACAACACATAATTACGTAGCAGGCCCGTTCGTCGGTCCAGAAATGTGTGTAACAGCGTATCCATCGCCTGCTGAACGTCTTCTTTCCAGACATCTTCGGCGAGCAGCGATTTCATCTCCAGTGTCACCTTCAGCTGAGCCGTTGCTTCCTCCAGCCACCGACCATCCCGAAAGCCACCCGGCGCTGACTCCAAACGAGCAGACTGCCAGCGGTTACGTAATCCGGTGTAGAGTTGTTTCGCCAGCATAGCCCACTCGTCCTCGCTGGTGGCGCGATAAAGCTCGGTATAGGCCAGGGCCGTAAACGAGTCGGGTAGCCCGTTAAGGGCCGGTGCTACCGGACGCCCCCGCCGGTCCAGCTCGGCGTAGCAAGCCAGTGTCTGATCGTGGGCAAACTGACTTAAGAACTCGGCTCCATAACGGGCGTGGCTCAGCCATCCTGGCTGTGCGTCGAGGGTATTATACAGCCAAGCAAACGCCCAGACCTGCTGGGCCTGCAACGCAACGGACTTATCGCTTTCAATAACCTCGCCCGTTGCGGTCAGCGTATCGAAATAACCACCGCACAGCTCGTCTCGGCTGTGATTTAGCCCAAACGGAACCACCTGACGCAGCAGCGCCTGCTGATAGTCGGCCGAGAGTTTGGGAAAGTCGAGCATAGGCGTAACTATAAAAACGCGGATTCAGTCATCTACTACTCAAAACGAATTGCTTCGCCCTGATCGGTAAATTTTCTGAATCCGCGTTTCTGAATTTGATTAATAGACGCGCTCGGCTTCGCGCTGTTCTTTCCGATGCATTGACTCCTCGTCGGGTAGCACAAACTTCATCGGTTTGCCTACCTGACCGGGCAGAAGTGCTGCTTCTATCACCTGATCGACGGTATCGACGTAGTGGAACGAGAGATTCTTAATGTAAGCCTGGTTGATCTCTTCGATATCCTTCCGGTTTTTTGAGCACAAAACGATTTCCCGGATTCCCGCCCGGTTAGCTGCCAGAATCTTTTCTTTGATACCACCAACGGGTAGCACTTTGCCACGTAGCGTGATTTCTCCGGTCATCGCCAAGTAAGTCTTAACTTTCCGCTGCGTATAAATCGAGGCCATCGATGTTAGCATCGTAATTCCCGCAGACGGGCCATCTTTAGGCACAGCACCGGCCGGAATGTGAATGTGCAGGTCGTAATAGCTAAAGATACGGTAGTCGATTCCCAGGTCATCGGCATGCGCTTTCAGGTACGACAATGCCGTTACGGCCGATTCTTTCATGACGTCGCCCAGTTGACCGGACAATGTTAGAACGCCTTTGCCCCGGCTCAAGCTCGACTCAATCAGCAGAATTTCTCCGCCCACCTGTGTCCAGGCCAGCCCCGTAACGATACCAGCGATATCATCCTCGGCATAGAGTTCCTTGTCGAAAATCTCGGCGCCCAGCATTTTGGGGATGTCGGAGGCTTTAATTGTGTGGTTGTATTCCTCATCCATCGCAATGGATTTGGCCACTTTTCGAATCGTCGTGCCTATTTTCTGCTCCAGATTCCGAACGCCCGACTCACGGGTATAGCCCTCGATGATCCGCAATACAGCTTTGTCTTCAAACTGAAGATCCTTAGTTTTCAGGCCGTGATCTTTCCGTTGCTTGGGAATCAGGTATTTTTTGCTGATCTGTACTTTCTCTTCGACGGTATACCCTGTAATATCAATAATTTCCATCCGGTCGCGCAGAGCGGGGTGGATGGTATCGAGTGAGTTTGCCGTAGCAATGAACAGTACCCGCGACAGATCGAACTCCGTTTCGAGGTAGTTGTCCATAAACGTCGAGTTCTGCTCGGGGTCTAGTACTTCCAGCAGTGCCGACGATGGGTCACCCCGAAAGTCCGAGCTTACCTTATCAATCTCATCCAGAATGAACACCGGGTTGGCGGTACCGCATTTGCGGATGTTTTGAATGATCTTACCCGGCATAGCGCCGATATACGTTTTGCGGTGGCCCCGAATTTCGGCTTCGTCATGCACACCACCCAGCGCCATCCGGCTATATTTCCGGCCTAGTGCCTTGGCAATGGATTTCCCCAGCGAGGTTTTACCCACCCCTGGAGGACCATATAGGCAAAGGATTGGGGCCTTCATATCGTTCTTCAGCTTCAGGACGGCCAAGTACTCGATGATTCGTTCCTTTACCTTGTCTAGACCAAAGTGATCGGCATCCAGAATTTTCTGGGCCCGTTTCAGATCGAAGTTATCCTTCGTGAATTCGTTCCAGGGCAGGTCTACCATCAGTTCGATATAATTCATCGTAACCGGGTATTCCGGTGCCATCGGATTGATGCGTTGCAGCTTATTCAGCTCCTTATCAAAATGAGCCCGCACCTCCGGCGACCACTTCTTGCGGTCGGCTTTCATGCGTAGTTCATCTAGGTCCCGGTCGGGAGCATCAATACCCAGCTCGTCCTGCAGAACCTTCATCTGCTGACGCAGGTAGTAATCGCGCTGTTGCTGATCGAGATCTGACGAAGCTTTCGACTGAATTTCCCGCTTCAGTTCCAGCAGCTGTACTTCACGGAGCATATACTCCAGCAGAAGGTTCGCCTGCTGACTGCCATCAACCGTTTCCAGCAGTCGCTGCTTATCGGCCACATCGGCGCTAAGGTTCGACGACAGGAAATGCAGCAGGAAGGTCGGGCTTTCAATATTATCGAGCGCGATACGGGCTTCCTGTGGAATTTCGGGATTCAGGCGAAGCGTTTTATACGCAGCATCTTTCAGTGACTGAAGCAGCGCTTTACCTTCCTTTTTGTTAACGTTCGGGAAACTATCGTCAATCTGGCGTACCTGCGCCGTCAGATACGGTTCTTCCTGCGTAATCTGTTCAATTTCGAACCGCTTTTTTCCCTGAATAATAATCGTAATATTGCCATCGGGCAGCGTAATCATTTTAATGATGTATGCTACCGTGCCGAACTGGTATAAATCGTCTGCCGTAGGCTCATCTTTCTGCTGATTCAGCTGAGCTACCACGCCGATAATGCGGTTGCCTTTGTAGGCTTTTTTGACCAACCGGATTGATTTGGCCCGACCAACCGTAACGGGAATAACCATGCCAGGAAACAATACGGTGTTACGAACCGGAAGGATAGGCAGGTTGGCTGGTAATTCGTAATCTTCATCTATACCCTCTGGCGACCCTAATGGTACAATCTCCAGATTGTCCGAATCGAAATCTGCCAGTAATAAACGGGTTGCTAAATCTTTGTCTAAACTCATAAGAACTCTGCCAAACTGACAGCTTTCAAGGCATTGTGGGAATTAAATGTATTGAGGGGCAAGGAGATATAGTAGGCGCAAGACCCATGCCAGTCTTACTAGAGATGCCGTAAAGCGAGTTTACGTCTGGTTAATACAAAATAACAGCCCCTGGCACTTTATGGCTAAATAAATTTATTATTTAGAGCGAAATAGCCTGAATTGGCTGGTTCTTTCGGAAGACAAACGTTTTCTTCTGTCCCTGGTATTGTAGATTTACCATATTAACCTGGTCGTCGAACATCTCCATCAGTACGTTCTGGCGCATTACTCCGCCTTGGAACGGTTCGTTGTAGGGCATTTCCAGGTAAATCCAGTTAGCGTCGTCTTCTACTTCGTGACCAACGTAATTGAAAGGCTTTACCTGTCGCTGAGGATTCAGGTAGGTAAAATGAGCACGAACATATTTTTCCAGCAGATCGTCATTTTTTATTTTCGATGACATATCTACCGCTTTTCCAGTCTCTTTCGTCAGTGTCTTTTCCAGATCGTCGGTGAAGATGCGAATGCTGATTTCAAACGCCTTTTCCTGCGGATTGTACTGCATCTGCGTAACGCTGGCGTGAAAGTCATGAAGCGTCAGCGGCCGACTGCCCATCAGGCAACCGGCCACTGCTATAAAAACAACCGACAAAAGACTGTGTTGTCTCAACTTAAAAAACAGCTTTGAATACATCATTAAAAATCGCAAAGGCCATCAGCCCCAGCAAAATGACCATACCCACCCGTTGAGCTCCTTCCAGAAACCGATCGGATGGCTTGCGGCCTGAAATGATTTCGTACCCTAGGATCGTAGCGTGGCCACCATCCAGGGCGGGAATTGGCAGGGCGTTCATGAAAGCAAGAGCCATCGACAGCAGGCCCGTTACGGTCCAGAAACGATCCCAGACCCAGATGCCGCCAAACAGGTTCTGCGCAATGCCAATCGGACCGCTCAAGGCCTTAGAAGCCGACACTTCACCCCGGAAAATCTTGCCAAAGCCTTTAATGTTGTCATATACAACGCTGAACGCTTTCTCGGTACCAATGGAAATTGCCTGTCCAAAGGTGTAATCTTCTTTCGTCACGGGGAGCAGAAATTCCGCGTAGAAACCAATCGTACCGTCTTCGGTAGTCGTCAGGTTTAGTGACTTGGCCTGCCCGTTACGATTGATACCAAGTGTGATGGGTTTGTTTTTCAATGGTTTCACCAGGTCGACGAACTCGTGGTAGAACCGAACGGGCTTGCCGTTGACACTCGTAATCACATCACCCGCTTCTAGGCCGGCTTTGTCCGCTGGCTGCCCCGGTGCTACTTCTCGAACTTTGAAAGGCTCGACGGGATCGATAAATTGACCTGCGTTTTTCTTATCAGCCAGTTTGTCGATGAAATCGTTGGGAATATCAATATCGATCAGCTTACCATTCCGCTCGACGGTGTAGGTGCTGTTATCGCCCAGAATGACATCAGAACCCCGGATTTCATTAAAATCAGTGATTGTCCGGCCATTGACTTTAACGATTTTGTCTCCTGTCTGAAGACCAATACTTTTGGCCAGATCATAAGCCACAATACCGTATTTTGCGTCTTTTGCCGCCAGGTACGTATTGCCGTTTTTGTAGGCCAGCACGACGAAGATCAGGATGCCCACGATAACGTTGACAATGATACCGCCGAGCATAACAATGAGCCGTTGCCAGGCTGGTTTCGCTCGAAATTCGTAGGGGAGTGGTTCGGTATTCGTATGAGTCGTATCAAGCGACTCGTCGATCATCCCCGAAATCTTGACAAAGCCGCCAAGCGGGATCGCGCCCACGCCGTATTCCGTTTCGCCACGTTTGAAACTCCAGATTTTTGGTGGAAAACCAATATAATATTGTTCCACCCGCATGCCGAACGCCTTGGCCGCCAGCAAGTGGCCTAACTCATGTAATCCTACCAGAATGGACAGACCCAGAATGAGCTGTCCGGCCATAACTAAAACTTCCATTTACTACTGACCTGTGATATGCGCTGCTAAGCGAATGAATGAATGTACGGACGCCGGGTTATTTTGACCGACGGTTGAACAGCCGGAGCACAAGGAAGCCCAATGCGAGACCAACGATAAACCAAACCCAGTAGTCCATGTACTTAAAAACGTTAAGGATGTCTCCTCTTGTACAAACAGTTATACCAAACTTTTAATTCGCTCCGTAGCCAGCTGGCGGGTTGCCTCGTCGGTGCTCACGTAGTCCTCATAGCCAGGTGTCTGCACAAACGGAACCGAATGTAGGCAAGTCTCAATAATTTCGGAAATATCGAGGAAGCCAATCTGATCGTGCAGGAAGGCCTCGACGGCTATTTCGTTGGCTGCGTTGATGATACAGGGAGCGTTTCCGCCCTGCGCCAGCGCATCAAAAGCCAGTTGCAGGTTGCGGAAAGTTTTCAGATCCGGCTGCTCAAATGTCAGGGACGGGTAATCCAGGAAATTGAAACGGGGAAAGTCAGATTTCAGTCGGTTGGGGTAACCCAGCGCAAACTGAATGGGTAGTCGCATATCGGGCAGCCCCATCTGCGCTTTCAGGCTACCATCTTCAAACTGAACCAGCGAGTGAATGATACTTTGGGGATGAACGATCACGTCAATTTGCTCCGGCGTCAGACCGAAGAGCCATTTGGCCTCGATTACTTCCAGGCCCTTATTCATCAGAGTAGCCGAGTCGATGGTAATTTTAGCACCCATCGTCCAGTTAGGATGCTTGAGCGCCTGGGCCTTCGTTACGTTTGCCAGAAACTCCCGCGATTTTCCCCGAAACGGTCCACCCGACGCCGTCAGAATGATCTTTTCGATCGGGTTGTGAAACTCGCCAACCAGACACTGGAAAATAGCCGAATGCTCTGAATCGACCGGGAAAATATTGACGCCTTTCTGAGCCGCCAACTGAGTAATCAGTTCACCGGCTACAACCAGCGTTTCTTTATTGGCCAGAGCAATCGCCTTACCGGCTTCAATCGCTTTGATTGTAGGCAGCAGGCCCGCGTAGCCAACCATAGCCGTCAGCACAATGTCGACGGTATCCATTTGCACAACCGAAGCAATGGCATTGATGCCGGAATACACTTTGATGCCCAGCGGGTCCAGCGCCGAAAAAACCTGGTCGTAGCGATCGCCATTGCAGATAACCACTACGTTAGGTTTCAGCTCGACCGCCTGCTGAATGAGCAGCTCGGCATTATTATTCGTCGTGAGGACCTCAACCTGAAACTGGTCGGGATGAGCTTTTACTACCTCAACGGCCTGCGTTCCAATGGAGCCGGTTGAGCCAAGTATGGCGATATGGCGTTTTTTTATATCAGTCATTTAAGTTTGGTGCGCAGGTACTGAATGTGCTGGTAGTAAGGAGAGTCAAGAGCTTCTGCAAGCGCTCCGTCTTCATAATCCACACTGTCAATCATATGGATCAGCGCTTCTTTTAATTTGGTGAGGCTATAGCGGCTGGTTTGATAAACCAGTTCTTTATCTACTCCTCTGTAATCATGCGCTAAATAATTACGCTTACCAGCCATCTGCTGCCATGCAATATCGGAATAGATATTTTTAAGCCCTTTATCAATCTTTTTAGACTCTTCTCCAACGACTAACAGTAAGCCCCAAGCAGCGTTAAAATTCAGCTGATCGTTTGCCCAAGCAAATTCTGTTGCATCGTTGAAACCGTCACTATATAAGAAGATCTTTTCGATACATTCGAGTAGCGTACTGATGTACGTAAGATTACGATTGCTAAACATAAATTACATCCTTGCGCATGTAGTAGCTGATGAAAGGGTTCATGACTTTATCGTTTACCAGATCCAGCTTCTGCCCTAGGTTTCTTCTTAATACTCGATAAAGACGTTCGCGAGCAGGCAGGTCCAAAAAACGGCCATCCTGCAAATGATATACCAGGTCAATGTCGCTCTTTTCATTCTGCTCATTACGAGCGAAGCTACCATATAGTCCAATCCGTTCAATACCAAATTCGTTACGTAGCCGCTCCTGATTGGCGCGTAACGTTTCCAGAATGTAATCTCGAGTAATGGCAGTAGCTTTCATCAGCTATACAGATTGATTAACCTCCAACAATCCCTCCGCAATGTTGCGGTCATTCGCCAGGCGGGGCACCTTGTTCTGGCCGCCCAGCTTTCCCTGCGATTTCATATACCGCTGGAATGACCCGCGCGACAGACTGGTCAGCTTCAATGGTTGCAAGATAGAACCTGTAATCAGATCGTCGTAATAGACGTTCAGTTTCGCTAAGCGCTCGTCGAGGTGCTTTCCGAAAGACGTTACGTCGTTCGGGGGCGTTGCAAACTCGATCAGCCACTCATGGTAGGGTAACCCTTCGGCCGGGCTCACCATCGGGGCCACTGTGAACTCAACGACTTCTGTTTCCGGATGTTGCTGCATGGCGTACTGCAAGGCTTTCTCCACTTCTTCGCCAATGACGTGCTCGCCGAAGGCCGAAATAAAGTGTTTAATACGTCCTGTTACCAGCAGACGGTACGGTTCGCGCGATACAAACTTGACCGTATCGCCCAGCGAGTAGCCCCACAAGCCCGCATTGTTGTTAATAATGACCGCGTAGTTTTTTCCGAGTTCAACCTCATCAATGGTTAGTCGGCGTGGGTTTTCGGAGAAATACTCGTCGGCAGCGATGAACTCGAAAAAGATACCGCTGTCCAGTAGAAGCAGCAAGCCTTCCTGATCCTGGGTATCCTGAAAAGCAATGAAGCCTTCGGAGGCTGGATACGTTTCAATGGAGTCGACTCGTTTGCCAATGCTCTCAAACAGCTTGGCGCGGTAAGGCTCAAAGTTTACCCCACCATACACGAAGACCGAAAAATCCGGGAAAACGTCTTTAATCAATTTGCCGGTACGTTCCTGAATCCGGTCGAAATACATCTGTACCCAGGGGGGAATTCCCGAGATCAGCGACATCGGCTGCGTCAGCGTTTCGTCGATAATCCGTTCCAGTTTGGTTTCCCAATCGTCGATAACGTTTGTCTCGTAGCTGGGGAGCTGATTCGTCCGCAGGTAGGCGGGTACGTGGTGGTTCGCAATACCTGACAATCGGCCGATGTTAATACCCGTCTTCTGCGTCAGTTCGGGACTGCCCGATAAAAAAATCAGTTTCTTATCCAGAAACCCACTGTTGCCGGTCTGGTGGATATAATTCAGCAGCGCGTCGCGGGCAGAATTGATATGATTTGGAATCGAGTCGCGGGTAATGGGAATGTATTTCGTCCCTGACGTAGTGCCCGAGGTTTTGGCAAAGTAAAGCGGCTTGCCTTTCCAGAGCACGTTTTCGTCACCGGCCAGAATCTGTTCGATGTATGGTTTCAGGCCTTCGTAATCTCTGATGGGCACCGCCTGTCGAAATTCGTCAACCGTCTGAACCTCATGCAACTGGTGATCCCGGCCAAAAACAGTGTGCTTTCCACCAGCAATTAATTGCTGAAGCCAGCGTTGCTGTGTTTGAGCAGGCGCATACATCCAGGTTTGTTGCCGCTCAACAACCCACTTGGCTAATGGCTTACTTACGACCGAGCGAATTCCCATAGTGGCACAAAGGTATAAGTTTCGCCGTTAACCCGTATGGCCTGAAGTTTTTGATGACAGAAGGTATTTTCTTCACAAACCAACTGATTGTCATCTGAAAAATAGGTAGCGCTATTCCGAAAGTAGACCTTGTTTCTTTTGAATAATCTATATTTTTGCAGTCTTTTCAACGACTGCACTCGTAATTAAGCGTTCAGCGCTAACCAGGAATGGGACTTTTCAATTTTTTAACCAGCGACATTGCCATTGATCTAGGTACGGCCAACACCTTAATCATTCACAAGGATCGGATTGTCGTCGATGAACCGTCCATCATTGCCATGGACAAAGTGACTGGCAAAGTGCTGGCGATTGGTCATAAAGCCATGCAGATGCATGAAAAGACCAATGAAAACATCAAGACAATCCGCCCCCTGAAAGATGGGGTAATTGCCGACTTTACCGCGGCCGAGCTGATGATCCGGGGCCTGATCAAGATGATTGATACGGGTAGCAAACTTTTCTCGCCGTCGCACCGCATGGTTATCTGTATTCCATCGGGTATCACGGAGGTAGAAAAGCGGGCTGTTAAGGACTCTGCTGAGCATGCTGGTGCGAAAGAGGTATACATGGTTCATGAGCCAATTGCGGCTGCCATTGGTATCGGTATCGACATTACGCAGCCGAACGGTACGATGATCGTCGATATTGGTGGGGGAACGACCGAAATTGCCGTTATCGCCCTGTCGGGCATTGTTTGCGAACAGTCGATTCGGATTGCGGGTGACGTGTTTACGCGCGACATCGTTGATTACATGCGCCGGGAGCACAACCTGCTGATCGGCGAGCGTTCGGCCGAGCAAATCAAGATGGAAGTGGGTTCGGCCCTGCCCGAACTGGACAATCCGCCAGCCGATTACGAAATTCGTGGTCGCGATCTGATGACCGGTATTCCAAAGGAAATCAAGGTAACGTACAGCGAAATTGCTTACTCACTCGATAAGTCGATTTCGAAAATCGAAGAGGCTACTATGAAAGCCCTCGAGATTTCGCCACCGGAGTTGTCGGCTGATATTTACACCAACGGGATTCACCTGACCGGTGGCGGTGCACTGCTGCACGGACTGGATAAACGGCTGGGGGCTAAAACGAAGCTGCCAATTCATGTAGCCGATGATCCCCTTAAAGCCGTTGTAAAAGGTACCGGCGAGGTGATCAAAAACCTGGATATGTATAAATCCGTATTGATTAGCTAATTAGGATCAGGCAATAAACTGGACGGCTACGTCCGGGTGAACTAGCTACGTTGGCTATTTCCCCGAACGTAGCCGTCTGGTCTACCAGCCCACCCGAGATATGGGAGAGTTAGTCGACTTTTTCCTGCGAAGCCGTAACTTCATTCTGTTTGTGTTGCTGGAAGTATTGTGTTTTTACTTTATCATCAACACCAGTAATTACTGGAGCGCTACGTACTTCAATACCGCCAACCGGTATTCAGCGCAGATACTGGCGTGGTCGAATACCGTGAATGATTACGTTCAGCTACGGCAGGTTAACGCCGATCTGGCGGCCGAAAACCAGCGGCTTAACCAGCGACTGACGCAGCTACTGCAAAGCAAGCCGGCCGCTCCGGAGCAGTATAAAGCCGATTCTGCCTTTGCCGATCGCTTTACATTCACGGT
The DNA here is from genome assembly GCF_013375035.1 of Spirosoma sp. KUDC1026. Taxonomy (NCBI): domain Bacteria; kingdom Pseudomonadati; phylum Bacteroidota; class Cytophagia; order Cytophagales; family Cytophagaceae; genus Spirosoma; species Spirosoma sp. KUDC1026. The sequence goes on along the minus strand of NZ_CP056032.1, from coordinate 412,496 downwards.
GGCTAAAGTTGTGAACAACACCACGCAGTTCGCCAACAACTACATCACGATTGATAAAGGAACCGACGACGGCATTCATCCCGGTATGGGCGTTATCTCACCCACGGGTATTGTTGGTCGGGTAAAGATTAGTAACCGGCATTTTTCCGTTATTACGTCCATTCTCCACTCGGAATACCTGGTGTCATCGCAACTAACAAAAGCAGAGGAAATTGGAACTGCCCATTGGGACGGTGTTGATCCGCACCTGATCAAACTGAATGATATTTCCCTGACCAAAACGGTTCATAAAGGCGATTCGGTGGTGACCTCCCCGCGCAATTCGACGTTCCCTCCGGGTATTCTGGTGGGTCGGGTTCGGACGATCGGGGTTCAGCCCAACCGAGTATTCCACGACATAACGCTGGATTTGTCTACTAACTTCAGCAGTCTGGCGTTCGTATATGTCGTTGAAAACAGACTGCGAAACGAGCAGGAACAACTAGAAAAACAAGTCGAGACGGGAAAATGACGCTGCGCGAAATCTCAACAACCTTATTCTTATTCGTGCTGTACCTGGCTCTGCAGATTCTGCTGGCTCGTAATCTCGTCCTGTTCGATTATGCCTTCTGCTTTGTCTATATCGCCTGTATTCTGCTGTTACCAACGGAAATCAGTCTGACCTGGACCCTGCTCATTGCGTTTGTAACGGGCGTAGTTGTGGATATTTTCTATAACACACTGGGAATGCACGCAGCCGCTACGGTACTGATGGCCTATTTCAGGCCGGTAATCGTTCAGTCGCAAATTGATGTACCCGGTATGGACTCCCGGCTTGAATTCTCACTGCAGGGGCTAGGCACGGCTATATTCTTCCGTTACGTGCTGATTCTGGCCTTAATTCACCACTCCGCGCTGTTTTTTATTGAAGCGAGTAGCCTGTCACTTCTACTGCCAACGCTGATTCGAATAGGCGCCAGTACGTTGTTTACGACGATAAGCATCGTACTGATTCAATTTTTTACCCGCAACTAACGATGGCTGAAACACTCATTCTACCGCAGACCACCGACCGGAGCGCGCTTTACGAAAGTCTCGTTCCGCAAATTGCTGCCCTCATCGACGGAGAGCCGGACCTGACGGCCAACCTGGCGAACGTAGCGGCTGCCCTCAAAGAAACTTTCGGATTCTTTTGGGCGGGATTCTACGTAAAAAAAGACAACCAACTGGTGCTGGGACCATTTCAGGGACCTATTGCCTGCACACGTATCAACTTCAATAAAGGCGTTTGCGGAGCAGCTTACTCGCGCCGGGAGACCATCCTGGTGCCTGACGTTGACCAGTTTCCGGGACACATTGCCTGTAGTTCGGCCTCCAAATCCGAAGTTGTTGTTCCGGTATTTGATCAGGCGGGCAATGTGGCGATGGTCCTTGACGTAGACAGCGATCGGCTGAATGACTTTAGCAAGGCTGATGTCAACGGATTGGAGCAGATTGCCGCTCTATTAACAGTAGTCATTTAATCAGTACCATACTCAGAAAAAAAAGATCGCCCAGCTATCCGACGGCTGGGCGATCTTTTTGGCGGGAAAGAAAAAAAGCATCCGGTACACTACCAGATGCTTTTCTTAACCACACTATTAACCCTTCAGCGTGTTAGCGTGAAGTTTTTGTGCTTTTTTTCTTGGCGTCAGCAGCTGCTTGTGCTTCTTTCTGGCTAACTACCTCACCTTTCAGGTACAAAACAGCTTGACTAGCAGCAGCGTTGCTGGTTACCGTTACCGTTTTGGTGAACTGGCCTGGAGCGGCTGCGTTGAAGGTAGCCGAGATGCTACCGCTTTTGCCCGGCATGATTGGCTCACGGCTGAAGCTTGGCTTCGTGCAGCCACAGGAAGCCTGTGCGTCATTGATGATCACAGGATCAGAACCCGTGTTTTTGAACTCAAACACGTGGGTAACTGGCTTACCCTGCTCGATTTTGCCGAAATCATGCGTTTCCTGAGCGAATTTCATCACTCCTTTTTGTGCATAGCTAACTGCAACAAATACGAAAAAGGCTACGAAAAGCGAAAAGATCTTTTTCATTGTACTAGGGAATAATTATTGGGTTGATTAAAAATTTCCTTCCTTTCAGCGTTTGTCTAGCAAACAGTTTGCCAACTAATTGCAATTTCTCAACGGCTCAACAAAGAAACTCAAAAATTCGTTTTTTTGAAAGCTGCGGTGTTTTACCGTACTTTTACTTTTACTTGGAATTGGTCTTAAGCCAATCTGATAAGAAATAATTATTGTACGTTCTCAAACCGTAGCTCCGTTGTGATAGCAAACGAACAACTCCGCTCGACCGATATTCTAACTCGTGAAAATATACTCTGGGATTATCAAATGGCCTGCGAAAGTCGACAGGCCAGTCTCCTGGGTAGGCGCGATGTTATGGGTGGACGGGCAAAGTTCGGGATCTTCGGTGATGGCAAAGAACTGGCGCAACTGGCAGCTGCCCGTGCGTTTAGACGAGGAGATTTCCGGTCGGGATATTATCGGGATCAGACATTTGTGGCGGCTTTGGGCGAACTGTCCTGGCAGGAGTTCTTTGCTCAACTCTATGCACACACGGACGTAGAAGCTGAACCAAACACGGGTGGTCGATCCATGAACGGGCACTACGCTACCCGCTGGCTGGACGAACAGGGACTCTGGCGTAATCAAACCGAACTTTTCAACTCTGTCTGTGATATTTCCCCAACAGCGGGGCAAATTCCCCGTTCTGTCGGGCTAGCCTATGCCTCCAAGCTATACCGCGAGAACCCGGCATTGCACGACATGACTAAGTTCTCCCGAAACGGTAATGAAATTACGTTCGGGACGATTGGCGACGCATCAACTTCGCAGGGGATGTTCTGGGAAACCATGAATGCCGCTGGTGTATTGCAGGTGCCGTTGCTCATGTCGGTCTGGGATGATGGGTATGGGATTTCGGTGCCGGTTGAGTACCAGACGACGAAAGGTAGTATCTCCAAAGCAATGGCCGGTTTTCAGCGGGATGTCGACGAAAAAGGAATCGAGATTCTGACTGTAAAAGGCTGGGACTACGTAGCGTTGCTGGAAACATACCAGCAAGCAGCCCGGGTTTGTCGGGAGGAACACGTCCCGGTACTGGTACATGTACAGGAGTTAACGCAGCCGCAAGGACATTCGACTTCCGGTTCGCACGAACGCTATAAATCCAAAGACCGGCTGTCCTGGGAAGCAGAACACGATTGTAACCGAACCTTCCGGCAGTGGATTCTGGCAAACGGCTACGCGACGAACGAAGAGCTTGAAACTATTGAAGCAGAAGCCAAGCAAACGACTAAGGAAGCGCGCGCTCAGGCATTAGCGGCTTACCAGCAGTCGATGCAGAGCGATTTTGACGAAGTGCTTGACTTGCTTCAGCAGGCGGCCCGGCACAATTCAAAGTCGGGCGAATTGATGGCGATTCGGGAGGAACTGCGTAAAAGCTTTTCGCCCCAACGCCGGGAAGCAACGTCGGCCGTTCGGAAAGCGTTACGTGTTTTACGAAATGATACTGGGGCTGCCCGCCAGAATCTGCGTAACTGGCTGAACCGGACGAATGCGGAAAACGCAGAACGGTATAGCTCGCACTTATATAGTCAATCGCCTGAGTCGCCGATGTTGATTGACGGCGTTCCGGCTCAGTTTTCCGAGGAAAGCCCAACGATTGACGGGTACCAGATTATGCAGCGGTACTTCGATAGTTTGTTCGCCCGCGACCCCCGTGTTGTGGCCCTGGGCGAAGACGTGGGGCAGATTGGTGACGTGAATCAGGGCTTTGCCGGACTACAGGAAAAATACGGCGAGATCCGAATTACTGATACGGGTATTCGCGAAACAAGTATTATTGGGCAGGGAATCGGCATGGCAATGCGGGGACTACGCCCTATCGTCGAGATTCAGTACTTCGACTACGTTTATTATGCACTGGCCACGTTAACCGATGATCTGGCATCGCTGCATTATCGTACGAAAGGCGGGCAGAAAGCCCCGTTGATTATTCGGACGCGGGGCCACCGACTGGAGGGAATCTGGCATTCAGGCTCTCCACTGGGTGCTATGCTGCATAGCCTGCGGGGGATACACATACTGGTGCCACGTAACATGACCCAGGCCGCCGGTTTCTACAATACGCTTATCAAAGGAGATGATCCGGCTTTATTAATCGAATCACTGAATGGTTACCGATTAAAGGAAAAACTGCCCGATAACCTAGCTGAGTTTTGTTTGCCCCTGGGTGTTCCTGACGTACTGCGACCCGGCTCGGACGTAACGGTCGTCACGTACGGCTCCATGTGCCGGATCGTGATGGAAGCCGCTCAGCAGCTAGCTGCTATTGGAATCAGTGTTGAAGTGATGGATGTGCAGACGCTACTGCCCTTCGATGTTCATCATCTGATTCTCGAATCAGTGAAAAAGACAAACCGAATTATTTTCGCCGATGAGGACGTACCCGGTGGCGCATCGGCATTCATGATGCAGGAAGTTCTCGAGTGTCAGGATGCTTACAAGTACCTGGATTCGGCCCCCAGAACGATATCCGCCAAGGCACACCGGCCACCTTACGGTTCCGATGGCGATTATTTTTCGAAACCAAGCGTTGACGACGTAATCGAACTGATTTACGAATTAATGAACGAGGCCGAACCAGATCGGTTTCCTGAACTATAGCGAAAGAGTGAAAGAGCGAAAGAGCGAAATCGGACCACCGAAACGGAGCGAGATAGCTACTCTTTCATTCTTTCGCCCTTTCGCTCTTTCGCTCTTTAGTAATGTCTTATTTTGACGATATAAAATCGGGGATTCGGACGACGGTCAAAGGGTTAGGGTTAACGTTACGTCACATTCGTAACGCAACGAAACGCCGAACGCCCGAGGGTGTAGCCAGTGACAACTACTTCGATCTACAGAACGGCCTCGTTACGCTCCAATACCCGCACGAGCAGCTGCCTATTCCGGATAATGGCCGGTATCGACTGCGGAATGAGATTGACGACTGCATCGTCTGCGATAAATGTGCCAAAGTTTGCCCCGTCGATTGCATTACCATAGACGCCATCAAGGCGACCGAAGAGGTAGGCCGGGCGTCGGATGGTTCCCCCATTCGGCTGTATGCCGCCAAATTTGACATCGACATGGCCAAGTGTTGCTACTGTGGCCTGTGCACCGCCGTTTGCCCAACGGAGTGTTTGACGATGGACAAGAAGTTTGACTATAGCGAATTCGAACTGGGTAAACTAACGTACCAATTTGCCGAGCTGACGCCCGCAGAAGCTGACGAAAAACGAGCGCTTTACGAACAATTCGTCCGGGAAAAAGAAGAAGCAAAAGCCGCTGCTAAAGCCGATACGGTTGAAAGTAAAACGCCCGTTGCTGCCAAACCGAAGCCCGCGTTCCGGCCAACGGTGAAACCGGCTACTCCACCAGTTGAGTCGCTCAATTCTGGTGAGGGCGCGGCTAAGCACCCGCTAACCGACGCGACACCATCTGAAATGGAGCAGATCGCGCAGGGTGGTCTGGAAACACAGAAACATCCAACGTTCGAACCTGCCGATAAACTCGTTACGCAGGATATTATCCGGGATGAAGTAACGGAAGCAGGATCGCCAGAGAAAGCCGCATCGGCTGCCGACGTACCAAAAGCGAAACCCGCGTTCCGGCCCAGCATGAAGCCGCCAAAACCGGCGTCAACCGAAATGGAAGCGGCTGCATCAGAAACGCCAGCGGAGCCGGCAAAACCAAAACCGGCCTTCCGCCCGTCAATGAGACCACCGGATAAGCCTGTTGACCCTACGTCTGAGGGTAGCGCTGCTAGCCGTGTGGAGGATGCGCCAAAGCCGAAGCCAGCCTTCCGGCCAACAATGAAACCGCCAGGCCAACCCGCTGATGCGGCTACGCCTACGCCCCCCGTTTCGGAAGCGGAAAGTAATGAACCCGGGCAGCCAGCGGCTGAAGCGCCAAAACCCAAACCGGCGTTCCGGCCAACCATGAAGCCCGCAAAGTCTGCTGAGCCAGACGCTGCTGCCGAATCAACAGACGAAACGCCAGTCGACGCGCCGAAAGCCAAGCCAGCCTTCCGGCCGACGATGAAACCGGCTAAGCCAACTGATCCGGTTGATGAACCAGAAGGGACGAAAATGGAAGCTATAGAAGAGAAAATCGACGTAGCACCGAAACCCGCGTTCCGACCAACCATGAAACCGGCGAAACCAGTTGAGCCGGTTGATGACGTAAAGAAAACAGAAGAGACTATAACGCCAGCCACTGAGCCAACTGCGGCTAAGCCCAAGCCCGCGTTCCAGCCGACGATGAAACCAGCGCAGAAAACTCCGCCGGCTGAAACTACGGAAACCAGTGCTAGTACGCCAGTCGAGCCAGAACAATTAGCTGAAGCTGCTAAGCCGAAACCAGCGTTCCGGCCAACGATGAAACCCAAATCGGCTCCACCTTCACCACCATCCGATGAGACATCGGCATAATCTGTTACGTCAGTGATTCAACTAGCTTTTTACGGGTTTGCCATCCTCACCATCGGCAGTGCATTGGCCGTCCTGCTAACGAAGAACGTGTTATACGCGGCCTTCTTTTTGCTCTTGACTTTATTCGGCGTAGCGGGTTTGTTCGTCCTGGCTAGCGCCGATTTCCTGGCGATTGCCCAGTTAATGATCTACGTAGGTGGGGTACTTGTGCTGGTGGTTTTTGGCGTCATGCTGACCCATAAACCAGAGCCGCCGGGTGATATGAATAGTCAGGTACCTAACCAGGTGCCTAGTCTGAACCGGAGCTGGGTAGTCGCGCTACTGGTTTCCGGAAGTCTGTTTGCGGCTTTGTATACGTTACTGGCGCGGGCTAATTTCCTGATTTTCTCCCAGCCTATTGGCTGGCAAAGCACCATTACAACCATCGGTAAGCAGCTTATGACCGAATCGGTCTTACCGTTCGAATTGATAGGTATCCTGTTGCTGGCAGCGTTGGTTGGTGCTACGTATCTGGCAGCACCAATCCTTAATTCAAAGAAAAATGCAGGCCGTTAATAGTTATATGTTTTTGCTGGTTGGGGCCGCGCTGTTCAGCATAGGGCTGGCAGTCGTCCTGCTTAAACGGCATGCCATCGTGGTGTTAATGGGTATTGAACTGATGCTTAATGCTGTCAATATCAATCTGGTTGCCTTCAGTCAGTACGACCCGGACCGACTACAGGGACAGATGCTGGCCTTGTTCGTTATGGTCGTGGCGGCCGCAGAATCGGCGGTGGCACTGGCGATTGTCTTGCAGGTTTATTGCCACTTCCGAACGGTGCAACTGGATAAACTCAACGAATTGAAACAGTGATGGAGGACCAGTTCGAACCAATTATTGACGGAATTCTAACTACTGGCTACGGCATTGCGGACGATTTCCTGACCGTAGACGAGGTGAATACCCTGGCCAACCGCCTGCGCGAGCGCCGGACAGCCGGGACGTTTAAATCGGCGGGTATCGGTAACCAGAATACGGTTGTTGAGCGGCAAATCCGGGGCGATGAAATTTTGTGGCTGGACGAAACCGATAGCACCCCTGAAGAAGCGGCTTTCCTGAAACGTATCGGGCAGTTCGTGGACTACGTCAACCGAACCTGTTACCTGGGCCTGCGGGATTATGAATTTCACTACGCGCTCTACCCGCCCGGTACGTTCTACAAACGACACCTCGATCAGTTTCGCAGCGACTCGCGCCGGAAGCTGTCGGTCATCTGTTACCTTAACCCAGACTGGCAGGAAAGCGACGGCGGACAACTGGCTCTTTATCTGCCTGACGAAGCCGGGAACGAGCAGACTATTACGATTGAGCCAGTTGGGGGGCGGTTAGTCTGTTTTGAAAGTGGCCTGTTAGAACATGAGGTCCTGCCTGCCACCCGAGAGCGATTGAGCGTGACGGGCTGGCTGAAAACAAGTTGAGTTGGTTTGTTTCCCCAGTCATCAATCTGGATATTTGCGGCCGTAACTGCCCCTGTGCCTAATGTCCCATTCACTCCTCGTTGCCATTTTACTGCTACTGCCATTCGCTGGGTTCCTGACCGTAGCGAGTGCCGGGCGTCGACTGGCGGGGGGGCTGGCGCTGGTATTTACGGGCTCCGGATTAGTATTATCGATTTTGGTTGCCACCTCGGTTCCAGCCCAGGCCGAAACCTTCTCTGTCAACTGGGCTCAGTTGACGAATGTACCCGTTAACTTTAGTCTCCGGCTGGATACATTGACGGCAGTCATGCTGCTACTGGTGCATTTCATTGCCCTGCTGGTACAGCTTTATTCAATCGAATACCTCAACGACGAACCCAAACTAGCCCGCTATTTTTCCAGTCTCCAGCTCTTTGTGGGAGCCATGCTGGGTATCGTGCTGGCGGGAAATCTGATCGTACTCTACGCCTTCTGGGAATTGGTAGGGTTAGCATCTTATCTGCTGATTGGTTTTTATTCGGATCGTCCCGCTGCCGGGCAGGCTGCCAAAAAAGCGTTCCTGATGAACCGGGTAGGGGATATTGGTTTCCTGCTGGGGATCTTTCTGACGTATTACTATTACGATACGTTCGAGCTGAGCGTCCTGCTGGATGGCGATCTGGCAACGGCACCTGCTACGGTTATCGGGCTCTGCCTGTTCATGGGATGTGTAGGAAAATCGGCGCAGTTTCCGCTGCTGACCTGGCTTCCCGACGCCATGGAAGGCCCCACACCCGTGTCAGCGCTGCTTCACGCGGCTACAATGGTAGCGGCCGGTATTTTTCTGCTGGCGCGTGTTCATCCGCTGTTGTCGCCTGACGCCCTGATTGTCATTACGGTGATTGGGACTATCACTACGCTTTGGGGTGGCTATTCAGCCATATTCCAGACGGATATCAAAAAGGTACTCGCTTTCTCCACCGTTTCGCAACTTGGGATGATGGTGGCGGGTATGGGCACGGGTAACGTCAGCGAAGCGCTGTTCCATTTGCTTACCCACGCGTTCTTCAAAGCCGGTTTATTCCTGAGTGCCGGTTCGATCATTCACGCGGTTCATTCGCAGGATATGCGGCAGATGGGCGGACTTCGCCGGGCGATGCCGGTGACGTTTATTGGCTACACCATCTGCGCGGCTGCTCTGTCGGGAGTGCCGTTGCTATCCGGTTTTTTGTCGAAGGAAGCCCTGATAGGTGGTGTATTCTCCTGGGCCGAGCAGCAGCCCGGTTCGCTGGCCTACGGCATACCGGTCCTGTTGCTAGTCTCGTCGGGTATGACCGCCTTGTATATGTCGCGGCAGTGGCAGCTCATTTTCTTCGGTAAGTACCGTAATGAGGCCGTATCGACTGAGCCTCTGCACGAACCAAGCTGGCTCATGCGCGGCCCGGTGCTGGTACTGGCGATTCTGTCCATAGCTTTCTGGTTTTCGCTCAATCCGGTTTCAGCGCATAGCAGTTGGTTTCTGCATCTTTTTTCAGCGACTGAATCGGCGGAGTACGTCTGGTTAGCCCCAGTTTCTATAGCTCTGGTGCTGCTTGGCGGCTGGGTTGGTTTCCGCATGAAAAAGGTAGATACCAATCGGTTGGTGGTACGTCTGTCTATTGAGTATGGTTTTCTGGATATCCTGTACACCTATGCTATCATCAATCCGTCGGTTCGGTTTGCGCACTGGCTCAACAAGACCGATCAGAAGGTAGTCGATGGTACGGTGAACGGTACTGGGGTCACTACCGTCGTGCTGGCTCACCTAGCCAGTGGATTTGACCGGTTTGGCGTTGATGGGCTAGTGAATGGCGCGGCCTGGCTGGCGGGACAGCTGGGCAAACTGACCCGCTCTGTGCAAAACGGACTTGTTCAATCTTACATCACAGCGGCAGTCGTAGGCTTACTACTGATGTTGTGGTGGCTTTTGTAATTTAATGACGACAGAATGCTTCTTACGCTACTGATATTTTTACCGCTGCTGGGTGCCCTGCTGGTAGCGCTACTGCCCGAGGGGCAAAGCAGCAGTTTCAAATGGATTGCGTTGGGCGTTACGTTTGTCGAACTGGTATTGGCTGCTTTTATCTATCTGGCTTTTGATACTACCGTAGCTGATTATCAACTGCTCGAACAGGCTGACTGGATTACATTGCGGCTTGGGAGTTTAGGCATAGTGTCGATCGATTACCTGCTTGGTATTGATGGAATGAGCCTGCCGCTGGTGATACTCTCGGCGGTCGTCATGCTGATTGGGGTGATATCCTCCTGGAACATAACCCAGAAGCTCAAGGCGTACTACGCACTGTATCTGCTTCTGACAGGTACAATTATGGGCTGCTTCGTCGCGCTGGATTTCTTTCTGTTCTTCCTCTTCTTCGAGTTTATGCTCCTGCCGATGTATTTCCTGATTGGGCTGTGGGGTGGACCACGTCGGGAATACGCGTCGATTAAGTTTTTCCTCTATACGCTGCTGGGCTCGCTGCTGATTCTGCTCGTGATGATTGGGTTGTCGATTTCGGTGATTGATCCCATCAGTACGGCGGTGCAGGCAGGGCTGGTGCCCGATGTATCGCTGGTAACGAGCGACGTGATCCGAATCCTGCAGGAGCAGCTACAAAGTAGACAACTTGAGCTGTCGCAGGTGGTGCATACGTTCGATATGCGCTACCTGGCCGACGGAAATAATTACCTGCCAACCGCATTCCTGCATCCGGGAGCAGACCTGGTTCTGTTTGGTATGCCAGTACGGATGCTGGCTTTCTGGGCCATCTTTCTGGGTTTTGCCATTAAACTTCCTATTGTTCCGGTTCACACCTGGCTGCCGGATGCGCACGTCGAAGCGCCGACACCCGTATCGGTTGTGCTGGCGGGTGTCCTGCTGAAGATTGGCGGCTACGGTTTTCTGCGAATCGTCTGGAATTTCTTCCCGGATGGGGGGATGGTGTACGCACTGCCCTTGGCGGGGCTGGGTGCCCTGTCAATTGTGTACGGTGGATTGAACGCCCTGGCGCAGAACGACGTAAAGAAAATGATCGCCTACTCGTCGGTATCGCACATGGGTTTTGTCCTGCTGGGAGTCGCTTCCCTGACCGGTGAGGGCATCAACGGAGCCATCTATCAGATGGTTAGCCACGGCGTTTTATCGGCTATGTTGTTCCTGGTCGTTGGGGTACTGTACGACCGTACTCACGACCGACGTATCGACTCATACAGAGGCTTACTGCATCTGATGCCACAGTACACCATCCTGACCGCCGTTGCTTTCTTTGGTTCGCTGGGGCTGCCTGGTTTCTCGGGTTTTGTGGGCGAATTGTTCACGCTCATGGGCAGCTTCCAGTCCAGCTATTTACCCGGCTGGATGACGGCGGTGTCCACAACAGGTTTACTGCTGGCAGCCGCTTATTTCCTTTGGACGTTACAGCGGATGTTCTTCGGAATAACCTGGGTACGTACCGTTGAGGAACGGCAGTTTACGACGGCGGTGCTTACTGATCTGACGGTTCGGGAGAAACTGCTTTTAATTCCGCTGGGTCTTATGGCCCTGGTGATAGGGCTATTCCCCAACGTCGTTTTCAATCTGACAAATGCGTCCGTCGGGCAGTGGATGCTGAAGTTTGTGGCTGAATGATGATTTATACCAACCTCCTTTTAGTAGATATTAACCATGTACGAGTTCTGTAAAATATATCTTTACAGAAAAAACATATGTACATAAGATTTTTACTAATTTCCTGCCTCGTTGGTCTTACCTCTTTTTTTTGTAATGCTCAGAGCCAGAACGTGTTAAAGATGGATCTGGTATCTGTTTTTCAAAAAGGAGTGCTAGTTTCGTATGAAAGAATATTAAATGATTCCCGTAGTGTCGAACTAGCTGTTGGCTACACCTCAAAGAGGGATTTATTCAGCAAAATACAGGTTGCCACTATCACTCCTCAGTATAAATTCTATGTATCCGATTGGGAGAGCGCTCCTAACGGATTCTATTTTGCTCCATCACTGACGTACGGTTACGGAAGGGCTGAAGAGTCACTGTTATCCTTGTGGAGTACTTCTGTATCTGTTCACCTTATAGGCCCCGGATTGAATTTAGGGTACCAGAAGCTTATCAAAGATAAAATTGCTTTGGAAGCATCTTTAGGTCCGGTTTATTACAGCGCATTGGCAACTGCATCGTCGGACTACTCTGCTATAGGAATAAGCCCTCAGTCAATAAAATTAGATGGCTTTAGTGGGTTCGCTCTACAGCTTAACTTAAACGTAGGTATAGGTTTTTGAATAAAATACTACCTCCGTTCAGTAAGCACTATAGAAATTGTGAGTTGAATAATGCCATGGGTATTCAAACCTAGTACCTTTGCCCTCAGTTTGTTATCAAATTGTCAAAAAATACTACTATGTCTGCCACGCTCGACACTGTGAGTTTGTTAGCCGATCGTATTAACGCGCTGGAAGAATCGTCAACGCTGGCGATGACCAAAAAAGCCCGTGAACTGGCTGCGCAGGGTCATAAAGTAATTAGTCTGAGTGTTGGGGAGCCTGATTTCAAGACACCCCAGCACATCTGCGAAGCCGCCAAGAAGGCGATCGATGATGGATTTCATGGCTATTCGCCGGTTGCGGGTTACCCCGATCTGCGCAAAGCCATTGCCGATAAATTCAAACGGGATAACAATATTGACTGGAAACCCGAAAATATCGTTGTCTCGACCGGTGCCAAACACTCGCTGGCGAACGTCATTCAGGTGTTGGTCAATCCGGGAGACGAAGTCGTGATCTTCTCGCCATACTGGGTGAGCTATTCCGAAATGGTGAAGCTGGCCGAGGGGAAAGCAGTGGTGGTCGATGGCTCATTCGAGAACAACTTCAAAGTGACGCCGGAGCAGTTCGAAGCGGCTATTACCGATCGGACCAAGATCGTCATGTATGCCTCTCCCAATAACCCAACCGGTTCGATCTACTCGGAAGCCGAACTGCGGGCTATCGCCGACGTAGTCGCTCGTCACGAAAACATCTATGTGCTGGCCGACGAAATCTACGAATACATCAACTTCACGCCTGAAGGTCATTTTAGTATTGGCTCGATTCCGGAAATTGCGGAGCGTGTTATTACGGTAAACGGTGTTGCCAAAGGCTTCGCCATGACTGGCTGGCGAATCGGGTATATCGGTGCTGCCAAATGGATTGCCGAAGGCGTTGAGAAACTCCAGGGGCAGGTTACGTCCGGTACGAACTCGATTGCGCAGAAAGCAACCGTGGCCGCCTTGACGGGCCCGCTGGAACCCTCACAAGAGATGACGAAAGCGTATCAGCGTCGCCGTGATCTGGTAGTGGGCCTTCTGAAAGACGTACCAAACTTCCGGGTTAACGTGCCCGAAGGTGCTTTCTACGCCTTCCCGGACATCAGTTATTACTACGGAAAATCAGATGGTATGACGACGATCAATAACTCGGACGATTTTGCATCCTGGCTGCTCAATACGGCCTACGTATCGACGGTAGCGGGTTCGGGCTTTGGTGCGCCCAACTGCCTGCGTATTTCGACGGCTGCTGCCGACGAACTGCTGGTCGAAGCCGTGCAACGCATAAAGGACGCTGTTGCTACGTTGAACTAATTTTCAAGAAGGAGAAAGGATCGGTCCACCGTCGCGGAGGGGAGGAAAGGAGAAAGAGGCTTGCGCTTCCTTCGTCCTTTCCTCCCCTCCTGCTTTTCTCCTTAAAAATTACCTTCTTCCGATCGGGACGACGGCTTTCAGGCTGAAGTTGCGCCCCATATTGTAGACACCCTGTCGGCCGGTGGCCTCGTTGACGCCGAAATATTTCAGGCGGTTCTGGTGACTCTGGTACGCTACGTCGAACACATTCTGTATTGTCAGGTAGAGCGAAAACAGCGTCCTGCCCGAATTATTCGTGATATCCGTTCCGCCACCCAGGTTCACCAGCGTATAGGCTGGTGTAGTGGTTTCGGTCCCGTAGGCCAGTAGCGCCTGGTTCTGGGCGGCATTATGTTCCACTTCCAGCAAAGCATATAGATTGTGCCAGTGGTTGCCGGCTTCAGCGCGAGTCAACTTTAGCTGACCGATGACACGCGGTGGAGGCAGGAAGGGCAGGTATTTCGTCGAATCGCTCGTGGACGACAGGTTGCGCGACCGCACCAGCGAGTACGAGGTCGTGAAATGGAACCACTGGGCCGAGCGTGGATTAACGCTGATCTGGCCCTCACCCCCAAACAAGACGGCGTTGCCCTGCACGTACCGATACGTCAGGATTGGACGGCTCGGATCGACAATGGAATCCCGACCGAACCGGTCCGTGACTTTTTCCGAGTACGTGTAATTGTTGATTCGGTTCTGAAACAGACTCACCGTAATGGCTACGTCTGGAGTTTCATAATTGATACCCAGATCGCCCTGCCAGGATGTTTCTGACCGCAGGTTTGGACTCCCGATCTCGTAGCGGAACGTACCGGCATGTTCACCGTTGGCCGATAATTCAGGCGTAGCGGGTGCCCGGAAACCCCGCCCGAGGTTGGCTTTTACGGTCCAGCGACTCGATAAATTATACGTAGCGCCCAGGCTGGCTGTTGGGTTTGAATACGTTTTGTTAAGCCCAACAAAGCGAAGCTGTCCGCCGGTAATGGGCGTTTCGCTGAAATTACCGTTACTATCGGCATATAGCCGGTTGATCCGCATCTGACGAATATCCATGCGAATACCGCCGTTGAGCGTCAGCCGATCTGTTTTCTTCTGTCCGAACAGGAACAATCCATTATCCCAGGAGCGATAACCGGGGTAGAGGACCTGCATCCCTTTGTTCTGGTTGTACTGCCACAAACCATTGCCGCCAACGGTGAAATCCCATCCATTCCGGCCGCCGAAGTAATACTTCAGATCATAGAAAACATTTTGCAGGTAGAAGTAAAGCGCGGGCTGATCCGTTAACGTACTGGCAAATTCCTGACGCCGGTTCTGGCTGTAGCTCACAATGGCCGACAGGTTGCCACCACCAACTTTCGCAAACGTATTCCACGACACCTTCAGGTTATTCAGGTTCTGGTAATTACCCAGATTGATCGTGCGACTGCGCAGATCGGCGTTTGTGGCAGGAGCTACGGATTCGGAATCGGCAGATACCCGTACGAGTTTGAGAAAGCGGCCACTTGGGTCGCGCTCGCCCGTAACAATGTTAATATCCTGGTGCCAGTTCGAGAAGTAAATTTGTGAATACCCCCATTTGCGGTTTACACCAACAGTACCATTTACATCGTATTCGCGATAAGCAGACCCATACACACGTCCGTCGAATTGGTTCTGGTAATTACCGGCGCTTTTACCACTCACCCGCAACCGGGCAAACACACCGGATTTACCCGTTCCTTCAACCATCGCGGAAAGGCCCAACATACCGTTGTTGCTCTGGTAGTTCGCCAGAATCTGCCCCCGCGTTACGCCCGCTTCGGGGGGACGCGCCGAGATCAGGCTCATTACACCACCGAGGCCGTCGGAACCATACAGAAGGCTACCCGAGCCTTTAATAATCTCGTAACGCTCTATTGAATACTCGTCGACCTGAAGCGCGTGTTCTTCACCCCACTGGTTGTCCTCCTGCCGAACGCCGTCGTGCACCGTAATGACCCGGTTGAAGCCAAGACCCCGAATGACGGGTTTCGACAGACCCACGCCCGTTGTGATCTGTGACATGCCCGGCAGCTTCCCAACAGCATCGACTAGGTTAGTGGAGCTGGTCTGGAGCCATTGAATTTTGTTATAAGTCATAATCGGAACCGGACTGTCCTTGACGGTCGAGCCCGTTGTTAGTCCCGTTACTACAACTTCTTTGAGTTGCGCAGCCACTGGATCGAGTTGAAAATCAGTAACAGTACCACTACTGTTGAAGTGTATCGTTCGACTAAGAGTCTTATAGCTAATTAGTCGGACTTCAACCCGGTGCGGTCCCGGAGCAATATCGGCAATGCGGAAACGGCCCAACGTATCGGTCAAGCCGCCTTGTTTTGTGTCGGCAATGTAGATCGTAGCGCCAATCAACGGGTCACGGTTGGTTTTGTCCAGTACCTGTCCGGTAAAAAACGACTGAGCCGAAGCGAAAAAGGGGAAAGCCAGAAAGATGAAACTAAGGAGTGATCGAGTCATAGAAAGCTGGATAACAGTTAATTAAAACAGGTGTTAAAACCATACATAAACGCCCGTGGCTAGACCAATACGCTTGGCTAGCTGACAGGAGATTGTAGGAAAACCAGAATTAAATCAACTGCACCGGCGGACCGCGATGCTGGAAGGCAAGATGGGTAATTGAAAATCCGGCTGTCGTGCGGATGGGTAGAAACCGGTTCAGCAGCAGGATAACGGCAATAACAAGTGCCCATACAAACGTACCGGGGCTTTCATAGAGCGCATTCGTAAACGCGTCGAGTCGGATCAGTTCATCCCGACTGTGGGTATGATCAGGAAAGTTTGTACCGGGTGCGCTTTTGTACGGGTGCGCGTGGCATAAAATTGTTCCGTCGGATAGTCGGTGCGCGTGGCGAAAGATAATCCCGTTGGCAAGTATCGCGAAATACAAGCCAAATAAAAGGCGGGCAATCCCAGACCGATATACACTCAATTGGAACAATGTACCGAAATACAGAAGAAATTTCTGTAAAAGTATCTAAAACCACGTATTCTTCTTCTAGGTAATACTAATTAGTGCCCGTTTTTATAGAAAACAGAGGATACGGTTGGTATAGGTCAGCCATTATAGGGCGAATAAAAAAAGATCGGTACCTGATTGCTCGGGTACCGATCATGAAAAGGTAGGCTGCTATTAGAAACTTTGCTCGTCGGCGCTGGGACCGTAACTGCCCGGAATTGGTATGTCGAGTAGGCGCAGGTAAACACCCAGCTGGGCCCGGTGGTGAACAACCTGGCTAAACGACATACGGATCATTTCGCCGGTGGAGGAAACACTCAGAATCTGGTCCCCATACCGTAACGTCCATGTCGGGAGCAGCTCATCGTCTGTGGCTTCGGCCAGTGCGCCCCGCCCCTTAGTCTGAGATTCGTCGAGGAAAGTCAGTAATGTAGCGGTACTGTCAATAGCGGGCGGGGAGTAGGGGGTAACCGCAAAATCAAGCCCATCAGTTGTCAACGCGAGATGTGTCCACGAAGGCAAATCGGCAATGTGCGTGGCCAATTGCCGGATCGTCATGCTTTTGGGGTGAGGCTGCCAGTCGTATTTATCATCAGGAATACGTTCCAGCATCTTCCGCGTGGTGATGGCTTCCTGATCAAATTCTTTCTGGAGTAGGGGGATGATGATCGACATGGGGCGTTGTTTTTTGTTTGAAACAAAGTAACAATCACCCGGTGACAGCCCTGTGTCAGTAGCTTTTCAGAAATGCTGCGCCATCGTACGAACGATTTCCTGAGCGCGTTCACGCAACGTAGCAGGCTCCAAAATCTTAGCCTGATCGGCAAACGACAAATACCAGCGTGCTATTCCTTCGGGGTTGTAGGTAAGGAAGGTCATGTCGATGTAGTTATCGTGTTCTTCCTCCGACACGAAGCCGTTGTAGTATTTCTGTTCGGACAGATGCCTGACAATCGCTTTGTTGATTCGTAATACAACTCGGTTCAGATCGCGGTCGGGATACATGTTCCGCAGGTATTCCTGCAAGGGCGGATGAACCGGCTGGAAGCGTTCAGCCCCAACCCGAATGGTACTCATGCGATCCATCCGGAAATCGCGGTAGTCTTGTCGTAAGCGGCAGTACGCGATCAGATGCCAATAGTGATCCAGGTAAAAGACACCGATCGGTTCGACACAACGGCTGCTTATCTGTTGCTGATAGGCTGTGTAGTCCAGGTGCAAAACCTTCCGTTCGGCAATCCCCTGTAACACGGTCTGCAGGGGGTTGATAGCCATCAATTCTGGACGCGGCCGACGCCCCTGTACGATCTCAATGCGGTTATCGATACGATCGAGCAGGTCTTTTTCGGTAGTCCGAAGCACTGACTTAATCTTGAACATAGCCGACTGGTGATCGGCCGTGGTGGCTGTATCCGTCATTTTAGCTACTAGTTTTTCTGCAGTCAGCAACGCAATGGCTTCTTCCCGCGTAAACATGACAGGAGGCAGACGATAGCCATCCATTAGTGAGTAGCCCACACCCGCTTCGCCCAGAATAGGAACGCCAGCCTCTTCAAGAGTTCGGATGTCGCGATAAACCGTACGTAAGCTAATCGCGAACCGATCGGCGATATCCTGCGCTTTTACAACTCGTCGGGACTGTAACTGAATCAAAATAGCCGAAATGCGATCAATACGGTTCATGAAAAGCGGCCAAAAATACTGACTTTACTTTATTGATATAGTTTATCGGTAACTTGGAACGAAGGGGTCGCAAAAGCAGATGATAATCAACGGATAAGTAACCCTAAGCGCCTTGTTTTACACTTTTATAGAAAATTTAATGTAGATTTAGTTAAAGAAAATACTCATTAAGTTATATAAAATGTGTAAATTTGGTTAGCAGAAAAAAAAGAGAAAGAAAACCTGAATCAGGCTATACTGTTCCTTTAGATTTTTGTAAACTTATATACATTTTCCCCCGTAAACTGATGAAAAACGTAAAAATCCACATGATCTTTCAATGGGTCTTCTTTCTGCCCATTATTCTGCCCCTATGCTTGCTGTATGGGGCTATACGCGGTGCTATGCAAATGACCGAGCGTGTTCTTGAACAAATGATGACCGATATTACGCAGATGAAGGAGACGGAAACGTCACATTCACTGATGGAGCAGTAAGCTCAACATAGCTTACTATATAAATCAAAAGCGCCTTACATAGTCCAGAGACTGTGTAAGGCGCTTTTTCATTTTTAGCCGGACCAGACTATTCAAAAATAAAGTCCATATTCTTGTCTTTGAACCGTTCATCGTCCAGCGCCAGAAATTCTTCCCAGAATGGATCAGGGGGCAAGGCAGCTTTACAGACCAGGGGTTCTTTCTTAACCGGATGGGTAAAGTAAAGCCGCCGGGCATGCAGATAAATTTTCTTATCGGGTACGGCCCGGTCATACCCGTATTTCACGTCACCGCGAATAGGGCAGCCCATATGCGCCAGCTGGGAACGAATTTGATGCGGACGACCCGTAATTGGATTTACTTCGAGCAGGTAATGTTCATTAATCTTACCCAGCAGCCGGTACGACAGCTCGGCTTTTTGTGAGTTAGCCACTTCGTAATCGTAGACCGTTACCTGATTTTTCTGTTCGTCTTTAACGAGCCAGTTTACTAGTTTATCAGCACTCTTGGGTGGTTTTCGCCGGACGACAGCCCAGTAGGTTTTCTGAACCTGACGCTTGCGGAAAATCTCATTCATCCGCTCCAGCGCTTTCGAAGTCCGGGCAAAAACGACCAGTCCACTAACCGGACGATCCAGCCGGTGTACGAGTCCCAGGAAAACTTCGCCCGGCTTATCGTATTTTTCTTTGATATATTCCTTCAGTAAGGTTAGCAGCGTTACGTCGCCGGTACGGTCGCCCTGTACCAGGATGCCCGGTGCTTTATTAACAATCAGCAGGTGATTGTCCTCGTAAATAACCTGAAATGGTTGATTTTTCATGCTCTTGTAAACCAAAAAGCCAATACGATTGCAGTAACTGGCTCTGCATCTGTGTATTTGCTCTTTCTCATTAACTCAATACGCTTCTTTCTCGTTCGGAAAGTCGCGCGCTTTTACGTCATCGACGTAATGCGCAATGGCTTGGGTCATCGTCGTATGCAGGTCCGCATACTGACGCAGAAACCGTGGCTTGAATTCGTTTGTGATGCCCAGCAGGTCATGGATAACCAGAATCTGGCCATCGGCGTCCGGTCCAGCACCAATGCCGATCGTAGGAATGGTCAGGCTTTGCGAGACTTTTTTTGTTAAAGCCGCCGGAATTTTTTCCAATACTGTAGCAAAGCAACCAATTTCTTCGAGCATTTTGGCGTCGTCGAGTAGCTTCTGTGCTTCGGCCTCTTCCTTTGCCCGTACGGCATACGTACCAAATTTATAAATAGACTGGGGAGTCAGGCCCAGATGACCCATGACAGGAACTCCCGCGCTAAGAATTCGGGTAATCGACTCTTTGATCTCCAGGCCTCCTTCCAGTTTGATAGCGTGCGCGCCGGATTCCTTCATGATGCGAATGGCTGACCGCAGGGCTTCTGACGAGTTACCCTGGTATGAACCAAACGGTAAATCAACTACGACCAGCGCCCGCTTTACGCCCCGGACTACTGAGCTGGCGTGGTAAATCATCTGGTCGAGCGTAATGGGGAGTGTTGTTTCGTGACCGGCCATTACGTTGGAGGCCGAGTCGCCCACGAGAATAACTTCAACGCCGGCCTTGTCGACAACCCGCGCCATAGAGTAATCGTAGGCTGTGAGCGCCGAAATTTTCTCGCCTTTATTTTTTAACTCCTGAATTGTATGCGTTGTAACACGCTTGATGTCTGGATTATGAACGGACATGGTTCCATAAGCAACGTAAGGTCGCAAAGGTAGGGCTTTTTAGCCTGCTTATCGGCCAGAATTAGTGCGCCTGGAGCCACGACTCAGGATTGAGTTTGGTAAACTCTTTCCAGATCTGAAACTGAATCTCGGAAACACCGTTTTTGTCGGTCGCTACCGTGCCAATTGATTCACGGGCTTTAACGCGCTGCCCCGTCTGAACAGAAACGCTGCGTAGCTTGGCGTATACCGTAAAGTAATCGCCGTGCTGAATGGCCACTACGTTGTTCATACCGGGCATGCTCGTTACGTCCTGTACGATACCATCGTATACCGCCCGAACGTTTTCGCCCGCGTTCGTCTGAATATCGACGCCCTGGTTTTCCACATAAATGCCTTTCAGAACGGGGTGGGGCTTTCGGCCAAACCGGTCGGCGATAAAACCTTTAGAAACCGGCCAGGGGAGGTGCGCCCGGGAAGCTGTAAACGATGAGGCCAGTGCCGTTTCTTCATCGTTGAGGTTATTATTACGTCGTTCGTCGGGTTTCTTAACTGTGGGTTCAGGCTCGGGCTCGACCGGACGCGTTGCTTTGGCTACCGTTTCCGGGTCAGGCTTTTCGCCCGCTTTCTCGGCAGCCGCTACGGCCTCTTCGGCTTTTCGTTTGGCTTCGGCTTTCCGGGCGGCTTCAAGGCGGGCCAGCCGCGCAATTCGCTCCCGTTCGGCTCGCTCACGGGCTTCGCGGGCGGCCCGTTCGCGTGCTTCCCGCGCAATGATGCGTGTGATCATGCTTTCCAGCTGACTAACGGCTTTTCGGCTTTCGGCGAGCTCGGTCCTCAGGTCTGTTTCTTTCTTGCTTAACTCCTGAACAACGGTGTTCTTTTCGTCTTTCAGCGTTTCCAGTTTTTCGGATTCCTTGACTTTTGAGGCTAGAGTACCCTGTTGTTCCTGACGTTTGCGTTGCGTTGCCTGTTGTTTACCCTGCAGAGAGGCCTGTACGGTGTTGATCTGACGCACCTGGCTCTGCCGCGCATCGGAATATTGGCGCAGATAGCGGTAGCGGGCAACAAGCTGATTGAAATTGTCTGATGCGAACAGAAAGCCCAGTGGGTTGACCTGTTGACGACGGCGGTCTGCCGCATAGACCATGGCTCCGTATTCTTTTTTCAACTTACCCAGATCCTGCGTCAGCTTTGTGCTCGCCTGTTTCAGTTCCGTGATTTCGGATTCCGTCAGGCGTAAGTCTTTATTCAACAAACCAATCTGCTTGGACTGCGTTTGAATCTGTTGGTCCAGCGCTTTCAACTGCCCCAAACTGACCTGCTTTTCGGAAGAGGTCTGCTTCAGCACTGTATTAATCTGGCTCATACGTTCCATGTTCTGCTTCTTCTCTTTTTCCAGCATTTGGCGGCTCCGTTGCGTTTGCTGCGCCGTCACAATACCCGACAACAGCAGAGCGCCAAACAATAGAAAGCCGGATCGTTGAGGAAAAGATAGAGAAGCTAATAGGTAAAAACGCATAAATACGGGAAGCCAACGAGTTAGTTAAGTCGATGCTGGTAACTGGCCGGCACAGAAAAGGGAAATCCTGGATTAGTATCGCTCAGCTCAACCCGATTATGTCTGATTTGGATATCGGTTTGACTGGCCTGATCCGTCGCTTTCGGCTTATAGGTCAGGGTAATCAGATTAGTGAAAGGAAAAAGAACAGTCGCCAGTGCAGTAAACTGTTCGTAGGTAACCTGAAGCGTATTCTGGGTAGGCTGATCGGTAAGCCGCACTTGGGTCAGCTTCTGATTGGGTTTACTGATATAATTCTCAACCAGCACCGGCCCGGCCTGCTGGCGGCTTAAAATCGTCGTTTCTGAGGACGAAGCAACCGTAGCGGCTTGCTGGGGATACGGCAGGTTACCCAGCAAGATCGACTGCAGGAGCGCAAAATTGATCCTAAAATTGAACTGCCGGCTCAGGGTAGGAAAATCAAACGCCACGGTTTCCTTGTGAAGTTTATCCAGCACGATGATAGAATCAGGCGTAATTAGCGTTCGAACGGCTTCGATACCGAGTTTACTGACCGACAGCCAGATTAGGCTATCTTTCCGGGCACGAATGGTAAGATTAGCATTGTCCAGTTCCTGTTTAGGCCCCTTGAACGATAATTTGGACCGGGTAGTCAAGTACCGAAAGTCGACCTCGGCCACGGCTGGTCGGGCTGCGTTTGGCTGCGATGCAGCGTTAGAGGCCGTCTTTGCTGTTGTATCAATTGGCGTGGGATTGACCGCAACTGTCTGGCTAGTAGAGTCAATCTTTGGCATAACACCAAAATTTCTGGAGTCTGTGGCTGGTTGTCGGCGACAGGCATTTCCCAGCAGCAGAAGACTGCATAGCCCAGCAATGCCAATAAACTTATTCATTGAGTTTTCCCGTTGAGATTTTTTTGTCGAGCGCAGGTGTGGCGTTACCTTTCGTCTTAGCTAACTTCCATTGCTCTAGTGCCTTATCGTGTTGACCAAGCTGATATAGCACATCGCCGTAGTGCTCGATGATTGTACCGCTGACTGAGGCTGGATTACTCATGGCTTTCTCCAGGTACTGGCGGGCTTTAGCGTAGTCTTTTGATACGTACAGTACCCAGGCGTAGGTATCCAGATACGTTGCATTGGTAGGGTGCCGCTCCGCTAGCTTCTGCGCCAGTTGCTGCGCCCGGGGCAGATTTGCCTTCCGTAGCGATAAGAAATAACTGTAGTTGTTCAGCACGTAATCATTGATGGGGTCGAGCTTGAGCACGGCTTCATAGGCTTCGTCTGATTTGGTATAATCGCCCATACCATTATAGGCATCGCCCAGTTGCGCGTCGATGCCGCGTTTCAGTGCTTCGTCGTTGCTGGCTGCCAGGAGTTTTTTGCTTTCTTCCAGCGCGTCGACGGCCGCCTGGTAGTTTCGCTTATACAAATTCGCCGATCCGTTCGAGTACCAGAAAACGCCCTGAGTCGGGAACATCTCCAGCGCCTGCTGCGAATGAGCCAGCAAACTATCGGCCTGGTTAAGCTCATTATCCAGTTGCAGCAACGCGCCCCAGACTTCATACGTCGAGCCGTCCAACCGGGCTGCCCGGGCGTAGGCATCGCGTGCTTCGGCTTTTTTGCCTTGCTGAGCCAGCAGATCGGCCATCATCACCTGCGATTTGGGATCATTTGGATTGGTTTGGGCCAGTGTCTGTGCCATACCCAGCGCATCTTTCTGCGCCGTTGGATTCTGCTCCGTCATACCTACGTAGCTGGACAGAATCCGCGCTTTCAGACCGGCTTCCAGGTTTGGGTTCGCCAGCACCTGGTTCAGTTCTTTGCTGACGCGGGCCATATCTCCTTTTTTTCGGTAGATATCCGCCAGCAGTACATGGGCCTGGGGTGAATCCGGGTTTAGTTTGAGCGCCCGGTCAATCCAGCTTAGCGCCTGATCTGTCCGGTCGTTCGCAATCAGCAGTTCGGCCCCTTCCAGCAGGTAGTCTGGCTCGCCCGGTTCCGAGGCCACCAGACGTTCGGCTTCTTCAACCGCTTTATCAACTTTGTTTAACTTCAAGTAGATGCGCTGCTTTTGCCGAATAATTTCTTCGTTCAGGCCCAGTTCGCGTTCTACCGTGTTATACGCTGTCAGTGCCTTCTCTGGTTTGTCATCAAACAGATAAATGGCGGCCAGTTCAACCCCATATTCCGCGTTTTCCGAACCTTGCTTCAGCAGTTTTTCGTACAGTTCTTCGGCCTCTCCGTATCGCTTCTGTTTCACGTATAATTCACCGAGAAGCAGCGCGTAAAACTTATTACCAGAATCCAGCGAATAGGCTTTGGTGGCGTGTTGGAGTGCTTCGGCTGGCTTACCGCTTTTTATATACGCATTAGCAAGCGAATAATGAGCAGCTGCGTTATTTGGGGTCTTTTTCAGCACATTCTGAAACTGGCTGATCGCACGAGCCGGTTCTTCTGTCATCAGAAAGCGCATGCCATCCGCAAACTGTGTTTCAATAGCGAGTCTGTCGGCGGTGGTTGAGGCAATGCTGGCCAGGGACGTATCGGCCGACAAACCCCGATCGCGTTTTCGCTGCGCCAGCGCCGGGGTATGGATAAGCCAAAGCAACAGACTTAATCCGCCGATCCACGTAGTCAGCTGACGGCCGGGAAAAAACTGGTATAACGTGTTCATACTGGTCAGCATGTCAAGTGCGTATGAAAGAAAAACGTGCAGGAAACCGTTCTATTGCCGCTTTGGTGGAAGCATACCCTTCTACAAAGTTAGTTTAAATTCCCGCACGTAGCGGAGTGCCCACAAAACGCCTGCCAGCTCCCCGTTGAGTCTAACAGTTTTGGGATTCTGTTGGTTGTGATAGCAGGCGTTCTGGAACTAACACAAGTACTGAACGGCCAATGCAACTAAATATACTCAACAATGGAAACCCTGTATACTGCCACTGTCAGCAACGTCGGTGGTCGCGATGGTGATGTTAAATCGCTGGATGGCATTCTGGAAATGGATATCAAACGTCCGTTGGAAATGCACGGCGAAGGTGGAGCCGCTAACCCAGAAATGCTGTTTGCTGCGGCCTATAGTTCCTGTTATAATGGAGCGCTGATGGCCGTTGCCAAACGTCGGGAAATTATTCTACCGGAACATGCCGTCGAGGTAAGTATCTCGTTAAATCAGGATGGTAACAATATGTTCTTGTCGGGGAAAATTGTCGTTAAGGCTCCCGGCATGAACCATGAGCAATTACAGCAGCTAGCCGACACGGCTCATGCCGTCTGCCCTTACTCGAAAGCTGTCAAGGGCAATATGGATATGAAAGTGCAGGTGTTGGTCTAGGATTAAAGAGTGAAAGACAGAAAGAGTAAGCCATCCAGCCATTCGCTCTTTCTGTCTTTCGCCCTCTCGCTCTTTATGCAGCTACGTCGTAAATCTGAACCCGCTCCCACAGGTGCGAGCACTCGGCCACAAACTCCTGATGAACCGGGTGTACCTGATACGTATCATGAGCGGCTTTATCCGCAAAAACGAGGATCAGCGACAAGTCATACGTATGGTCGATGACCGGACGACGAGTTTCGGCTGGCCCACCGATATAAACCGTCGTTATCTCCTGAACGCCTTTCAGCGAGTTGAGCCCTGCTTTCAGCGCGTCGCGGTCTTCCTGATTCTCGGGGTGTTTCAGCCAGAAATAAACAGAGTGAACAAACATAATTTCGTCGGTAAGTTAGAACGGGCAAATTACGGTCTCCGCTCTTACTTTACCCGCTTCTGTTACGAAAACTTCTCCAACTGCTTTACCAGAACGCCGAAATCCTTTGGATAAGGAGCCACAAACGTTTGCTCCTCACCGTTCATCTGGGTAAACGTCAGAGAATAAGCGTGCAGCGCCACACGCTGAATCAGCGGTAATTCTTCGGTTCCCTGTTTCAAGTTGAACTTGCGCTTAACTTCCGATAAGTATACTGGCTCTCCGCCATATGTAGCGTCGAACACAATAGGGGCTTTGAGGCACATCAGGTGTACCCGGATCTGGTGCATCCGACCCGTAATGGGCAGGCACTCCACCAATGTTGTTGTCCGGTATGCCTGTAACGTATTGAAAATTGTTTCGGCAACTTTACCCTTCTCCCGATCGATGCGTACCGCCGTACCGTCCTTGATGGGTGAGATCGGCAAAAAGACCGAAACACCGTCAAAATCATGGACGCCATTCGTGACGGCATGGTATCGTTTGGTTACCTCCCGATGCTCGAACTGCATGGCCAGATGGCGATAGGCTTCGGGGTGTTTGGCTATGGCTAGCATACCCGACGTCTCTTTGTCCAGACGGTGCCCGAGTTGAGCATCCGGACAATACTCTTTAGCCATCCGCAAAATGCTCTGCGTCCGGTCGGTGGTCCGTTCGTCCAGCGAAGCCACGTAGGGCGGCTTATTGATGAGGATGTAGTCATCGTTTTCAGCAACGATGAGGTCTTCAAAATTTAACTTCATGACGCAGAGAAATAGAACACAAAAAGCCTCTTCTGGGCGGAAGAGGCTCAACGATGTATGTGTTGTTGATTACAGCGACAGCGTACCGCGGTCGTATGCTTTGCGCAATGTTGCTTCCAGACCGTTCTTATTGATGGTCTTGATTGCTGAGGTAGCTACCTTTAACGTAACCCATTCGCCGGTTGATTCGACGAAAAACCGCTTCTTCTGCAGGTTGGGGTAGAACTTACGTTTCGTTTTATTATTAGCGTGCGATACATTGTTACCAACCCGCGTGCGTTTTCCTGTGATTTGACAAACTCTGGCCATTACCGTACTCGTTTTCCGTATGAGGGCGCAAAATTGGCTAATTAATTCATAATCTGCAACTACTCGCTCTCTTTTTTATATCCAAATGGGCAATGCCGGCACCCGTTTTTGCAGCAATAGCCCCGTTTCTTGTGATAAATCGCTGTAAAGACCAGAAAACCATCAGGAGTCATATAATAGTCTTCGTCCGTCAGGGCAGGAGTGGACTGAGCGCTTCTGAGTGCAACAAGTGGGCTTTTGGGCATGTGTAGGAGAAATCGTATTTTTGAAAAGCAGCATTTGTGGCCGCAACGTATTGGTTGCTAAAGGTACAAGTTTTGCTGACGATTCATTTTGTTACTCAATTCTGGATAAGCTTATGGAAACACTGACATCAATCACGACGCCTACCCAGGCGATGGATCTGGAGTGGGAATACGGCGCTCACAACTACCACCCGATTCCGGTCGTTCTGACGCGGGGAGAAGGGGTGTTTCTCTGGGATGTTGAGGGAAAACGCTATTTTGACTTTCTGTCGGCGTACAGCGCCGTGAGTCAGGGCCATTGTCACCCCCGAATTATTAACGCTATGACAGAACAGGCCCAGCGGCTGACGCTAACTTCCCGGGCTTTCTACAACGACAAAACTGGCCTTTGTGAGCAGTATCTGTGCGAATACTTTGGCTATGATAAAGCGCTCCTGATGAATTCCGGCGCGGAAGGTGGAGAAACGGCCCTGAAACTAACCCGGAAATGGGCTTACTTAGTAAAAGGTATTCCGCAGAATGAAGCTAAGGTGGTGTTCGCGGCTGGTAATTTCTGGGGACGTACGCTCGCGGCAATTTCGTCGTCCACTGATCCAAGCAGCACGAACGATTTTGGTCCGCTGCTACCAGGATATATCGTAATCCCTTACAACGATCTGGCGGCTCTGGAAGAGACTTTTGCCAAAGATCCTAACATTGCCGGTTTCATGGTCGAGCCCATTCAGGGTGAAGCGGGTGTTGTCGTACCGGATGAAGGATACATACAGGGTGTTCGTGACCTGTGTTCGCGGTATAACGTCCTGTTTATTGCGGATGAAGTACAGACGGGCATTGGCCGGACGGGCAAGCAGCTGGCCTGTGACTACGAGAACGTAAAACCTGATCTGCTGGTCCTGGGCAAAGCACTCTCGGGCGGTACGTTACCTGTCTCAGCCGTGTTAACATCGGACGAGGTGATGCTGACCATTAAACCGGGCGAACACGGAAGTACATATGGGGGGAATCCATTGGCCTGCGCTGTCACGATGGAAGCGCTGCAGGTTGTGCAGGACGAAAAGCTGGCCGATAATGCCATGGCGATAGGAGAAGTTTTCCGGGCTCGGATGCGGGCCATCAGCCAGAAAACGGATCTGGTTAAACTGGTACGTGGGCGCGGTCTGCTTAATGCGATTGTCATTACCGAACGTCCTGAACTGGGTGAGCAGACGGCCTGGGAAATCTGCCTTAAATTAATGAAAAATGGCTTGTTGACGAAGCCGACACATGGCGATAAAATTCGGTTTGCTCCCCCGCTCGTTATTACTGAGGAGCAGATGCATGAAGCTTGCGACATTATTGAAAAAACGTTGCTGGCATTCTGAAAAAGCGAAAGGGCTCCCTGATTACCAGGGAGCCCTTTCGCTTTTTATTTTACACGAACAGAAACCTGTGTCTGATCATCTTCGCCATTATCGAATCCATTACCCGGTGTCGAGTCCGGATCCGAAACAGAAGCTGCACTGATTTGCGCTTTTGTCGTCCAGTCCCCCGACCTAACGGCCCGTGCCCGGAACGATACGCTGCTGGTAGCACCAGCAGCAATGTTATTCAGCGTAGTTGTTAGTGAACGTCCGCTAACTGACCAGCCAGCTGCATCCGCTACCTCAAGTCCGTTCGGAAGTTCATACTGTACCGTAGCAGAACCAGCTGCGGCTCCGCCGGCATTGTTAATGTACAATGTACAGGTAATCGTTTCTCCCGATACAATTGTACGTTTACTTAAAGCCATTCGCAGGCTAAGGTCTGCTTTGTTCGGATCGGCTGTAGGCTGGTTGCTGGCAACTGCCGGTAGTGGTCGTTGGTTCGGGTTGGGGGACGAATAAACAGATTCGTCATTTCCGAGAACCCGTAAGTCGATCGTTGCGGTATCATCTTCTCCGTCACCCGTACCAGAATTAGGGGTACTATCGGGGTCGGGCGAAGTCGTTGACGTTATTTGAACGGCTGTTTGATAGGAGCCTCCGGCCGTGGCCTTGACCCGGACGACTGCAGTTGCCTGGGAACGGGGAAGAATTTGCTGAATATCGCCACTCAAAACATTGTCGTTTAATGCCTGGCCATTGCTGTTTATAAATTGAAGATTGGCCGGCAGGCGACAATTCCAACGGGTCTGTCCAGCCGTTGTATCGCTGTTATTACGAATCTTGATCTGAAGGGTAACGGCTTCATCAATCCTAACGGTTCGCTTATCAGCTTCCAGCGTTAAACTTAAATCGACTGCCGAACGAACAGGCTCACTCTTCATCAACACTACTGATGAGAAGGGTTTCAGAACAAACTGATTATTATAAGCCTGATTTTTAGCATCTCGGTAAAAGCCGTTAATAGTAACTAGGCTATCCTTTGCCGTTGGGTTGTAGGCAAATTTTATATAATCATCCGGATTATTACGTACAACTGCATCTTCCTGAAGACGTACGTTATCAATCCAGAAACGAGGGCCATCTTCAAACATCTCAAAAATCACGATAGTGCTGCCTTCGGTATCCGACGAGGTATACGGAAGTTCATAGCTTTTACGCACTGGATCGAAGGTTAAGGCATAGCGTCTGTCAAATTCTTTTCCAAAGTCTCCCTTTCGAATATATACATAGACGAGCTGAGGTGCCGACGCCACGGCGTCAAAGCGCAATAGATACGTTTTTCCCTGCGTTACTGCTCCAAAGTTTTTGTACGCCAGCATAAATGATGCATGCCCCTGTCCCGTTGGGGTAGTAAAGCCCACCCGCAGGCTTCCACCATCCAGTTTGTTTGTATTATCCCAGGAAGCTTCCGCATTGTTAAAGGCACTAAACGTGGTCCAGCCCGCATTATCATTGGTAAACGTATCATTAAGACGAGTAGTACCACCATAACCATTACTCTGGTATTGGCTGTACGTGACTGGACTCGCTGTAGAATGTACATCATGACCTGAAAATGCCGTCCAGTCGGGAAGCGAAAAGTTGTTGCCTATTCCGTAGTTTTTTATGCCTCTGATCATCGACAGCTGATCGAAGGGACGAGCATAATAATTACTATCAATAACGCCAAACTGGGGTAAGTCATCAATATGAGATTCATACTGACCCGCTAATTGATCTGTAGTTTTACTAAAGAAAATATTTTTCTTGATTGTATTTTCCCGAAAAAGACATTGCCCTGCATTGTGGTACATAACAAATTGAGCACTGCCATTATTGAATACCGTATTACCAGTTGCTGTGATTCTACTGGTTGCGTGTAAATAAATACCCCACTGGTGGTTTTTGAAAACAGTGTTATTTCGAATTTCAACGTTTTCGATACAGTCATCCAAGAAAATACCATTCGCTCCTGAGTAACCATTTCGAAAAGACCCTTCTGGGGCCCCAATGCCGTTGAATATAATGTTTGACAACATTTTAATATTAGTCATCGAGTTTTTGGGTCCATTCCAAGCGTAAATAGCACCGCCGTCACTCTTTGTCATGCAGTAATTAGAAATGACATTTTGTTGAATGGTTGTATTATTCCAGAAGGTCAATCCATTATAACCAACGCTGTCAATGATGTTATTTTCGATAAGCACATTTTGATTTGCGGCTGACTGTAATCCGTTATACTGACCATCACCACTTTTACCTCGTCCCGGTACAATACCAACATGTCGTAAAGTGTTTCCTCGGAATGTTACATTTTGATAGGGTGCAATTGAAACACCGTTGTTGTTGACATCGATGATCCGACAGTTCTCAATAAGAATATTACTGCCTCCTCCTGAAAAGATAATTCCGTCTTCTCCCGAATCAATAATGTCCAGGCCCGTCAAAGTAATGTTAGAAACATTGTTGGCGTAAAAGCTGATATTTAATGATTGGGTTAGATGCAGGTTCAGAAACTTAATATTAGATACGGAATTTAGCTCGACTCCGCGGCTATTTACTGTGGCAGCAATAGACAGAGAATTCGGGTCGCCCTGGGCCATGTACAATCGAACGGTTTTATCATTTTGATTATAGTACCACTCGCCGTTTTGATCGAGAGTAGCGGGATGGCTTTGAAAAAAGAACCCCCAACCGTCACCTGGCTCATAGTTAGAGTAGTTGAACAGGTTTAAAGCGTCTCCATACTGCTGATCAACAATAGCCCGGTCGATAATCCACTGGGTCGGTCGCATAACAACCTCGCCACCCTTCCAGTCAATATTTGCAGGCAGCGGTTCTTGGCTGAAGATCTGATATTTCTGAGTGTGAGCCCGGATCGTTAAGTATCCTTTGTTGGGTGTATCGGCATTTGGGTAACGACCCAATGGTAAACTAACTTCATCCCGATAAACACCGGTTACCTGACTCCCGCACGATTGACAGGAGGACTGCCATATGTTTCCTCCAAGATTTGTCCAGCCCGTTAGTGGTTGCGATCCTGATAAAATTGGTTTTGCTCCGGTACCAAAGGTGGCAAGTACGATAGGACGCTCCTGTGAACCAGATTGGCGGACGAAAAGCGTTCCCCTAAACGTATCTCCCCGACGAAACAGAACAGAATCGCCTGCTTGCAACGATAAATTATTAACCCGGTCTATACTTTTAAATGCATTGGCGACCGATCTACCATCATTTTGGTCGTTTCCTGCCGCAGATACATAATACGTACTTTGTCCCATTGCCGGGGAGATTATCAAAAAGAAAAGCAGCAACAAGCTATAGGTAACTAGAGATTTTAGCATAACAATACAGAAGGGCAGCTAAACGGATAAAAAGGATTTGTTAGACATAATGCGATAGAGTCACATTAAATGCATAAGAAATGACAAAGATAAACTTTTATCTCTTTGAAACATGCTAAAATTTATTGAATTAACAATGAGTTATAGGTGAGCTTCTGTGACGTTAAATAAATTTATGATAAAACGACAGAGTCGAAAAGAGTAAATCTATAGTTTTAATCACTGTATCATAACTAGATAATACACCGACTGGATTGACATGTATAAATGTTGTAAAGATATTTTTATATTATCTAGTACGTAAAATATTTATTAGCTGTGAAGTAGTATACATTGTGTCTGCAGTATTTTAATACATAAAAAACGGTTATGGAAAGCTTTCTGACTATTGTAAAAAGAAATATAAAAAATCAGTCTAAGTTTGTTGCAAAATGTCTAGGTGTTGAATTGTTGAGTTGGAATGAAACAAAAAATATATTAAAAATATATTCAGTTAAACGCGAAGAAGAAAAAGAATATGTTTTGCCAGAAATATATGATATTGTAGATAATACTAAGCTAATTTTTCCAGAAAAAAGGATTACTACTCCAGAAACATACGCGTGGAAATGTGATACAAAAGAATCAAATGCTATTCTTTTAAAGAATGGTAGTATAATGATTGGTAAGTCAATTTTAGATACTGATTTTGGTAATTTGATTGCCTTAAAAGATAAGCTAAAGACAGACAAGCGAAACGTAATACGTACGAATTTACTGATTGCTCCCTGGAGCCATTATTGGTCTGGATATTACGATTACATCTATTTCGTCATAACCAAATTGATACGCTTGAAAGCGGTGATGTCTGAGTCAGAGTGGAATAGAGCCGTAATTGCCTATCCACTAATGCATAGTACTTTTGAAAAGGAACTGCTAGCGTTACTTGATATTAGTCCTGAGCAGATTGTAGATAGTAGAACCACCAAGGTCTCAGCTGAGACCTGCTTGTTAGGAAATAATGGTAGCTGGTTTTACCCTAGTAGTACAGATATACTTTCACTAAAAAGAGCTTTCCAAAACAAATTCCAACCCGGAACAAGTACCGACAAACGAATTTATATCAGTCGTGCAGGAAGAAGGAAAATTAATAACGAACCTTCCCTAATCAAAATACTAGAGAAATACAATTTCACTATTATTGAAGATAAAGCGCGCACTATTGCTGAGCAGGCAGAGATCTACTATAATGCTGCGGTAATCATTGGGCCTCACGGAGCTTCGTTTGCTAACATAATCTGGTGCAAACCAGGGGCTCATCTAATCGAATTATTTCCTGTTAATTATATGCCTGAATACTTCAGGTATTTGGCCCACGTGCTTGGTCTGAATTATTCTGCCTATTGTTTTCATTCTGTTTTGAAACATGGATTAGTCGACCATACGTATGTCAATGACAACGTTGATGTCAATGTAGAGGATATTGATCGCTTTTTGTCGTCATTACTGAAAAGTAGTCAAGGACTATATTGATAGGAAGGCTTTTGGTACAGTCGACTCCTCAACCGTTCTCTTTACGAACGGTTGAGGAGTCGACTGTAATAGTCAGAAGTCAACAGACAGTTCGGAGATAGGCTACCTATATACTCGTGCGCGTATATATATAAGTATGCTAATTTGTGCGGGTACATTTTTGGATTATACCCTGAAAATAGCCGTTGTCTTTTTCAGTTATAAAAATTGATTTTACTTATAATCTATTTAACGGCTACAAAGAATGATCATATTAGAACTTTATAAAGTTTTAATGTTTTTTATCAAAATAGTCATATATGATATCGTTTTAGTCAAAAATCCTTGTTCACTTATACTATAATTAACTATAAATATAATTATTTTAGGCAAAAATTATCACATTTGGTAGATAGATTCACTAAGACAATGTTGTACCATTCCGTAAGCCTATTTTGTTAAGGCTGATTGATTGCGTAAATTTCAATCAGGAATTCAGAATAGCGGTTGGATAAAACGTAGTACAGCTTATTGTACTTATGCTATATCAACTGACCGACGTAATAAAGATTTATTAATGGACAAAACAGTATCCACGTTAAAGAATTGACTCAACAAGGCCTTAGATCATACGCCAAGTTTGTATTGACTGATACAACGGCTTCGCACGAAACACCTAAATAACATCCTTCTATAAATTGCTTTAATCATGAGTAGTGGCAATTCGCCTGTCAATTCATATGTCCCTTACCAAGTTGTGAGTAATAATGGCTCTGAACAACGGGCGATTATCTTAAAATACCTGCGTAAGTGGCCCTGGTTTGTGGTTTCGATCAGCATAATGCTGATTGCTGCTTACGTAGTACTTCTGTTTCAGCAGCCCATATATAAAGTAGAAGCAAAGGTCCTGTTTGACGATAAAAAGGACAACGACGTTAAGTCGGTCTTACAGGAGAACCAACCTGTTGCCCCTAAAAAAGTAATTGAGAACGAAGTAGAAATTCTGCGCTCGGGATCATTAATGACCACCGTTGTCGAGAAGCTGCATCTTGAACACAGTTATTTTAAAAAGACAAAGTACGGCAATCGGGCAATCTACAAAGATTCGCCAGTTCAGCTGATTGTTGAGCAGGGTAATGACGCTTTGTACAAAAAGCCGCTTCAACTGACTTTTCCTTCTAACGAAACCGTACAAATTAATGGGGCTAATTATCCGCTAAATCAAACGGTTCAAACTCCATATGGCCGTTTGCAGGTTCGTGCGCTCACTGCGGTTCTGGATACGCTTCCTGGAATACAAATTCAGGCAGGGCAGGTTGCTGGCGTGGCAAAAGGGCTGGCTAATAAGATGAAGGTAGAGCCAACCAGTAAGTTGTCGTCTGTAATTGTGCTGACTCTGGAGGATGCAGTTGCTGAACGCGGGGAAGATATTCTCAATACGCTAATCAAAGAGTACAACACTGCAGCCATTGTTGATAAAAACAAATCGGCTGCCAATACGCTCGATTTTCTGGATAACCGACTGCGGATGGTAACCGGTGAACTGGCTTCTGTCGAACGAAATGTAGAAAGCTATAAGGCAAATCAGGGAATAACCGATTTAAGTGCTCAGGCTCAGACCTTTCTGCAGACAGCTAAAGAGAATGACAGCCAGCTAAACCAGGTTAATATTCAACTGGCCGCTCTGAACGATTTACAGCAATACATTAATAGTCAGTCCTCTAATAGAGGAGGCACTCCTGCCACTGTTGGTTTGAGCGATCCTGTGCTGTTGAGTCTGATCGCAAAAATGTCGCAACTGGAATTACAGCGTAATGATCTGTCCCGAACCGTATCGGATGAGAACCCAACG
The DNA here is from genome assembly GCF_013375035.1 of Spirosoma sp. KUDC1026. Lineage (NCBI taxonomy): Bacteria > Pseudomonadati > Bacteroidota > Cytophagia > Cytophagales > Cytophagaceae > Spirosoma > Spirosoma sp. KUDC1026. The sequence continues at coordinate 377,383 of NZ_CP056032.1, read as the reverse complement.
TTGCAGTCGCTGGATACCCAGATCAAGACAACTAAGAAAAACATTATTGAGAATGTTCAGACAATGAAGACCATGCTGAACCGATCGAAGGAAGGTTATGTGGCAAAGAACACAGACCTAGAGAGTCAGATTCGGTCTATTCCGCAGCAGGAACGGTCTTTAATGAACATCACCCGTGAACAGTCGATAAAAACAAGCCTCTACAACTTGCTGCTTCAGAAAAGAGAAGAAACGGCAATGGCTTTTGCTGCTGCTGTTTCAGATAGCCGTACGATTAGCCCGGCAGAAAGCTCCGATACGCCCGTAAAACCTGTTAAGCCGCTATTTTTCATGCTCTTCGGATTGGTAGGACTACTTCTTCCTTTAGGCGTTGTGGCTGGTAAAGATCTGTTCAATAACCGTATTATGCGCCGTCAGGACGTTGAAGCAAATACGGCTGTTCCTATCCTGGGTGAACTCTCCAAAGAGCGTCAGAACAAGGCTCTGGTGATTACCGAAAAGAACCGCTCCATGATTGCCGAACAAATTCGGACAATTCGAACTAATCTGCAGTTTTTACGAGATGATCCGTCTGCTAATCAGGTGATTATGTTTACGTCAAGTATTAGCGGAGAAGGGAAATCGTTTATTTCGATGAACCTCGGTGCCAGTTTGGCGTTAGTTAATAAGATGACCGTTATTATCGATATGGATTTACGGATTCCTAAGCTGCACCAGCTTATTAATATCGATAACACACCTGGAGTTTCTAACTACATTCTGGGAGAGGCATCACTGGATGAAGTAATACAACCGGTGCCCGGCTATAAGAATTACTTTATCATTCCTAGCGGAACGGCGTCACAGAATCCATCCGAATTGCTGAATGACCCGCGTCTTGAGCAAATGATAGCGGAACTGAAAGAACGTTTTCAGTCTATTATTATCGACACTCCTCCGGTTGGTCTTGTTTCAGATGCTCAAGTTATTGCTCCATTAGCAGATACTACTCTTTATGTGGTTCGGCATTCTGTAACGCCAAAAAGCTATCTCAAAATGATTGATATGCTTTATCGGGAAAACCGGTTCAACCGACTCAACCTAGTTCTAAATACGGTTGAAGGGGAAGGCGGCTACTACTACGGCAACGGTAACAAAAAGAACAAGTACTACGCTCAAGCCGATAAACGAAACTGGCTACCGGCGTATCAGTCTGTCCGATCCATTCTTAAACAGTAACAGTTATGGTAACTTTTACCGATTTCAACCCGGTTCCAATAACCCAGCAGGGAAGTGGGAAACCAGTTTTTGAAGTAAGCAATAACGTTACACAGCCGATTACCAATCGTGTTATGAAACGGATTTTTGATGTTTTAGTGGCTTCGTTTATAACAGTTGCTATACTTATCTGGCTTATTCCGCTTCTTGGGTTTCTAATCCGTATGAGCTCGCCAGGGCCTATCATCTTCATGCAAACCAGAACCGGACGTAATGGGAAACCATTTCTCTGCTTCAAGTTTCGGACCATGAAATATGAAAAAGGAGCCGTTTTCAGCCAGGCTAAATTAAAGGATAGTCGGGTGACCAAAATTGGTGAATTCCTCCGTAGAACTAATCTGGACGAAATGCCTCAGTTTGTTAACGTATTACTGGGAGACATGAGTTTGGTCGGACCACGTCCGCACCCCCTGCTACTGGATGAACAATATTGGAATGAGATTGATGGTTACTCCCACCGGTACTACGTGCGTCCGGGTATTACTGGCTTAGCACAGGTACGTGGAGCGCGGGGAGAAACCAGCAAAGCGCACCAGATGCAGCATCGCGTTCGGTATGATCAACTTTATATCCGTCGTCAATCACCGTGGCTGGATATCAAAATCTGTTGGTGGACAATTAAGTCAATGTTAACAGGAAAAACCAAAGGTTGGTAGGTGCATACTGATGAGTGAAACGGATAATTTAGTACAAGAAGTAAATAAGGTTTCAGAGCCGGACTTATCGAAGTCGGTCCTGAAACGTTTCATGATCAATGTTGCGTCGCTGTTCAGTGTGCAGGTAGCTAATTTCCTGATACCCCTGTTAACAGTGCCTTATATTGTTCGAATTATTGGGCCAGAAAGACTTGGTCTTCTGAATTTTTCTCAGGCGTACATCGCTTATTTTACCCTACTTATCAACTATGGGTTCGAGATGTCAGCAGTGCGTAACATTGCTGGCAAACGGGACGACAAAGCGCAGACGGATCGAATCTTTAGTGAAGTTCTGGCGGGAAAATTCCTTCTGTGGCTGGTATCCACAGTATTGTTCGTAGCTGTCACGCTGGCAGTTCCTGATTTTAAAGCACACCTCTGGCTGCACATCTGTACATATATTACCTGTATTGGGACGGTGCTCGCCCCATTCTGGATTTATCAGGCAATGGAAGATCTGGGGCGGGTAGCTATTTTTAATCTAGCCGTAAAAATAATTTTCTCTGCTTCGGTACTGTTGCTAATCCGTCAACCAGAAGATTATATCTACCAAAACCTGATGATCAGCGTATCGCAGGTGCTGGTAAACCTGGCTGCTCTATGGGTAGCTGTAAAGCGCTTCAAATTAACATTTACTTGGCCAACGCAGCAGCAGTTATTGGGACGTTTTAAAGAAGATAGTACCCTGTTCTTCTCGTCGATCATGATCACGCTTTACGCGAGCTCCGCTCCGTTCTTTCTGGGGATTTTTAGTACGCCGTACGACGTTGGTATATTTTCGGCCGGTACCCGACTCGAAGGAATTGCACGATCATTTGTGGCGCTTGCGCTGAATCAGGCTTTCTTCCCTGTTGTCGCTAGTGCATTCGGGAAAGGGCGTGAACAGGGGTTACGCGTTGTTCAAACCGCATTTATGCCTTTAATCCTGTTAATGGTAGCTATCTCTGTGACTCTGTGGTTAATAGCCCCTATATTTATTACTCTGTTTTACGGAGACAAGTTTACCGATGCTATTACCGTATTACGTATTGTTTCATTATTGCCAATAATAATAAGTGCCAGTAACTTGTTGGGCCTGCATACAATGCTGAACTTACGAATGGATCAGCCTTTCTTTATCATTACGGCTATCGGCTCAGTTATTGGTCTGATTCTCAATGTAGTAATGATCAATAAGATTGGGTACATCGGTGCGGCCTGGGCCTGGGTACTTGCCGAATTGTATATTGTACTGACAATGTACGGGTACCTGAGATATAAAAAAGTACCTGTTCTATCGGTGAGCAGCTTACGTGAAACACTGGCATTAGGTAAGGGGCAGTTAAGGTCTTTTTTAGCAAAGTAACATGGAGAGTATAGTTGCTATTGTTGTCACCTATAATCGGCTTAATGACCTTCAAAAATGTCTTGACAGCCTGCGTAACCAGTCGCGCCCACTGGACGCAATAATTGTTGTGAATAATGGAAGTGATGATGGGACGACAGAATGGCTGGCAACGCAAAAAGCACTTCGGGTAGTAACGCAGCCCAATCTGGGAGGAGCCGGTGGTTTTGCCACGGGCATTGATACTGCTTACAAAGCAAATTTTACCTGGCTCTGGTGCATGGATGATGACTGTATAGCCGATCCTGATGCACTGGCTAATCTGGTTAATTCGCCGAATTTAGGGCCGTGTATCAAAAACGCTATGTCGGTTAGCAACCGGGATAAAACAGAGCTTGCCTTCTATGTGGATCGCCCTAGCAGAAACTACCGTAAGGTGGTCGACATGACTCAGTTTGATTTGATTTATGGCGTCGCTTCATTTTTCAACGGTACGTTAGTGCATCGGGAGGTAGTGGAGCGAATTGGTATACCAGATAAAAAATTATTCATCTGGGGTGATGAAGTAGAATATATGACCCGGGCCGAGAAAATGGGCTATCCTGTTGTAACCGTTCCCAAGAGCGTTTTCTATCATCCACCTTCCTTCGACCGTAATGGTATTCCCTGGCCGGGTGCCTGGAAACAATATTACGCCGTTCGCAACCAGCGGAGAGTGTTTCAAAACATTCACGGTGATAAGTACGGAATGGCAGTTTTCATGCGCTGGGCTACCGCCGAGACTGTCGGCCAGATTGTAGCCAAACGCAAAAATCGAATGTATAACTTTCTGATTTTTGCCGAAGCTGCTTTAGATAGTCTTTTTAATAATTTTGGCAAGCGCCCCAACTCAATACTTACCGTACGTCTATATCGCTTATTGAACAAATAAGAGACAAACGGGACTGCATATGAACGTTCTGATTGTTACTTTTCTGGTAGCGCATTCTCCATCTGGGGTCGTTACGTACTATCAGACGCTGGCAAAAGATCTCAAAAGGAAAGGCGTAAACGTGCGGGTGATTGAATCGACGCACACACCTTTCTTCTGGAACAAATCGCTGAATTTACTGAAGCGTATTGCGAATCCGCTGGGAATCAAAAGCCGGATTTTTTACGAGGAGGCCTCTTACTTTATTCGGCTCTATTTCGCCGTTCGAAAAATTCGGAAAGAAAACTTCTCCGTTATTCATGCGCAGGACGTTCGGTCTGGTGTGGCAGCCTACCTTGCTCTTGGAAAAAAAGTACCAATCGTACTAACCTGCCATTTTAACGATGATCCGGTAACGGAGTATATGTCCGCTCATTCGTTAAGTCCATCCTTTGTTGGCCGGATAACAGAGTGGTATACATGGTTATTCTCGTACGTAAATTCGTATGTATTTGTATCTAATTACGCGTACGAAAAATCCAAGCATCTGCTGCCCGCTGGTATTCACAAAATGATCCAGTTCAATACCGTTCAGGTACCTGAATTACCAGCCAGAGAACCGCGTGCGGAGACCGATAAATTCCTGATCAGCAATGTTGGCTACGTAGATGAACGTAAAAATCAGGAATTGCTTATTCGCGCCGGTCAGGAATTACGTAAAAAAGGGGTTACCAATTTTGCGATCTGGCTCATTGGTGACGGGCCTAAACGGAAGGAATACGAGCAACTAGTAAAGGACCTTGGTCTTACAAACCACGTTCAATTTCATGGACGACAACCAGCGCCGTGGAAGCTGGTTTCGCAAACCGATTTGTACATTCATACGGCTTTAAATGATAATTGCCCTTACTCAATTATTGAGGCATTTGCGGTGAAAACGCCGGTTCTGGCGCTTCCCGTTGGTGGCGTACCTGAATTACTACCTGACGAACGAAGCAAGTTACGTAGTGCTGAGGCCGAGCAGGTGGCAGAGCAAATCGTTGCCCATCTGGACGCCGGTGTGCGAAAGGAGTTAGCCGAAAGTCAGGCCGTGTTTGCCAGTCAGCACTTTGATCACGAACTGGCCCTTGATAAACTGATTGATTTTTACCGAAAAGCAATAACACAGTGATGAACGTTCTCTGGCTGGCCGCTGCCCCTCATCCAGGTAAATCTGGTCACCCAACCCCCTGGATGACATCACTGGCTAATAGCCTTGTAGAAACAGGCAATGTTTCTATTACAGTCGTGAGTTATAATCACGCCCTCGAAAAGGACGAGGAATTAACGAAAGATGGTGTAAAGTACATTTATCTGAGTGTACCCGATGACAAGTGGGACTTGTTGACTGGTTATACCCGGCGGATCCGGCGGGTACGTGATTATGTGGCTCAAATTGCCGATCAGTACGATCTGATGCACATCCATGGTATTGAGCAGCAGTACCATGTTATGGGACTAGGTACCAAAATACCAAAAGTGGTATCTGCGCAGGGCTTTGTAACCGAGTATGCAAAACACCTCCCTAAAAAAATAGAGTATAAGCACGTTTCCTGGGCAGTAGCTGGTTATTACGAAAAAAAATACGCTAAAGCAGTTCGACATTACATCTGCCGGACGCATTGGGATAAAGCTGTAATCCGGCAGCTGAACCCCAAAGCCGTGATTCACCATAATTGGGAACTGATTCGTCCCGAATTTTACAACCCGATCAATCTGCCTGCTGATACGTCAAACAGCGCCATGCTCTTCGTAGGCGGGATCAATACAATGAAGGGAATCCGGGAGGCTCTATGCGCCCTCAATGAACTACGTAACGACCTGCCGCTTCGGCTTATCGTAACTGGCTATGGCACCAAAGAAGGCTTATTGGAACTGGCGGGTACATTAGGCCTTGAAAATATAACCGACGAGAGCGTAGAACATCGGGGAATGCTAACGGCTCCTCAATTATGGGAAGCCTATCATGAGGCTTTCTGTTTGCTGCACCCATCTTACATCGACAACAGCCCAAACAGCGTATGCGAAGCTCAGTTAGCTGGCCTGCCTGTTATCGCTACAAATGTTGGAGGAGTTGCTTCACTGGTAGAAGACGAAGAAACAGGATTATTAACTTCGCTGGAAATCAACGATATTGTATCGGCAGTTCAGAAACTTTGGGGGGATATGGACCTTCGCCGGAAGCTAATCGGAGAAGCCCGGACTGTTTCGCTCGAGCGGTTTAATGCAAGACATATTATTGAGCATACGCAGGAAATTTACCGCGAAGTAATCGCTAATCCATAGCTAGGCGTAAGTTCCCGATTTAGATACGATTATGTCAGTATGAAGGCAATCTCTTATAAAATTATCTTATTCGTGTTGCTCTTTGGCTCCTGCGCACTCGCATATGGAGGAAACCAGGGGAGCCCGATTCTATCGGCTGTAACAAATTTATTATGCCTGGCCGCGGCTGTACTGGTAATGGCGTTTTATTTAAACTATCCATTATCCTACAAAATAATTGCGTGGCTGATCACGGCAGGAGTCATCTTCCTGATAGCGGAATCATTGTATAGCTACAATCAGTACGTGTATTCGTTTTTCGTGATTAAGCGCTTCTCGTGTCTTGGTCTGGCTATGCTTACGTATTACGTAATGACTCAGCTTGGCCCAGTCAAACTAGGGCATATCGTTGCAATAATTTTTGGTTTTTTCTTCATCAATCAAATTCTGATGGGGCAAATTTTTAGCTACGCTTTAACAAACGATACCCGTACTACTGCAGCTGCCGAGGCTTTTTATCTAGTCTTTCCCTTTCTATTCTTTCTGGTCCGCTATATCACCGAGCACCGAAAGATGGATGTAATCTATACGCTGTTTGTACTGGGGTTGATTTTCTTCTTGCTGCACCGGTCTGTCATCTCGACGGCTGGCGTTGCTGGAGTTCTGGTAGTTGGCCTGGCAATAATTGGAAAGGTAGAAGGCAGCCGGCTAAAAATAAAAAGTACGGCGGCTATGTTATTCGTTCTCGGGATTTTGACATTACCCTTGTTAGGAACCCTCTCACCCAAACGGACTGAAGCTTTTCTTGATACTATCGGGGGAATCTTCTCGCCCTCGGAGGATGAAACAGGCAGCTGGCGGCTGGAACAGTCAACCTATTATATGACTAATTTCCTTGAGCGCCCTTTGCTTGGATGGCGGTATGACGGCTACGACAAGGGTGAGATTATGGAGAACGAAGACTTCCCGGAAAAAGGAACCATCATTCACTCCCAGTACGTCGACATGCTTTACAACTATGGAGTTGCGGGCATGGGGCTTAATCTCCTGATTATTTTCTGCACCATGTACTACATATACGTTCGCAATCCAAAGCTATCACTGGAGCAAACGGTTATGTTCTCCTTCATTGCCAGTGGCCTGTTATACGGTATTTCTTATCAGTTGTCTCCCTACTACTGGAGTTTTGTTGGACTCGGTATGTACTACGGCGGGTATAAAGCGCCGAAAGAAGAAACCGATGACCAAACGACCCGACAGGAGGCTACGCCAACTGTCATTCAACCGACTTATTATGATACACATAGTCATTCCCGTTCATAATCGAAAAGAACTAACCCGCCAGTGTCTGGCTTGCCTGGCCGAACAAACATACCGGAATTTTTCCGCGATTGTGGTTGATGATGGTTCGACCGACGGAACCGCGGAAATGATTAAACGAGAGTTTCCCGAAACGATTATCCTGACCGGAGACGGTAACTTATGGTGGACCGAAGCGACGAACTGGGGCGTGCGTTATGCACAGAAAAATCCTGTGGCCGGGGAGGCTAATTTCGTTTTGACGCTTAACGATGACACGATCATTAAGCCGGATTATCTGGCGAATATGCTAAGTGCGTATGAGCGGCACAAGCCTTGTCTGATTGGTTCGGTTAGCGTAGACGTTGACAATCCAGACAAGCTGGAGTTTGCAGGCAATACGTTCGACCCGTATTTCGCAGGTGGTAAGGCGCTGGTTGGTAAATTCAGCCACAGCTACAAAGAGTTAGTACGACAAAAGGAATACGTTTCATCAGACGCTCTGCCAGGTCGGGGGACGCTGATCCCAATGGACGTTTTTGATAAAGTTGGTCTGTACGATACAGAGCACTTCGCTCACTATATGTCTGACTTTGAATTTTCGGTCCGGGCCAAAAAAGCGGGCTATGAATTAATCGTTGATACGAAGTGTCTGGTTTATGAATTCACTCGTGATACCGGGATTTTTCTGAATCAGAAAGTAAGCTGGAATGATTTTATAAAAAGCTTTACCTCGATTAAATCACCAACAAACCTCAAGGTCAGATACCACTTCGCGATAACCCACTCAAAGACAAAGATCGTTTACTTTTTATTTGACGTATCCCGCATTTGCGCTGGATTTCTGCGTCGGAAACTGAGACCAATGTAAGCCGTTAATTATGAAGAAAGTTCTATTATCTGCATACGCTTGTCAACCAAACGCAGGGTCTGAAGAAGGAAACGGCTGGTTTTTTGCAAAATTACTTGCCCTGGAAGGCATTGAGGTGCATTGCATTACTCAGCAGAAATTCAAAGTCGATATTGACGCGGTAATAAGCCAAGGAGGCTACTCAAATACTACGTTTCATTACGTTGATACGCCTGCCTGGCTGAATAAGGCGTACCGATATCTGGTTGGTATGTATAGCCATTACATATACTGGCAGTGGGAAGCCGCTAAACGGGCGATAGAACTGGATCAGAAATACAATTTTGATCTGGTTCACCATATCACCTATAGCAGCGTTCAACTGGGCAGCTTTATGTATAAAGTGGGAAAGCCATTCATTTTTGGACCAGTAGGGGGGGGGCAGGAGGCTCCGGCCGCAATGAAGCGCTACTTCGGCAAATACTGGATTCGGGAGCGGATGCGGAGCTGGACCAGTACGATGCTTCGGTACGTGAATCCCGGCTATTATAATACCTTAAAAAAAGCCGATTTGGTAATTGTGTCCAATAAGGACACTTATAAACTGGTCAGACAGGTAAGACCAGAAAAAATCATACACCGTATGCAGGATGCTGCCATCGGGCAGAACTTCTTTCCTAAACAGGAAATAAAGCGGGTACCTGGCGAAACGCTTAAATTACTTTGGGTCGGACGTTTGTTGCCCCGTAAGGCACTGGAGTTGACGATTGAGACGTTGAGCAAGGTTGATCCAGCCATCCCAATTAAATTAACTATTGTTGGGGGGCATGGGCATATGGCTGAACTAGTACCCGGTTATATTGAGAAATACGGAGTAGCAGATCGAATCAACTGGGTGGGGCACGTTACGTACGATCAGGTAACACAGTTCTATCGGGAGTCGGACGTATTCTTTTTTACCAGCCTACGCGACTCGGGGCCAATGCAAACGATGGAAGCAATGGCCTATTCACTCCCCATCGTTACGCTGGCGTTACATGGGCAGGATGAACAGGTCAACGAAGATATAGGCATAAAGGCCAACATAACCACACCCGACGATGTGGTTGCTCAACTGGCACGCGCTATTGAGTGGATGTATGAACACCCGCAAGAACGGCTGGAAATGGGACGGGTAGCCTATGCTTACGCCAATTCGCAGGTATGGGAAAAACGGATAAAAACCTACGTCAATGAAATTTATCCAACTCTATTGCCCGAAAAACAGCTAATCGCTTAAGGATATGACGACCAATCAACCTCAGACGTTGTCCAGAAAACGAGTTATTAGTCTTGAACTGACAGTCGATACCTACGAGAACGTACAGGAGGAAATTCTGCATAGAGCCAGAAACGGAATGCACGGCATGATCTGCTTTGCCAATGCACATATGGCTATAGAAGCGCAGCAGAAACCAGCTGTTGCTGAGGCTATGAGTAAAGCCGATTGGATCGTTACAGACGGGGTACCGCTTATCTGGGCAGTTAATAGTCTGTATGGAGTTCAGCAGGAGCGTATCGCAGGCATGGATATGATGCCAAGTCTGTTGGGAAAAGCCGCTACGCAAAATATTCCTGTTTTCCTGTTCGGCTCTACCCCGGATATGCTTGAGCGTTTCGTAACCGTGTGTGAGGAGCGGTTTCCCGGATTGACTATTGCTGGAGTCGTATCTCCTCCTTTCCGGCCAGCAACAGAAGAGGAAGATGAACAGATTGTCCGGCAGATTACGGATTCTGGCGCCCGACTGGTATTTGTGGCGCTGGGCTGCCCAAAACAGGAGCTTTGGATGGCGCGGATGCGGGAACGTATTCCTGCTGTTCTTCTGGGTATTGGGGGCGCGTTACCTCTTCTGGTAGGGGAAACCAAACGAGCTCCGCTCTGGGTACGGCAAATGGGAATGGAGTGGATGTTTCGTCTGATGCAGGAGCCCCAGCGTTTGCTAAAGCGGTATTTAACCACCAATTCGCAATATATCTGGTACCTCAGCCGACAGTTTCTGACGCAGAAAAGAAACGGATAAATTACTGATTTTAAACGGGTCAGTTTCTGACTCAAAAATAGAATTGTCATGAATGCACCTATTGTTTTATTTGGTTTTAAGCGCGCCCGAGAGCTCAGTTTGACGCTGGATGCATTAAAGGCGAACTACTTAGCGCCAGAGACTAATCTATACGTATTTGTCGACGCAGCAAAGAAACCAGAGGATGAGCCTAAAGTGAAAGAGGTGCATAAACTGCTGGACGAACTAACTGGTTTCAAAAGCATTTACCGGGATTATGCAAAATCGAACATTGGCTGTGCTGATTCAATTATTCGGGGGATTTCATACGTATTAGATCGCCATTCGTCTGCCATCATGGTAGAAGACGACCTGATAACGTCGCCCAATTTCCTGGACTATATGAATCAGTGTCTCGATTATTATAAGGATAAGCCAAAGGCATACTCTATTGCTGGGTATACGTTTCCGTTCAAGAAGCCTGAAAGCTATGCCTATGATGCTTATTTCATTCCCCGGCATAGTCCCTGGGGGTGGGCTACCTGGGCAGATCGCTGGAAATCAATAGACTGGAGCGTTGCCGATTTCGATGAGTTTATAAAAGATAAATCGCGCCAGGCTGCATTTATGGAAGGAGGGGCTGATCTGGTCCGTATGCTACGTCGACAAATTGAGGGCGAGATTGATGCCTGGGATATACGATATGGGTATAGCCAGTTTAAAGCGGGCGGCATAACTGTTTATCCAACTGTGTCAAAAGTGCAAAATATTGGTTTTGGGCAGGATGCCACCCACACAGATATTTTCAACCGGTACAAAACAGCGCTGGACGATGGTCAAAAACGTACGTTTGATCTGCCTGACGTTGTTCAAAACACGGAATATTACAAAAGAAAAAATATACAGCAATATAGTTTCGCAACTCGATTCTATAATCGATTAAAAACGTACGCTGGTATGCGCTAAGTACGTTATTACTGTTCACCCATTACGTTGATCCGACATTATCCCTATGAAACAGTCAATTTTTGCTCCGGTAGGGTATGTGATACTTGTTATATCGATAATGATCGGTTGCCGTGAGCCGGATTCCGGACCACAGTTTGATGTACGTACTACAGCGACGGATACACTGACTATCGAACGGGTCAGAAAATTCAGTGATCGCTCGGTTCCCGGTACTATTTTAATCACAGACTCTGGTAAACAGGGAGTTTTTAAAATCGATCCCGCAGACAATTCAAGCGCAGACAATACAGGTACTATATTAGTAACTGCTAACGGAGCCCGGTATAAAAGAGACTATACCGGTTCGGCCAGTACGTTCTGGTTTGATATCACTACGAACGACGCTGATATTGGCCCCAAATTACAGACTGCAGTAGATGCTGTAAGCGATCTGACATTCCCGGACGGTACCTATACGCAGCAGACAGAAGTGCGTATTCACAGTAATCTAAGCATACGGGGAAACCAGGGACGGGTAATAATCAATCTGACGAAGAGTTACGTTTCGCTGGTCAATCCTGTCGATCATAGTAAAGCGCTGGAGAATGTACTGATTGATGGGTTGAGCTGGAACGTAACAGCCACGGGGACGGGTACTTATGGTGTTTTAACGGTCGATGGTCCAACTGTTACTAACTTTACCGTGCAAAACTGCAGTAGTAGTGATGCTGGCGCCAAAGACAGTACTAATTTTCTGACCCTGAAGATTCAGGCTGGCAAGACAGGCAACAATATTCTAGTGCAGAATAACTACGTGCAGGCGAAACGCATGGCTTGTGAGATATTTAATCACGACAACTACGGCGTGTATGCTGGCAAAAATATTACTGTTGCCAATAACAACTTTTATAACAGTTGGTTTGGTATCTCCTTATCTGGTCCTTTAGATGGCTTGATGGTCGACAATAACTACCTGAAAAACTGTTTTCACTACGGTATTGAGATCGCCGGAGCATCGCATAACGTAAAAATCACTAACAACAAGTTTGAAGGAACTTTCGATAAATTTCTGATTGGTAGTAACGACGGTAGTGGGGACAAGAACGGGGGAACAATCGAAGGAGGAATGATAGTTACTAATAACCGCACCGTTGGGACTTGCACGGGGGGCGTTCAGTTTTTCAATGCGGGTGCCGCTACATTCACGAACAATCATTTTACTATGACAGGTCGGTTAACCTTACAGGATAAATCGAACAGTGGTGGTACGTACGCCGATAACGAAATAGAAAGCTCATCTGATATTGCCATTATCTGCGATAAAGCTCCAAACAATACCTTTACAAGGAATGTAATTTCAAATCAGTCGAGCCGTGGCACTACAGCCACTTTTCAGGCGTATGGTACAGGATCGACCGGTATAAAACTTACTGGCAATACGATGAAAAAATCACCTGGTGGTGTTTATTACCAGGCAACGGAAGGCGCTGCTATTCAAGCAAGTCAGAATGTTGATGGTGCTGGTAACCCCATTCCATAGATTGAAAGAATTAATTAGAGTAATAATGAGGAAGTATAGTAAAACAATTCTTTTTTCTGGGTTAATTATACTACTTATAGTAGTTACTATATCGGTGTCGTTATTTTTTAAAGAAAAGTGGCTGTGGCTTGATGAAACGCTGAGTTATATATTATTGTCGGATTCTTCATTTAGCCACATGCAGAAAGCAATAGTAAGTAATCTGGACGCCAATCCGCCATTGTTTTTCTATATATATTGGCCTATTAGTCACCTTGTAAACTTAGATACAACAGTACTAAGAATAATATCAATAATATTATTTTCGATCTCTATAGCTATATTTTTTTCGTACAGTAGTTTCTTAGTAAAAAAAACGTTAAGTACATTTCTAATTATAATTACAGTCGTGAGTTTAACATATATTAATTATATGTTATCAACTCAAATTCGATCATATGTGTTGCTGCTTTTATGCGGTTTGTTATTTATTATTACAGATCATCGATTAATATCTACTCCTAAAAATTACTATATTCTTTTTTTGAACTTTGCATTAGCAACAGCGCTAATATTTACACATAATTTTGGTGCATTTTATGTAGCCGTATCATTTAGCTTTTTTTGTGTGCTGTTTATTTGGTCAAGAAAAACTTATTACTTGTATCCTTTAGTTTCGCATATTCTATCAGTTTGTGTCTGGCTACTATTGTGGTTTCCAAATTTTCAGATTCAATCCCAAACTGGAAAGCCGCATACATGGATACCGCCCTTGACCTTTCTTTCTTTTTTTAGAACCATTAGTGAGCTAATTCCTACTCTATCATCGCAGTTAGAAAGATCAATACAAATATTACCTGTCATTAAGGTTTTATCTGTGGTTGTGATTTTCTTCTATATTTCTATTCCTAAATTGAGAATCGGATTCAAAAAATTTGTAGAAGATAAAGCTTTTAGTTTTTATATTCTATCTGGCTATATATCATTCATGGTTGCTGGACTATCGATGATTATATCATTGGTATACATGTCCGTTTTTTTAAGTCGGTACCAATGGATAAGCCATTTACTGATAATATATCAAATTATATATGCGTACAACGTTTGGGCTTATAAGATAAAATATCCTCGATTTGTTCAAAAGTTAGCTCCTGTATATATCGTATTTGTAGCCGCTTTTATGTTTTATCAAAACAAAAAAATATCTATTTTTCCAAGTGGTATATTGAGCTATTTGCCTCAACTGAATAAAGAATATCCTGTTTTCTTTGAGTCTGCTGATTATTTTTTTCCAATATGGCATCATAAAAACGTAGATGCATATTATTTGCTCAATTGGGAAGCTGCTTTGGCAAAAGACAATATGCTAAATGCAACAGTAGATCATAAAATGGCTTTGTCATTACGAGAAGAATACAATGTTAATAAAATTGTTTACGTGAACGAATTAACCCAAAAACGATTCTCTCATTTCTATGTAGTTGATGAAGTAAGCCGAAAGCAATTCGAACCATTGATAAAGGAAAAAAAAGTAAAAATAGTGAAAATTATACCTGTTGGTATAGAAGGGCATCGAATCCTAGAATGTACAATATAGTTTAAAATAAAATTCATAAAGAGCCAGAATAAGCTGTTTTATATAGGGTGAATAATAGTCAAATGGATAATCTGAACAGCTATGATTAATAATTTAGACGAAAGTTCGAAGCAATTAGGACGGCTTCAGGAAATAAATTCTGCAGCTTTAAATAATGAAAAAGTAGCGAAAACGGGTGCCGTTTTCGTCAACAAGACAAGTGTCGATTTTGATAAGACTGATATTGATGATGAATGCTTCAGGCTTATTAAAATCACGCAAGAGGGAGAAAGTGCTCCTGTTAATCTGTATTCGGACTCACCTGATGTGTTTCAGATTGCAATTGGGGTAAAGAAACTCGTTTTTGAAGACGAGTTGACGTTCACTCCTGGCGAGGGCGGTACTTTTGTACACATACGTTTCTCTCCCAATAGAACGGGGCATTATACCGGAAATCTAGTCCTTAAATCAGGAGATGGTCAGCAGACGGTAACTCTTAATGGTAGAGGAGGGAGTTACATTGCAGCCCCTGCATCCGAACAGCTAAAAGGCTTATCACCCCTTTTGAAATGGGCGGCTATTTTAGTCGTGTTAGGTGGCGTTGGCTATACTGGTTATACATACAAATGCCAACTAATACCGAGCTTATGTGATCAAGCGAATGATACACAGCAGGTAAATAATGAGCCATCTGATAATTTGCCTGTTCCAGCTACAACTAGTCAGGAAGCGAAAGTAGAAACTATCGAGCCTGCAACGAAAGTTAGTGCAGAACCAGTTGTCAAGCCTTCGGCAAGAGTAAACAAAGTACAAACGCAGAATGGTAAAGACCAGACAACTGTCCGTAATGAAAATAATACAGAGCAAAAGGCAGTAAATACAACTCGTTCTTCACAAACTCAGAAAAGTAAACCGGCGCAAAAAGCCCCAGCATCAGAGGAAAGTGACCTGGAATTGGAACTGAATAAGAAACCAGGAGTCTGATCGGGCATAATTAGGGGGTATAGCTAATAAATGGCTAGTATTGCGCTTATTTGAGAGTATCAAACTTTACATACAGGGCTTGTACAAGGCCATGTTTTATATGCGAATAAGGAGTTTGTTTCCTGGATTGCTACTAATTATCTGGATAACATTACCAGGAATAGCACAGAAAGCACAGACTAAACCTGAAGTAATTCATTACATTAAATTAGGGAATACGTTACGTGCTGTGGATAAGCCTCAGCAGGCCATTGAGCTTCTGCAGCGGGCATTGGGATTGATACAGGGTAACGACCCTTACTGGGAAGCCGTTGCTTATGAGAACATGGGCATGGCTTATGCCGATCAGCAAAGCAATGCTGAAGCTGTGCGATCTTACCAAAAAGCACTCGAGATTTATAGAAAGTTGAACTTTGCTGCCAGTGTTACGGCAATGCAGGAATTAATTGACCTGGTAACCGGAAAGGCGCTGTACGCAGGCATCGACATTGGTTCTTCTGGCGTAAAACTGGCAATATTCCGGACAACATTCGAAAATGGATTCTATAACAAAGACATTCGTTCGAAGCCATTATCACCCAATGTAAGTCTTGTGTCAGGAACGGATCAGTCTTTCGATGATGCACAGACGGTGATGAAAGCGTATATAGATTCTATACGTCATTACAACATTTTAAATAAGCATGTATACATTGCCTTCAGTAGCGGGGTCAACGAAACACTCGGAAAAACGCCTGAGAAAAAGGCTCAGCTTTATAAGCTGTTGACTAAACTGGTGGCTAATGACAGCTTAAAAATTGATACAACGTTAACCGCTGCCAGAGAGGCCGAGCTGTATGTTGTCGGGGCGATTCCCCGAAAAATGTGGCAGACAACGGCCTGTATAGATATCGGTAGTGGTAATACGAAGGGTGGGTATTTTGATGAAAAACAGGTATTCCACCCAATCACCATACCATACGGAACGAAAACGCTAACGAATCAAATCGATAATCAACGGTCACTGGACCTTGAATCATACAAGCAGGAAGGCCAACGAGTGATGAACGATATCACCGAAGGTATAATGAAAACAGCTTTCGCTAATGAACCCGGAATACAGCAGCGCCGGACGGTGGGCGTGGGGGGAGGAGCTGCCTGGGCAATGGTGACTTATCTGCATCCGGAGAAAGCTGGGACCACTGCTGTCCCAATAACCAGAGCTGATATAGAACGATTCAAGCAGCTGGCAATGTCAAATTACAAGCTACTGATTAATCCGGACCTGACGGCGATCACTGACCCCGAGGTACGTCGGAAAGCAGAAGCAGATATCCTGAACGCCCAGTCTCAGTTCAGCGAAAAGCAGATTATTGCTGGTGCATTGCTACTGGAGGGTATCTCCAATGTTTACGCAAATGGAAATCTTACCAAGCGTTTCGTCTTCATCCGGGATTCAGATATTGGCTGGGTAACTGGCAAATTCCTCGAAATGGCTAATCAGGAATACGACAAAACCATAGCCAAAGAAATGCAAAATCCTTAATAATTGAATCAACTGACCAATAACAAATGAAGCAGTATCTACTTAATCAAATCTCCTCTTTAACTGCATTTTCTTTAAAAGCCGTACTGTTCTTTATGCTAGTGCAGAATAGCGGCTGTATTTCGTCCCGTCAATTAATTTATTTCCAGGGATTGCAGGGAAACGGCACAGATACGCTACAGGGAGTTGAACGTTACGTACCTAAAGTTCAGGTTGGCGATGTCATTTCTGTTCAGGTAAATAGTCTGAATCAGGAAGCTTCGTCTTTCTTTAATCCTTACGCAGCGATTGGTGCTAGCAGCAATCAACCAAATCCGTCGTCGATCGCTCCTTTACCCAATTCACTTGGTTATTTGGTGAGTAATGAAGGTACAATTACACTTCCGTTAATTGGCAGCCTACCGGTCAGGGATAAAACAACAAGTCAGATCGCAGAAGCAATTCGTGAGAAGCTAAAAACGTACTTGAAAGAGCCAACGGTTAACGTCCGCAATCTAAACTTTAGAATCTCTGTACTTGGTGAAGTCCAGCGTCCATCACTTTTTACAATTGCGAATGAGCAGATAACGCTACCGGAGGCATTAGGTCTGGCTGGCGATTTGACGATCTATGGACAACGCAAAAATGTGCTGGTCATTCGGGAAGAAAATGGGAAAAAGACATTTGCCCGGCTTGATCTGACGAAACGTGATTTATTTAAGTCCCCTTATTATTATTTGCACCCCAACGATATTGTCTACGTAGAACCGGGTAGTGCTCGCGTTGCCAGCGCAGACCGGCTTTACCAAGTCGTACCAATAATTCTGAGTGCCTTGTCCTTTGTCGCTATTATTATAACATATAATAGATAAAAAAGTACACGTAAATACACAAAGGGGCAGTCGAGTAGCTGCCCCTTTGTGTATTTACGTGTATATAGACGATCAGCGTACAACCATCAACTATGATTTAGGGTCACAATGTATGATCCGGTATTACCTATATAGATTACTGGACTTTTTATTCACATCAGAAGTTTGATACCAGAACGCGGATACCTTCGTTCACTCTGCAGGTGGTTGTATAGCCGAACGCGCTTCTTGGGCACAAATGCTACATAATCTCATTCTCTAACCAACCAGTTTCCAAGTAAAATGAAAGATATGAATCGTTTAAAGAACTGGAAGTACGTACTGCCTATTTTCGCAGGCTTTATGATACTCCTGCAGGCCTGTAAAAAGGACCCAGATCCGGTACCAGCTGTTCCCACAATTACATCGATTAATCCTACAACGGCTCCAATTGGAAGCACCATAGCCATCTCAGGAACGAATTTCTCTGCTACGCCCAGTAGTAACACCGTTACAGTTGGAGGTGCGGTTGCGACAATTGTTTCTGCGTCCTCTACGCAACTGGTCATTGTCGTACCGGCAACCGCAGCAACAACTGGTGTCGTTTCCGTAAGCACAGCAACTGGCCAAACGGCGCAAAGCAGCGTATCATTTACAGTGTCGAACAAGCCCGTTGCTGAAAAGCAGGGAACAATCAGAGCCAATACGGTTTGGTCAAAAGATACAACCTACGTATTACGAGGATTTGTTTACGTGGCAACCAACTACACATTGACAATCCAGCCCGGAACTGTAATTCGTGGAGCGGGACCCGAGCGAGACCCTGAAGGCTTAGGCAGAGCTGGAACACTCATTGTAGAAAGGGTTGGTAAGCTGATTGCCAACGGTACTGCCTCCGAACCTATTGTATTTACCTCCAGCAAAGCTGCCGGTCAGCGTAATTATGGTGACTGGGGCGGAATCATTCTGATCGGTAAATCGCCCATAAACCGTCCTGGGGCAACTTCTTATCTAGGTGGTATACGAGGAACGACAGAAACGTATAATGAACCAGAAGACAACAGCGGAACGCTACGGTATGTTCGTATTGAGTTTGCAGGAGTTAGCGTGGCAAATTCAACCAATGGGCAGACAAGCGGTTTAACAATGTATGGCGTTGGTAACGGCACCATCATTGATAACGTCCAGGTTTCTTACTCCCGTAATCATTCATTCGGCTGGTATGGTGGCTCAGTAAATACTAAGCATCTGGTTGCATTGCGGGGTACGACGAATGATTTTAATACTGACTGGGGGTATTACGGCAAAGTGCAGTTTGGCGTAGGATTACGTGATCCTGAAGTGGCCGGTCCTGCAGGAGCAGTCGCCAATGGCATTTATTCGCAAAACTTTGACCCAGGTGAAAATGCCGTTGGTGTACCGTTAACAAGCCAAAACGGAGCGCCCAAAACGGCTCCTGTATTTACGAATATGAGTATCTTCGTTACAAGTGGTACGCCTAGCACAGCCACTACAAGCCGGGGAGGAGGTAGTTTTCAGGCTGGTCTTCATTTAACCCGCAATACGGCGATAAGTGTCTATAACTCGTTGTTTTATGGTTTTCCCGAGGGCCTGCGTCTTGAAGGAACTACGACTGGTACGCTTGCCAACGTAAATGGTGGAACAATCGATTTAAAAGGAGTAACGCTGGCCAACTCATTAACACCGATTGTTGGTGGGGGCGCCGTAACGACAGATATTGCAACGACGTATTTTAACAATACGACGCGATCTAATCAGATTGTTCCTTCATCAGCAGTTGCGTCTCTGTTGTTAAATTCGTCAACCTTTAATCTAACTGCCCCTAGCTTTTTATTACAAGCGAGTTCCCCTCTGTTAACGGGAGCGGTCACTGGAGGAAAAGTAGCCGACTCATTCTTTACCCAAACCGCGTACCGTGGGGCGTTTGGTACTGAAAACTGGCTACAGGGATGGACAAATTTTGATCCGCAGAACGCGAATTACGATCGTTAGCCTTTATAGAATGATTTATTAAGAGATACTTTTAGAGAAGTGAAAATATTTCTTTAAAAGTATCTCTTAATAAATATAACTATTACCTGAAAGTAATCTTTGGTTTAATGAGCCATTTATAAATAAAAGAAAATGAAACACATTTTTATTCAGTATAATTAAATAAATATAAAAAATTGGTAAATTAATTATTGTTTCAAATATGCATTGATTATTTAGGTGAATCTTGCCGCTGTTTTTCTCGAATGATTTCTTTTATTATATATAAGGGTCTGCCCTTGGTTTGAAAAAAGATACGAAGTACATATTCACCGATCATACCCAATGCAATTAACTGTACTCCACCAAAAAGTATGATTACGAAAAGTATGGCTGTAAAGCCTTGAGGAACACTGGAAAAAAACAGTTTTTTTACTAACGTTTGCACAAAATACAGAATAGAGATACCGATTGCTACTATACCGAGCTTTGTTACAACCTTTATAGGATATTCACTAAAGTTGAAAATGCCATTATAAGCCAGTTTTCTTAGCATCTTAAAGGAATATTTCGATTCTCCCGCCAGACGAGCATCTCGTTCGTATTCAATTCCGATCTGTTTAAAACCTATCCAGCTTCTCATTCCGCGGACAAATCGACTTTCCTCAGGCATTTGGTTGATAATATCAACAACTCGCCGACTGACAAGTGAAAAATCACCACTATCAAGCGGAATATCTACGTAAGATATAGAACGCATGAATCTATAAAAAGTGGAATAGGCAGTACGCTTTATCCAGGATTCTTTACGTTTTTTCCGAACAGCGTAAACGACATCATAACCTTCGCAATATTTTTTGTAGAAATCAGATAATAATTCAGGAGGATCTTGGAGATCACCGTCAATAATAAAAATAGCTTCAGTTCCAACGGCAACCGCCATACCTGCCGTTAAAGCGATTTGATGGCCATAATTTCGAGATAAAAATATGCATTGATAACGTGCGTCACTAAGAGCAAGTTGTTGCATTAAAGTTGCTGTGTCGTCTACACTTCCATCATCTATTAAAACAATTTCAATTGCTAACGATGAAGCATCCATTACTGCGTTCAAACGAGTAACAAGATGTCGAAACGATTCAGTCTCGTTGTATAAAGGAGCAACGATAGAAATTTGTGGTCCTTGCAAAGTAGTTGGAGAGGTAGTGATTAATCAATAAAATTAAGCTCTAATTTATGGATAAATAAAAGGGCTTGTTATTTTCTGGATTTTATTATCCATTGGTTAGACGGGTTCCCGTTTTATTTTTAAAGTGTCATTTATTCAATAAAGACTTTATTAAGTTTCTCGTATATAACAATAAGTTAAGGTATAAAACAAAGAAAACAGCCTGTCAAACGGACAACTATCCGTTTGACAGGCTGTTTTCTTTGTCAAGAATTATATTCTAAAATGACGTAGGCGGATTGAAGTTGTTGGTGTAAAGGGCCTGACCCTTAGTTAGCCGCAGGTGCATGTAGCCCTGGAAACGGCATGAACCCGCCCCCTGAGCCCCTACCATTAGCACACCCTTATCAGGGTTGAGTTCCATCGATGGCACCGAACTGGCCGTGGCTACCAGCGACCCATTGACGTACAGCTTGCGCTGACCGCCCGAGGCTACCACCGCTACGTGGTACCAGGTGTTGAGCGAAAACTGGTTGTTGGACAGCGGGCCCGGGTTGAGGAAGCTGTTGTTGCTGTTGGTCACGTTAAGCCCAAAACCAGCGTTGTTGGGGGAGATGTTGGTGTTCCAGACCACCCCGCCCGAGTTGGTGCGCCGGGAGACAATGGTAGGGTAGTCGCCGGTGGCGGTTGGGTACATGAAGCACTCGATGGTGTAGTCGCCGGTGCCGAAGTCAAAGTCGGAACTGCTGGGGATGGTCAGGTAGGAGTTGCCATCGAAGTAGAGCGAGGAGGGGCCGTACTTTTTCTGGGCGGTGCTGATGCGCACGCTGCCTTGCTGAGAAACAGGGCGGGCCATGGGGGAGGCATCAACGATGTTCTGGCTGCCGTCGCTGCCGTTGCCGTTGAGCAGCAGCACCGTACCGGTTGAAGGGGTTGGTGTCGGAGTTGGTGTTGGCGTTGTGACTGGCGGCAAAGACGCATCGAAGGTCTCGGGCGGAGTGAAGTTATCGGTGTAGAGAGCCTGCCCCTTAGTCAGCCGCAAGTGCATGTAGCCCTGGAACCGATTGGATCCTGAACCCTGAGCCCCTACCAGGAGCAGCCCTTTGTCAGGGTTGAGTTCCATCGACGGCACCGAACTGGCCGTGGCTACCAGCGACCCATTGACGTACAGCTTGCGCTGACCGCCCGAGGCTACCACCGCTACGTGGTACCAGGTGTTGAGCGAAAACTGGTTGTTGGACAGCGGGCCCGGGTTGAGGAAGCTGTTGTTGCTGTTGGTCACGTTAAGCCCAAAACCAGCGTTGTTGGGGGAGATGTTGGTGTTCCAGACCACCCCGCCCGAGTTGGTGCGCCGGGAGACAATGGTAGGGTAGTCGCTGGTGGCGGTTGGGTACATGAAGCACTCGATGGTGTAGTCACCGGTGCCGAAGTCAAAGTCGGAACTGCTGGGGATGGTCAGGTAGGAGTTGCCATCGAAGTAGAGCGAGGAGGGGCCGTACTTTTTCTGGGCGGTGCTGATGCGCACGCTGCCTTGCTGAGAAACAGGGCGGGCCATGGGGGAGGCATCGACGATGTTCTGGCTGCCGTCGCTGCCGTTGCCGTTGAGCAGCAGCACCGTACCGGTTGAAGGGGTTGGTGTCGGAGTTGGTGTTGGCGTTGTGACTGGCGGCAAAGACGCATCGAAGGTCTCGGGCGGGGTGAAGTTGTTGGTGTAGAGGGCTTTCCCCTGGGTCAGCCGCAAGTGCATGTAGCCCTGGAACCGATTGGATCCTGAACCCTGAGCCCCTACCAGGAGCAGCCCTTTGTCAGGGTTGAGTTCCATCGACGGCACCGAACTGGCCGTGGCTACCAGCGACCCATTGACGTACAGCTTGCGCTGACCGCCCGAGGCTACCACCGCTACGTGGTACCAGGTGTTGAGCGAAAACTGGTTGTTGGACAGCGGGCCCGGGTTGAGGAAGCTGTTGTTGCTGTTGGTCACGTTAAGCCCAAAACCAGCGTTGTTGGGGGAGATGTTGGTGTTCCAGACCACCCCGCCCGAGTTGGTGCGCCGGGAGACAATGGTAGGGTAGTCGCTGGTGGCGGTTGGGTACATGAAGCACTCGATGGTGTAGTCACCGGTGCCGAAGTCAAAGTCGGAACTGCTGGGGATGGTCAGGTAGGAGTTGCCATCGAAGTAGAGCGAGGAGGGGCCGTACTTTTTCTGGGCGGTGCTGATGCGCACGCTGCCTTGCTGAGAAACAGGGCGGGCCATGGGGGAGGCATCGACGATGTTCTGGCTGCCGTCGCTGCCGTTACCGTTAAGCAGCAGGATAGTGCCTGTGACATTAGAGGTTGGTGGCGGGTTGGGGGGCGGGGTGGTGCCACCGAAAATGTTGTTATAAGCACCGCTCTCTTCCCGAGCGTAGTTGCTTGTTACGAACCCTTGTTGCTTTTTGTAGGTGTTAGAGTTAGCCAGTTCGTTGTTATACGTGCCTGAATTATAGAAACGAATCAGAATATCATTGCTGGGACTATCCTCGTTGCTGAAAGAATTACTAGCAAAAAAATTCTGGGGGGCGTTATCAAAAAATATAGCGTTCGTGCCGCCCGTGCGTACAGTGTTGTTAATAAAGCGCCCTCCGGAAGTCCGTTGGAGCTTTATACTACCCATGTCGCCGGATGAAGGTGTTGTGGAAATGAAGGTATTATTGGTTGCTTCCCAGTTTGTAACCGATCCGCCGTCTCCACCGTAGCTTTGGAAGGCATTACCCTTTACAACGATATTGTTGTTGGTAAACTTAAGCTGAGTTGTTACGTGGTGACTATTGTCAGATATACTAATTCCCGTGTATGTGTTGTTGACAGCCGTAGCCGTATTATTGGTCATCTCCACGTACCTGGAACCTACAAACTCATAGGCGGCATATTTCGCGTCAACAACTTTATTCCGCCGAATGTAAATATTTTGATTCGGACCGGTGAACGAGATCGCCATCCCATTGCTCCCATCAACCCGTCCGAGGTCTGAAAATTCGTTATCCTCAATCCGGTAATTGTCGAGCTGCCAGGCAATAGTTTCACCCCGTTCCCAGCCGTGGTTCTGCATCTCAATACCCATGCGGCCCAGGCTGAAAAAGGTATTATGGTGGATGTAAACGTTTTTAACGGGTACTGATACGTTTGAACCGGTGCCGTATGACTGCGCATTAAACTTGATGGCGTTGCAGTTGACGTTAGGCCCTGTAAAGGCGCAGTGATCAATTTCATACGTATCAAGCGGGGCTTGCTCGTTCGAGAAAATCATCCCCTGTCCTTCGCCCGACGATTGATTGTTGAAGAGAATACCCGTTACCCGGATATTGTTGACCGGCCCCAAAGCACTCAGCATATGGCCGACGCGAACATTGGACGGAACATAAAACTCAGCATTCCCGTCACCGACGAACGCAAGGTTGCTTTTATTAATAAGACTTACCTGATCTGTAAATATGTATCGGCCGGCTGGTAAAATAATTCTGGCTCCCGACGAAGGAGCCGCGTTGACAGCCGCCTGAATGGCAGCATTCGTAAAACCACTAACGGTGATATCGGCTACTGCAGGCGCTACTGCCTTTGGTGGCAGAGGTGCATTTAGAGAAACTAATACAGGAGCCTTTGTTTCACACTTTAATTTTTCAATGAGACTTGCAGAAGTATATACCGAATTAAGAGCCATTAAGGTCTTTGGCGGTGATGGTAACTGGGCCAGTGCGTTCGCTCCGATCAGAAAACTGGCTAAGTATACTAGAAGCTTCATTTCTGTCTAATTAAGTTTGAGTTGATTATCGGGTTAATTGAAGAAGGATTTATAGACTGATAATTAATTTGCAAGGAGACAGCCTAGAGAGTTGTTAGTTATCTACATCACTACAGAACAACATTTTTGCCAAGAGTGAAATAAATGCAACAAACTTGAAAAGCCTTAAAATTACTTGTATGGTAAACTACAGGATATGACTAAGTATTTACTGAAGGTTGGCCGTCAGAGTATGGTAGTTAGTAGCCAGTATATCAATTACATCCAACTAAACTACTAGCAATTTATCAACCAAACTAGAGAGAGTAATTACTGCGAATCAATATGAATACTAATTCTTTTAATAGTTCAATATTCTGCCGAGAATGCTGAAGTCAGCTGTTGCGAAGGACGATAGAAGATGGGGATGTTACAGTTGTAGTAACCGCTTGAGCCGCTCGTAGAAACCCGTGTTTTTGAACGTAAATGTTTTGTGCAGAATGTAGTTACTGATAAAACTTAGGCCCATACCGCTGGTATGTGACAGCAGTTTGTTCACGTTAATAGTCTTGATGGAGTAAGGGATTGTGAGCTGGTATACGCCGAAAAGCGCAACAGATACTGAGTAGATGACCGAGGAGCCATAAACGGTTATTGCCCCGGAGATAATCGAGACAAGCGAAAATTTGACCATTTCCCGGCGTGTTTTCGCCGAGTTTTTCGCGTTAAAGGCAAAGAGTTTGGTCAGAAAAAAGCCAACGAAGAAAGAGAAGACATAACCACCGAGGAGCCCCTGTTCATAAGAGAGTTTAAACCACTCCTGTAATAATGTGCTTATCAACAGCTGTAACAGGGCGCCAATGGCCGCAACTATAAAATAAGCAACAAGGTCTTTCTGATTAAATAAGCTGTTTTTCACAATACCCTTCTCGAAAAGGCCGCAAGTTAGGACGAAACTTGCATTTGCGGGTACATCGAGACAAAGCTTAGCAAGTCTACATGCATACCAGGTTTACTGACCGCCCCGGTCACTGTTGGCAGCAGCATACGAACCGCCGGGAAGAGGCTGGCCATTTTTAAACGTAGCTGTCAGACGGGCACCGTCGGCAAACTGGTAGATTCCTTTGCCATTAGGTACGTTTTTCTGGAACCAGCCTGCATATTTATCGCCGTTCCGGTAGAAATAAACCCCGTAATCGGAGCGGAGATTGTCGCGAAAGTTGCCTTTGTACTTCAGTTTGCCGTCGGCGTAGTATTCGGTGCCTTCGCCGTGTTTGTCTCCTTCTTCAAATTCTCCTACGTATCGCTCCCGGGTTGGATAAACAAAAATACCCTTTCCGTCTTCACAATCGCCCGAAATGCAGCCAACGGTTGCGGCTACAGGGCGATTGATCGTTCGTGCTGGAGCAGATGTCTGGGTAGACAACGGCGACGCAGCAGGCGTAATTGGCTTCGGCGAAATAGCCACGGCAGGTTTGACTGCTGATCGAGTTCGCGGGTACAGCGCTTCGGCTTCCAGCCAGCCTTTCCGGATAGCATCAAGACGGGCGGGTTTAGCCGGGTGCGTTGACGTAGCGTGTTCATCGCCCAGCGCCCGTACGGCCACCATGGATTCCTCCAGCGAAGCGCCTAATTGATGCAGCACGAAACCTGAAAACTTATCAGCTTCGATCTCTTTCTGCGGTTGACCACCCCGACCGTCGATGGTGTGCCCCTGTAGATGATGTCCTATTTCGTGGGCCATAATACTGATGGCTGACCAATCGGTTTCGGTTTCTTCCTCAATGCTTTTCATGAAAGCACCGTCATAAACAATGTAACGCTGTCCTTTGAGGACCGTAGCAAAGCAATTCTCGGTATTGGAACACTCCATGATTTTGAAGTTGCGCATCAGCCCAATTGGCTTCAGTATGCGATCAACAACTTTCTGGGCATGAGCGTTGGAGGAGGTGGTACCCGAACAGATTACCTGCTCATCGGTCGTATGCCCGGTATAGTTGCAGATAAATGCTTCAGGACGGGTAGGGAAGGCCGGGTTTGTTTGAGCAGTCACCTGGCTGCAGACCGTAATGCTTACAAAGAGGAAAGAAAGAGCCGTTTTCACAGAACCAGAGGAGGTTAATCGTTCAACACGGCTCAATAACGAACGAAAGAACGTCTGTATTTTACTTGAACCGCTGTACCATTACTTTCCCTTTGCCGCCAACGGCGTAGCAGGTACCTTTTACGCAGGATACAGAATGGAAGCCTTCCGTGTCGATCTGCTGCCAGGTTTGCCCTTGATCGGCAGAGAGGGCAGTCCCTGATGGTCCAACGGTCAACAATCGTTCGCCGGGTAGCAGGGCAATAGCTTCCTT
This sequence comes from Spirosoma sp. KUDC1026, assembly GCF_013375035.1. Classification (NCBI taxonomy): domain Bacteria; kingdom Pseudomonadati; phylum Bacteroidota; class Cytophagia; order Cytophagales; family Cytophagaceae; genus Spirosoma; species Spirosoma sp. KUDC1026. Next base: position 350,049 of record NZ_CP056032.1, on the reverse strand, counting down.
CAGACCGGGCGGATTGGTTGGGGCAACGAGCTGCCAGGTCTGTCCACCGTCGCGGGTGACGGCTGCGTTTGGACCAGCCAGTTTCTCCTGTTTGTAGTTTCCGCCGACCACCATTCCGTTTTTACCTGTAAAAAACTGCATACCAAACAAGCCCGTTGCTTCACCGGCCGGCAAGGGTGTGCTATGAACAGACCAGGTTTGTCCGCGATCTGTAGAGCGAAAAACCCGACTGACTGTTCCACCCCCCGAGACAATCCAGACATTCTGTTTACCCTGCGTAACAATACTGGTACCACTGGCCGCAAAAGCCGCTTCATTAGGCTGCATAGGCGGGAGAGCGGTCGGAGAAACGGGTTGCCAGGTAGTGCCGCCATTGTCGGTGGTGAGAATAACCCACTTGCCATCGACCGGATCGCTGAAGACAATCCCATGCTGGGGATTCCAGAAAGCCATACCATCGAAGAAAACCCCCTGCTGCTGGGTCTGGTACTGTAGCGTCCAGGTGCCTCCACCATCGGTCGTTTTATAGATGCGAGCCTGCCCTTTCTCGGCGGGCCCCGCGCTCATCAGATAAGCTGTCTTGGCATCGATAGCCTGAACGTCGCGGAAATCGCAGGTTTCGGCGTTGGGAACAGTTCCCGTCTGCCACGAGCTACCGCCATCGGACGTATGCACAAAGGTGCCTTTTGTACCACCGATCCAGACCACATCAGCACTGGCGGCACTCACGGCCCGGAAACTGGCATCGGTATGAACGACCTGTGGTTGCCATTGGGCAACCACAGGAGATAAAAACAATATATTAATGACTAAAAAAAGTACGCTGCGCATCATGGATTAACCGGCGTTGTTCGATTACCGGACATAGTACTTGTTTGTTCTGCGGCTGCTTTCAGGCGCGCGATCTCGGCGGCCATACTGTCTGCTTTGAAGTAATAATACAGGCCCGCAATCAGGAAAACTTTCGATAGGACAAATACCGCGATGAAAGCCGGACGCCAGTATTTATGAACGCGAATGTGTGTATCGTCAACTTCGACGTTCACGTAATCAGAACGGGGTGGCCCTTCGGTAAAATTAGGACGTTGATACGATTGCTGCTCACGAGGCCGCTTCTGAATTTCACCTTCGCTGATTCGCTCTAGCACAGCGTTCCGGACTGCCGGTGGCGGTGGAACAGCGTGGCGCATAAAGTGGTCTTCCAGATCCTGCTCCAGATCGCTTAGCTGAAGCTGAAGCTCTGGATCGGTTTCCAGCAGGTGATCGACGTCTTTTTGCTGTTCCTCCGAAACCAAGCCCAGCAAATACGATTCCAGAATGCCGTCTGTGAGATATTGGTAGGTCTTCAAGGTCGTGGATTGCTTAAGAGGTACGAAGAAACAAAAAATATTCGTGAATTGCTTGCATTACGGAAGAATACGGTATTTGTAACCGTTGTGCAATAGTTTCTGGCGTAAAACCCTGACAGAAAGCCAAGTTAAAAACGAACTTCGCCTGCTTATTGTTCCCTGGCGCTGAAGTGGTCGATGTAAACAGATCGCTGGAGGATGGGATAGTTTTTCTGGCAAATAGGGCTCTGGAACGAGCCAGCCGGATGATGGTACTGCCTAGTCCCCGGGTGTCAGCTGGATTAAATTCTTCGATCTGGGAAGACGCAAAAAGATCAATTAAAACGCGTTGGGCCTGATCCGTTTCTGGAATGATCTGTAAAATAACTCCATAGGCCATTGCTCCGTATCGCTCGTATAATTGAATACGGTTTGAGCCTCTCTTAACTTCCAGTTTATTAGGCGAGTAGGCCGTTACGTTTAGTGTACTCATCGTCCGTTACTAGTAAAGCTGTCACAAATTACAATCTGCAAAAAGTAAGCCACTAACTCGTGCACAGGGTGGCTTGAATAAAATCATAAAGATAGGTAATTGAGCTTATATAGATAGAAAGTATACAGACGGGGATATAAGAAGTCGTTGTTGTTGTCTATTATCGTTTATTTGATACTAAACAGACTCACGTTGAATACGTTCGCTGATGAGTTGATAGATAGAATAAAGATCGGGCTGGGTACTTAGCAGACTCAAATGGCGACCCATGGTCGTTTGATCTCGCCGACGGGCTGGTCCAGTTTGAACAGAAGCCGGATCATCGGTATTTAGTCCCTTAGCCAGTGTTTCCGCGACCAGAGGACGTATCAGATCAAAAGGCAGATTGTTCGTGGCCAGGAGGTCGTGCGCGATGGCCAGCAAGTGGTTGGTGAAATTACAGGCAAACACGGCGGCCATGTGCAATCGAAGCCGCTCTTCCGAATTCAGGGTATATACAATAGGACTCATATCCTGCGCAATCTGAATCAGCAACTGACGCGTAGTATCGGTAGACGCTTCGATGCAGAAGGGGATAGTGGCGAAGTCGATGAGTGGCTGCTCCCGGGAAAACGTTTGTACCGGGTAAAACACACCTGTATGAACAGGAACATCGCTGTAGATATCGATCCAGTTCGCCAGTGAGGTTAAAGACTGACTGCCCGATACATGCACAAGCGTGGCTCCTTCAGGCAAAACAAGCTGCGAGCAGACCGACTCGATGGCGTCGTCGGACACGGCCAGGATAAACAACTGTGATGGGCTTTCCGCAAAATTCAGGTCTGAATGAGTCCGGGCATCGTATAGATTGCTGATTAGCTGACGAGCGTGCTTTAACTGGCGACCATGGACCTCATTGATATGATGACCAGCGGTTTCGAGGGCGGGGGCCAGGTGCCAGGCCAGGTTTCCCGCGCCGATAAGCGATATTTCCATGTTCAAGTATACAGGAATTTCAGTAACCCGCTGGACAGTTGACCAAGTCGAAATCGCTTTATTGCCCTGACAGGTCCTTATCATGTAGGGGGCGACAGGAACAAAACACGGGAGGAATAGTTTCTTGGGTGCCTGTCAGCAAATGGATTGATTTATTCAGAGGCTATGTTGGTGGCCAAACCACCCAATTATCACGATTAACTGAAGCGATCTGGTACCCTATGGAAGTAATTATCCTCATTTTTTATGGATTAGCCTTGTTTCTCCTGTTCGCCTACAACTGTGGGCAGCTGAGTCTCATCATTACGTATCTCCGAAACTCACGCCGTCGTCGGAAAGAGGCAATGATTCAGAACAGACCGAATATAGCCGACCTACCGAGCGTGACCATTCAGCTTCCGGTATATAATGAACTCTACGTTGTGGAGCGGCTGATCGACTCTGTGGCCAAGCTGAACTACCCCCAGCACAAGCTTGATATTCAACTACTGGACGACTCGACCGATGAAACCGTCGAGATCATTGCCCGAAAAGTGGCCGAATACAAACAGCGTGGACTTAACATCGAGCACGTACGGCGCCCCGAGCGAAAGGGATTCAAGGCGGGCGCGCTAGCCTACGGGCTTCCGTTCGCCCAGGGAGAATTTATCGCTATTTTCGACGCTGACTTTGTTCCTGATCCGGACTTTTTACTGAAAACGTTACCTCATTTTTCTGATGCCAGAGTCGCTATTGTCCAGACACGCTGGGAGCACCTGAACGAAGATTTTTCGCTGATGACACAGTTGCAGGCCTTTGGTCTGAATGCACATTTTACCGTTGAGCAAAGCGGACGCTACGAGGGCGGATATCTAGCGAATTTCAACGGTACCGGTGGCGTGTGGCGAAAAGAAGCCATTCTGGATGCGGGCGGCTGGCAAAGCGATACGCTCACGGAGGATCTGGATCTGAGTTACCGGGCGCAGCTTCGGGGCTGGAAGTTTGTCTACTGCGAAAGCGTTGGCTCTCCCGCTGAACTACCGGTTGCCATGAACGCCCTGAAATCGCAGCAGTACCGCTGGATGAAAGGCGCAGCTGAATGCGCCCGTAAGTTGGCCAGGCGTGTGCTGGTAACGCCGGGCATTTCGTTGTCCATGAAAGTTCACGCGTTTTATCACCTCTTTAGTAGCGCAACGTTTATTCTGGTGCTGATACTAGGCGTATTGAGCGTACCGCTGATATACATTCGACGGATGCACCCAGAATGGGAGACGGTGTTTACAGTCATCAACTTGTTCCAGGTCAATCTGCTGATCCTCATTACCTTCTACGGCATCCCGCTCTGGGCATTGGGTGAAAAGAACAAAGCTAAACTAGCCTGGTATTTTCCGATGTACTCGTCGCTGATGATGGGGCTGTCGCTGCACAACACCATTGCTGTGGTTGAAGGATACATTGGTCGTAAGACGCCCTTTGTCAGAACGCCTAAATTCAACGTGAACGTATCCAGCGACAGCTGGGCAGCGAACAAGTACGTAAGTCGTAAACTGAACTGGCTGACCCTGGTAGAGGGGACACTGGCGCTTTACTTTCTGGGAGGTCTAGCCCTCGCGTTTTATGTGAACGATTTCCGGATGTTCTTCCTGCACATTATGCTGATGGTGGGCTTCGGGATGGTATTTATTTACTCGCTGGTCCATGCGGGGCAGAAGACTGTGACGGCATAAAAAAGGGCGCTCTATGGAGCGCCCTTTTTTGTTTTATTGAGTTGGTAGTATCGCTGACTATTGGGCGGATTTTTCCATGAACAGGTAGCGTGCCCGGTTTTTGTCCGGCTCCACCCGCGTGTTAACGTCAATGTGCATAACGGGTGGAGTATCTCCTCCTTTCAGAGCTGGCCATTCGGGTAAGCCAGCTCCGTTCGGATTACCGGTTTTGACGAAGTTGGCGAAATATTCCTGCATCACTTTTGATACGTTATAATCGTCGGCAGTCCACTGGTAAACATCATTGTACGGCAGGTTACCCATCGCATATTCAATTTCGGCTGAGTGAACGGCTCCCCGCGCTGCGGGCATTTTAGGCGCGTCGCCACCGCGTACGACACCACCAGCCAGACCTGCCGTAGCGTTACCCATGGAGGCTTTCATGGCTGGACGAGGCCGCGAGAACAGATACTGATACACTGGCTTACCGCCCGTTTTGCTTTGCAGGTCGGCCCAGCGCCAGGTGCTGAAGGCAATAAAGCGGTCGCTGGCCAGGTCAGTAGCCGATTGCAGCGCTTCTTCATCGTTCGAGGCCGGGTATAGTTTCAGAACTTCATCGGCCTTATCGTTGTACAACCGCTGCACGGCTTTCTTGTAGTTTTCTGCGGTTGGCTGCTCGCGGCCAATCACGGCAAACGGACTCATCTCTTCGGAATTCCAGCCTACCAGCAGGGGTACGTGCGCCTGTTCTCCTGCTTTGAATGACTCGACGGGAGCCTTCGTAAAGAAGTAACCATCAATGGCGGGTGAAAAACGAGGGGTGTTCGGTTTGGCTGTTGCTTCCAGAACTTGTTCCGCTGACATCGCCCGTAGGTCGGCCAGTGATTTTGCACCAACCATTTCGGCAAACTTAACGCCCTGTTCTTCCGCTTCGGCCAGTTTGACGGGGGGCAACGCACCCAACAGCGAACCGCTCTCTCCGATAGCACCAGCAATTAGATTTTTAGACAGGGGCGACACCATCTGGGCGCTAACCGAAATCGATCCGGCTGATTCCCCGGCGATGGTTACGCGTTTCGGATCACCACCAAAAGCGGCAATATTGTCCTGTACCCACTTCAGCGCTGCCTGCTGATCGAGGAAGCCGTAATTGCTCGACGATTTATGCGGAGACTCTTTTGTCAGCTCCGGGTGGGCCATAAAACCGAAAACCGAAAGCCGATAGTTTACCGTAACAGCGACCATACCTTTCTGTGCCATGCTTTCGCCATCATAACGGCCTTCGGAGCCGTCGCCAGCTATCAGACCTCCGCCGTAGAAATAAACCAGCACCGGCAGTTTCTCCTTACCTGATTTGGCGGGCGTCCAGACGTTTAGATACAGACAGTCTTCGCTCATGCCATCAGACCGGAAACCCATATCGCCGAAAACGGCCCGCTGCATGGCGCGAGGGCCAAACTTGTCAGCTTTGCGGACACCCTGCCAGTTTTTGACGGGCTGTGGTTCTTTCCAGCGCAGATCACCAACGGGGGGGGCACCAAACGGTACGCCTTTGTACATCCGGATGCCCGTTTTCTCGTTGGTAACGCCCTCCAGCGTACCATTCTTTACCTTGACCTGAGGCCCAGTCTGCGCCATTGTATCCGGCAGGAAACTAACAGCTGTTAACAAGAGAATAACTAGTTTTTTCATTGCTTATAACCAAGTATAGGGTATTTGTTAGGAAAAATGTACAAGGCAATTAGCCTTGTTATGCTATTATTGTAACAATATGGTACAATAGTAAATCTTTCTTGGTTAACTGACAAATTCTGTTCGTTACTTGCCAACGATTTTTTATGGGTATGGAAAAGCAGGCTGAGTATAAGGTGAGCGACACACGGGGGGAGGGTTTTCTGCCAGGGCTGGCTATGGATTTCGTTATTTTCGGATTTCATCAGAATCAGCTGAAAATTCTGCTGCTCGAATACAAAAATACAAGCCTGTTTGCCCTGCCCGGCGGCTTTGTGAGAATCAACGAAGACTTAAATGAGGCTGCCCGGCGTACACTGGCCGAACGGACTGGGCTGCATGATATTTATCTGGAGCAGTTTTATACTTTCGGCGATTTAGGCCGCTACGATCCGGAACCCATGCGCGCCATTATGCAGGGAAAGGGCCTGACGCCAACGGACGACCATTGGCTGCTGCGCCGGTTTGTGACGGTCGGGTACTACGCCCTGCTTGACTTCACCAAAGCAAGCCCGATTCCGGATGCGCTGGCCGATCACTGCGAGTGGTGGGAACTGAGTAGTCTGCCTACGCTAATGCAGGATCACCGGTATATTGTTGAGAAAGCGCTGGATACGTTACGTGCCAATCTGGACCGAATGCTTGGTTTGGCGTCTCTATTGCCCGAAACGTTTACTATGGGCGAACTACAGAGCCTGTACGAAACGATTCTGGGTCAAAAGCTGCACCGGTCGGGATTTCAGCGCAAAATGCTGAGTCTCGATGTGCTCGAACGAATCGAGAAAAAATACAGTGGTGGGGCTCACAAAGCCCCGTACCTCTACCGGTTTCAGACCGGTGCGTAAAGATCACCGCTGGATTCGATACGTTTTGAGCCAGGCTTTCAGCACGACCGGATCGGATAAATCCTTGATGTCTTTCTTGGTGGCTTTGATACTTCGTTTCAGCGAGCGAACGTCGTTGTTGAAGCTCAATTCCAGACCTAGTACGGAGCCGACCATCATAAACGGCTGACCCATAGCACCCGCAAGCTGGCTCTGTATGCCGTACAATTCATTGTCCAGTTCCTCAGCCTGCTGTTTCAGGATTTTGTTGTAATACCGAAGCTGATCATCGGCGAGGGTTTCGAGATGCTGCTGGTCGATGCGATTAAATTCAAGCTGGAGCCGGAGCAGGGCCAGCAGATCGCTTTTCTCGTAAGCCTCCGTCACGCGCTGCATGATTTCAGTCTTCCGGTCTTTCTCGGCTTCATCGGGTTCCCGGTCAGGGTGAAATGCCTTGACCAGGTCCATGTACAGAGTCCGAACAGCCTTGGTAATGTTACGTTCTTCCAGCTGCTTTTTGGCTTCCCGTTCCAGTTGTTTGGCCGTTTTGGGCTTTTGAGCGCGTTTCTGCTCAGCCTGTTGCTGACGTTCGGCATTGGCTTCCTGCTTGCTACGTAGTTGCTCGTCGACGTAGGCCGTGAATTTTTCCTTGGTACTAACATCCACAGCCGGGTCGAACGTAATGCCGTACATCGAGCTGACCATTTCTTTCATTACGTCCGAGATCTGAGCGTCTGCTTCAGCATCGGTAGCATCGAAGCTATCGGTATTGTACTTGTCGAAAATGGGTTTCAGCTCGTCCATACCGTGCTCGCTGATGAGGTCGTAAGCGAGGTTACTGATCAGATCAGCCAGTTTTTTCTTTTCCGTTTTGGTGACTTCGTTCCGTTCGTACGCCCGATCAAACAGCCAGATAAGATCGGCCCGGAATTTGTTCAATTCATTCAGAAGGGGTACGTACTCCTTGTGAACGCGCTGCTGCAGCGAGGTAGCGGCCTGCCGGAAGTCAACGAGTTGCTGCTCCAGGTCACTGATTTTACGGGTCAGTCGGTTAAACTCTTTCTGCGCTTTGGAAAGGGGCGTCTTGTCTTTGCCGGGCGTCGGGATGCGAACGAGTTGCAATTGGCTCATGGGGTAAACATACAAATTCCCCCGGTTAGTGCCAGTCGGCAGCAACCAGGGGAATCATAAAAGAAAAAAGATTACTGCTGGATACCGACCAGATTCAGCATGAACGCGTACTCAAGGGCGGTTTCTTTCAACGCCTGGAACCTGCCCGATGCACCACCGTGGCCCGCTTCCATGTTGGTGTGAAGCAGCAGTTGGTTGTTGTCGGTTTTTAGGGTACGTAGCTTGGCAACCCACTTGGCGGGTTCCCAGTACTGCACCTGCGAATCGTGCAGACCCGTCGTGACGAGCAGGTTTGGATACGCTTTCTTCTCGACGTTATCGTAGGGCGAATACGACTTCATGTAGTCGTAGTACGTCTTGTTTTTCGGGTTACCCCATTCTTCAAACTCACCCGTCGTCAGCGGAATACTTTCGTCCAGCATCGTCGTCACGACGTCCACGAATGGTACGGCGGCTACGACGCCCCGGTATAACTGCGGAGCCTGATTAATGACCGCGCCCATCAGCAAACCACCCGCGCTGCCGCCCATGGCAAACAGCTTGTCGGAGCTGGTGTACTTGTTTTCGATCAGGAACTTCGATACGTCGACGAAGTCGTTGAAGGTGTTTTTCTTCTTCAGCATCTTGCCGTCCTCGTACCACCGACGCCCCATTTCCTGGCCACCCCGGATGTGGGCAATGGCGTAAATGAAACCCCGGTCGAGCAAACTCAGGCGGGTGGAGCTAAAGCCTGGATCAGTCGAGTAGCCGTACGAGCCGTACGAGTACTGGAGCAAAGGAGCAGAACCATCTTTTTTCGTGCCTTTGCGGTACACAATCGAGACCGGGATCTGAACGCCATCACGCGACTTCGTATACACTCGCTCCGATACGTAGTTGTCTTTGTTGAAGCCACCCAGTACGTCCTGCTGCTTTTTCAGCGTCTTGACCTTGGTGTCCATGTTGACATCGTAGGTCGAGCTGGGTGTCGTCAGCGACGAGTACGAGTAGCGCAGTACGTTTGTGTTGAAATCCGGGTTGTAGCCAATGCCCGCTACGTAAGCCGGTTCGCCGAAGTCGATGTAGTAATCGTCTTTAGCCGGCGTGCCCGTCTTTTTCTGGTTGATAACCCGGATGTTGGTCAGGCCCGCTTTTCGCTCGCCCAGCACCAGGTAATTGGCAAAGACGTCCATGTTGGCCAGGTACACGTCGGCGCGATGAGGGATAACGTCTTTCCAGGCGTTTTTATCCGCATTTTTTCCCTCGGCGACTTCCATCAGCCGGAAATTCTCCGCCTTCCAGTTCGTGCGGATATAGAATTTGTCTTTGTAGTGAACCAGGTCGTATTCGTGGCCTTTCTCGCGGGGCAGGAACGTTTTGAACGCGTCGGTTGGCTTGCTGGCTTCCAGCAGTTGGTATTCGGTCGAGACGCCGTTCTGGTCCGAAACGATGGTGATGTATTTCTTCGATTTCGTCCGGCCTAGGCCCATGTAAAACTGGTTGTCTTTCTCTTCGTACACCAGTACGTCATTCTTTGGGTCGGTACCTAATACGTGCCGGTAAACCTGATAGCCCAGCAGGGTTTTTACGTCTTTTTTAACGTAGAAAAGCGTTTTGTTATCGGCTGCCCAGGCAAAGCTGCCTGCTTCGGTGTTGGGGATAGCTTCCGGATAGATCTGGCCGGTTTTCAGGTTTTTGACCTGCAGCGTATACAGGCGACGGCTGACGGTATCCTGCGCAAAAATGGCCAGCTCGTCGTTGTCCGATACTTCGTAGCCGCCGAGCTGGAAATAGTTATGCCCTTTGGCCATCGTATTGCCGTCGAAGATAATCTCTTCGGCAGCGTCCAGCGAGCCTTTTTTGCGGCAGTAGACCGGGTATTCTCCCCCCGTTACGTATTTGACGTAGTAGTAATAGTTACCTTCCTTGTAGGGCACCGATTCGTCCTGCTGCTTAATCCGGCCTTTCATTTCCTCGAAGAGCTTTTCCTGCAGATTTTTGACCGGCGCCATCACCTGATCGAGGTAGGTGTTTTCGTCCGTCAGGTATTTGATGACCTCAGGATTTTCGCGTTCGTTGAGGTAATAGTAATTGTCGATCCGAATGTCGCCATTGGTCGTCAGTTCTTTAGGCTTAACGGCGGCCTTCGGAGGAGATACTTGTTGTGCTTGTGTCATGCCGTACAGCGTGAGCGTGGTGATGAGGAGTAAACAACGTTTTTTCATAGATCGTTTGTTGTTTGGGGATGCGTAAATGTACGTAGTCATGGGCTGGTTCGTATCGTCGTCTTTCTAAAAGGTCGCATCTTTGCCAATCCAACCTGGTACATATGCCTGAAGTAGAATTAGTTGTTGCCCGCTACACCGAAGACCTAAGCTGGCTGCGTAAGCGCCCAGCGTCGCTAGGGGTTACGGTGTATGACAAAAGTCCGGACCGGTCGGCAGGGGATACGGCTTTGGTCTTGCCCAATGTGGGCCGTGAAGCCTATACCTATCTGCACCATATTGTGAGTCGATACGATAGCCTGACTGACTGGACGGTATTCTGCCAGGGCAAACCGTTCGATCATGCCTTCGACTTCAAGAAAACCTTGCAGGCTTTAACTGCTGATCCTGACGCCTTCATGACAGGGAATTGGTTTCGCTGGCTGGGCCACCTGATCGATACGGACGACAATCGGGGGGAGCGCCTGTTTCAGCCCTGGAGCAAAAACGAAGATGGGCGTGGACTCGACCTGCTGGGTTTTCATAAAGCATTGTTCGGTACTGATGGTCCGGAACGGTATACGTTCGTGCTGGGGGCGCAGTTTATCGCGCACCGCGACCTGATCCGGCAGCAACCACTGTCATTTTATGAACGGGCACTGGCCGTATCCATTACGTTTCCCGACGCGGCCCACTGCTACGAGCGGAGCTGGGACCGGATACTGGGCGTAACGGGTATCGACCCGGACTGGCTGGCCGGGCGCCAGACAGTATACCTGAAGCCAATGAGACACCAGGCCGATACGGAGCAAAATCAATAGAACGGAGCCGCAACAAAAAATTTTATTCGATTAAAACGTTTTCCCGATTTCTGGCGTCTTATCTAGCAACTCCTCAGCCGTATATTTAGCGGAGTGTAAGTCATTCTCTCTATGCATCGAAAGCTTTACGTATCTCCTTTTCAGTTTGTTCTACTGTGTGCGGGGGCCGTTGGGTGCCTGACGGCTTTTCTGCCCGCCAAAAACTCACTCGAAAAAACCTTCGCCCGGATCAACGAAGAAGTCAATCAGCACAGCCGGGCTTATGAAACGCTGGCCGATGCCTCGAAGACGATTGGGCATCGGCTGACGGGCAGCGCCAATGGTAGCAAGGCCGAAGCCTACGCCTACCAGCTGCTGTCGTCCTACGGCTTCAAAGACATTCGCTACGAACCGTTCGAAGTAGAAGCCTGGACGCGAGACACCGTTACGTTATCGGTCGTCCCCCGGCGGAGCGATGACTTCCGTGAGGTGCCGGTCGTGGCGCTGGCGCATTCGCCGGTTGACGCCCATGTGTCGGGTGAGATTGTCGATGTGGGCAACGGACTGGAAGGTGACTTTGCGGCCGTAAAAGACAAAATCAAAGGCAAGGTCGCGCTGGTAAACATCGGCCTGGCTGCACCAACGCGGGGCGCCCGGAACCTGCACCGCTCCGAAAAAACGGCACTGGCCATTCAGTACGGAGCATCGGGCGTTATCATGGTCAACCTGGTCCCTGGCAACGTACTGCTGACGGGGACGGCTTCGGTAACGGGAAAGCTGATCCCGATCCCATCGGTCTGTATCTCGCTGGAAAGCGGGCAGGCATTACGGACCTGGATGCAGGAAACGCCTTCTCCGCTCGAAGCGACCATTGATATGACCAACAAAAGCCGGAAGATTCGCGCCCGTAACGTGATTGCTACGTTGAAAGGCTCGAAACTGTCCGATGAAAAAATCGTTGTGGGCGGGCACCTGGACTCGTGGGACCTGGCCACCGGCGCAATCGACAACGGCATTGGTTCATTTGCGGTGATGGACATCGCCCGGACCTTCAAAGCGCTCAAATTAAAACCCAAACGTACGATTGAGTTCGTCTTGTTTATGGGCGAAGAACAGGGGCTTCTGGGCTCGAAAGCGATGGTAGACGGCATACGAAAAGCTGGTAAGCTCGACCATGTACGGTATATGCTCAACCTGGATATGACGAACGATCCGACGGGACTGAACGCTTTTGGCCGACAGGATATGGTGCCGTTCCTGAACACCATTGGTGAAACCATGAAGCAGATCGAACCCGCTTTCGCGAACCAAATGCAGAACCAGGCTGGTCTCCATTCCGATCACCAGCCGTTCATGCTGGAGGGAATTCCAGTAGTGGGTATGAACGGGCATCTGGAGCGCTCGGTGCTGGATTGTTACCACGCTAACTGCGACCGGATCAATCTGGTCAACGCCAATCAGATGAAAAACACGGTTCGCTACGCGACGATGCTGCTGTACGCGCTGGCCGATGCTGACCAGTTACCTGCCAAACGCCAGACCGATACGCAAACCCGCGATTACCTGACAGCGCAGGGCCTGCGTACTCCACTGCAGCTTGCCAATGAGTGGCGCTGGAAAGAGTAATCGAACACCTACCCATTGACTATAGAGTCGGTTGTTTTATAAAAATGGCCGGCTCTTTTCGTATACGGCTCGGATGGATGCGGGATGTTTTCGTTACTTTGTATATACTGAGTAGACGAACTAACCCACAAGTTTCGGCATCATGGCCAAGAATACTTTTCGGCAGCCCGAACGGGTTGTCAAGCAGCAGCAACAACGGCGTCGGCTCCGGCTGGCGTACGGCCTGAATCGCCTGATTGGCCTCGACCGCCTGTTTGGCGAGGATACAACCTGGCCGATCCGGAACATCGACCGGATTTTGTGGATAACGTTTCTGATCATTGTGTATATCGGCCTGAATCACAACGCCGAACGGCTTGTCCGGCGGATTCAGCGGGCCAATCGGCAGGCGGATGAACTCCGCTCGGAAGCTACGGTGCTGAAAGCCGATTTCATGAAAAGCGGTAAGCAGTCTGAACTCAGCAAGCGCGTTGAAGCGCTGGGTCTGGTGATGACCGACAGCCAGCGACCTCCTCACAAAATTATTGTCAAGATCGATGAGCAACATTAAGGAAGATATCATCCAGCGATCCAAGCACATTTTTTATCTGGTTATGGTGCTGGCTTGTGTCGTCGTGGGGCGGCTGATCTATCTCCAGTATTTTGATGAGTTCAAAGGGAAACACTGGCGGGACCGGGTTGTTGAGGCCACCATCAAGCGTGATACGCTCCGGGCAATGCGGGGAAATATCTACGCGGCCGATGGCAGCCTGCTGGCCACTTCACTACCGACATACGTTGTGGGGCTGGATCCTACGATGGCCAAGCCCGATTATTTTAACAAAAAAGTGGATTCGCTGGGTATACTGCTGGCGCATATCTACGGCGACCGGTCGGCTCGTGATTATACCGATCTGGTTCGGGATGCCCGCGAGCGGAAGCGTCGTTATGTGCTGCTGAACCGTCGGCGTGTAACCTTTCAGGAACGGCAGTACATGCTGAAATGGCCGTTCTTCCGGTCGTCGGCCAAGGTGGCGGCCCGGGGCGGTGTGCTGCGGCCGTACTACGAGCGCTACCATCCGTTTGATCAGATGGCGGAACGGACCATCGGCAATCTGGACGCTAAAACCGGCCGGGGGCTGATCGGTCTGGAAGCCAGTTTTCAGTCGGAGCTGGCGGGTAAAAACGCGGTTGGTCTGGTTGAGGTGCTGTCGGGCGGGGTCCGTAAACCCGTGAGCGATGGTCCTGATATGAAACCTGAACCGGGTATGGACCTCTACACGACGATCGATGTCAACTACCAGGATATGGCCGAAACGGCGCTGCGAAAAACGCTGGAGAAATACGGCGCGGCCAAAGGGTGCGTGATCGTGATGGAAGTGGCTACCGGCGAAATCCGGGCGATGGCGAACCTGACCCGCCAAACTGGTCGGGATGGGAACGCGCGTTACGTCGAAAACTTCAACCATGCCCTGTCGGGCCGCACTGATCCAGGCTCGACCTTCAAACTGGCTACGATGATGGCGCTGATGGAGGAAAAAGCCGTTTCACTCGATCAGACGACGGTACATACCGGGCCGGGAATCATGAAATACAAAAGTGCCTACATTCGGGATGCGCACCGGGGCGGTATGGGCACGCTGACGGCCCGGCAGGTATTCGAGAAGTCATCAAATATTGGTACGCATCTGCTCATGCAGCGGTATTTCTATAGCCGCCCGGACCTGTACTGCCAATACCTCCGGCAGTTCCACCTGACCCAGCCAACCGGCATCCGGATGAAAGGGGAGGCCGTGCCGGTGGTACGTAATCCGGACATGAAAGGCTGGAGTAAAACCTCGCTGACGTTTATGTCGTACGGCTACGAAATGCAGATTACGCCCCTGCAGATGCTGACTTTCTACAATGCGATTGCCAACAATGGCCGCTGGGTACGGCCTATGCTGGTGCGTCAGATCAAACTGGCCGATGAGGTTGTGGAAGACAACCAGCCTTACGTTGCGCCCGAACGGATCTGCTCGCCCGAAACGGCGAAAAAAGCGCAGGAACTGCTGCGGGGGGTGGTACAGCGTGGGACTGCCCGGCACATCAACAGTGCACACTATGCTATTGCGGGTAAGACCGGAACTGCCCAGAAGATCGTAAACGGCAAATATCAGGTTGGTAAATACTATACGTCGTTCATTGGTTACTTTCCCGCAAGTAAACCCCGGTACACTGTATTGGCGGTGGTCGATAGTCCACAGGGGGACAATGCCGATTTACTGTATGCCGGTACGGTAGCCGCTCCCGTTTTTCGGGAAGTGGCCGACCGGATTGTGGCTTACGACATTCAGATGCACGAACCTACACGGTCCAGCCAGCAGCAGGGTCGGCCGGATCCCAAGCTGATGGCTGGCTACGCCAACGACCTGCACATCATCAGCAATCATCTGAACATGAACGAGGTGCCATCGACAGAAGGCTGGGTAGAAGCGACATCGAAAGGCCAGTGGCGGTCGCGACCGACGAAACCGAACCAGGTGCCCGACGTTCGTGGATTGAGCCTGCGCGACGCCTTGTTCGTGCTGGAAAACAAAGGTTATCGCGTACTCATTGAAGGCAAAGGGCGGGTAAAAGAACAGTCCATGTCACCCGGTCAGTCCATTGCCGATGCCAACTCGAAGACGATAACTCTGCGCCTGGGCTAGGGGATCAAAGTTGCTTTGCGCCAATAATCTGGAGGTTGTCGGTACGCTGTACGTAAAGCAGCAGGGCCGTTTGCTGACTGGTGAGTCCAGCCGGTATAGGTAGCGTCAGGCTTCCCGATGTACCATTTGGCGTGACTGATGTAAACTGACGTACAACATTGACATTCTGCAAGGTACGTCCGCCGTTTTCGCCAGCGCGAACGGCGGTCTGTGCTTCCTGCTGGATCAGGGCGGCATTGACCTGGTACGGCCCCGCTTCTGATAGCGCATACGTAACGGCTACCTTGTCGGACGAGTAGGCGGCTTTTCCCGTGATCTCGACTAAAGAACTAGCCGACTGCTGTTGTATAAGCTGCAGAACCCGGCCTTTCTGGCCACCAATCACATCCTGCCGACCATTGATAATCAGTTGGGGCGTGTAGGTCTGGGTTTTCAGGCGTCGGTCATAGGCACGCTGCCTGTCGGTGAACGCTCTGGCGCTGAAGGGGTCCTGCCAGCCCAGGCGGTTCCAGTAATCGACGTGGAAGGACAGTCCGTAAACTTTCCGGCCAGCGTAGCTATCCTGCTGCGTGAGTTCACGCAGTACCTGGTCGGCAGGTGGGCAGCTGGAGCACCCCTGCGACGTAAACAGCTCCAGCACTACCACGGGTTGTGGGGCCGGTCTGGTTGACGCTGTCATCGACAGCAGAGCCGTTAGGCCAATCAGGAGTATGCTGATGAGGTTCTTTTTCATGTGGTCGCTTAATTACAAACCTACGTAGTAGTCATAACCGCGCTCGAACCAGAAATCACGCGGGCGCTCGTCGGCGAAGAAGATCCGACCGATCCGTTTAAGATTCTTGACGCCGTATTTAACCGGAATAATCAATCGCAATGGCGCCCCGTGCTGCGAATTGATGGGCTGCCCGTTTAACTCGTAGGCTAGCAGCGTCTGCGGGTGCATCGCGCTTTCGATGTCAATACCGACGTAATACCCTTTGTCCGGCGTTTCCATGCCAACGTACTTGTACAGATCGTCGGTGTTGTCGGGGCTGGGTACGTTACCGCTTCGGGTACCCAGTTTGTATTTTTCCAGAAAGTCAGACAGCCGGACACCGGACCAGTTTTGCATCTGACTCCATCCTTCGATGCATTTAAATTCGTAGGTCAGCTCGTGCTTGGGCAACGATTTGATATCATTCATTGTCAGGTAAAGAGGTTCCTGATTGGATCGATCTACCTGGAGCTTCCAGTCGGTGGGGATAGGCTGTTTGAGACCATCAGACCCGTTGACGCGGGCAACCTTGGCGGCTGCTTCTCTGGGAAACGTAGGGACCAGGTGCGTATCGCTGAAGTAGGCCCGGGATACTGTTTCGTTGGCGTCGAGGACGTAACGAAGTGGTTTCTTGACGCCCCGTAATTTGCCGCTGTTCGCGATCCATTCGTAGATACCAACAGGAACGGCGGCTGCCAGAGCAAACCAGCCAAATGATTTTAATGCCCGACGACGAATGGCCGATTCGGGGAGGTCTTCCTGGGGTAAGTTGGGTTCGGTAGGCTGACTCATGAGGCAATGGGTTGCGTAGGTGTATCGGTGGGTTCTTCATCAACAAGCGGACGGTCGGGATCGTTGGGCTTGATGGTTTCAAAACCCGTAACCATCGATTGGAAATTCTGCCAGCCCGCCTGGATAACCTGCCAGATATGAATAACGAAAAACAGGACGAAGCCAATGGTAAGCACAAAATGCTCCAGCCGGGCCGCTTCATACCCGCCCAGCAGGGTGGTTAGCCCGTTGAACTGCGCTGGTTTGTAAATAGCGTAGCCTGTCAGCGCGGAGCCAATGCCCATCAGCATCACGGTGAAATAAGCGATCTTCTGCGCGCCGTTGTACTTGATAAATGGCGGCTGGGTTTTACGGAGGCCGAAATCATACAGTGTTACCTGAATAGCCTCCCGGAACGAATGCCGGTTTGGCACCAGATGCCGCCACTCGCCCGAAATGAAGGTGTAAAGAATATACAGAATTCCGTTGGCTATGAAGACCCACATGAATACCCAGTGCCAGGCCATACCATCGGCTAGTCGGAACGGTACATTCAAGGCTTTGTAAAAGCCATCCGGGAAAAATGAAAATAGTACGTAATCTCCGATCTGGATTTTATACGGATCGTAGGCCCAGTAAATGAGCAGGCCACTCCAGATCATGACGAACAGCACTGGGAAATTAATCCAGTGAAACCATCGGATGGCCAGCGGATGCTTATGAACAATACGTTTCATGCCAAAATGGATTAATTACAGAAGTGAACGATTCGTAAGACCGTTACGTACAATAACGGTCTTACGGATATAACGTTTGGCTGGATTACCTAACCGCGTACAGTTTCAGCCGCTACTTTAAGCAACTGCCCCGGTATTCGTTCCTTAAAGTTGGGATTGATATACTCAAACTTAATAATACCCTGGGGGCTGAGCAGGAACACAGACGGAACAGGGAGTAGTTTCTCCGTATTCTTTCCGGCACTGCCTTTCTCCAGGGTAGCGCTGTAAGCCGCCGGGGCTTTGAAAGCCAGCCCAAAGGCTTTAGCGCTCGTCAGGTCTGCGTCAGAAAGCAATGTAAAACCCAGTTCGTTTTTGTCGAGTGTACTTTTCAGGTTTGCCGGACTGTCGGTGCTGATGGCTATGATCTGGTAGCCCATTTTCTTCAGATCGGGCTCCAGGGTACGCAGTTCTGCCAGTTGTCGGTTACAGTACGGGCACCAGCCTCCCCGGTAGAAAATAAGAACCGTTGGTTGCCGGGCTACCTCTTTCGTCAGCGAAATAGACTGCCCGTCAATCGTTTGCAGGCTAACGTCCGGAATCGTTTCGCCAATCAACAGAGGACTGATGTCCTCGGCTTTCTGAGGGACATCGGCGACGGGAAGAAAGGAGACGGCACACAGCGCCAGGGTAAGCAGTATTTTCATGGTTTGGGAGTTGATAAGAGGGCCATTTTGGGCTTCAGCCTGAAGACCGGACAAAGCTGATGGTTTTTTCGGGTCCCTGGAATAGCATTTGTGCCTGTTCTGTTATCAACTTTTCCCGAGGTCTGGAAGAGTATTCTGATTTTCTTTCCGAAAATCAGAAGGAGCTAGTTTAATCTGTTTTTTGAAAAAACGACTGAAGTTGGAAACTTCCTCAAAACCCAGCTCAGCCGCGATCTCTTTCGTCGATTTATCGCTGTATAACAGCAATCGCCGGGCTTCCATCGCTATCCGTTCGTGGATAATCTGCCGGGGACTTTGCTGATTATACAGCGCAAACACATTCGCCAGGGTTTTGGGCGATTTGTTCAGTAGGTCGGCGTAGGCCCGAACGTTGTGAAGTGTTCGGTAATTGATCTCGACCAGCAGATTAAATCGCCGGACCAGAGTTAGTTCTTTATCGCTCAGGGCTCCGTCTACGTATTGCTCCCGTCCCAGACGGGTTAGTTTGATGATCAGCCGTTTCAGGAGCATCCGCAGCATTTCCCCCTGAATCGTATCCTGGGTCGAAAATTCGTCGTAAAAGACGGTTAACAGCGCACCGAACCGGTGTTGCTCCTGATCCGACAACTGAATAAACATCGGTATTCGAGCCCCGTAGAACAGAAAACCAGCGCAGGAAACTTCTTCGTCATGGTCAGCAATGCAATAGAACTCCCGGTCGAACTGCCAGGCCACAATAGTCTCCGGTTCCTCGAAGGCAAAGGATTGGCTCATCATGAGCGGTAAAATCGACTGCGCTGGCATTGAGTAGGTCAGGTTATCGATTATCACCTGTTGCGTGGGGCCGGTGTTCCAGGCAATGGTCAGCAGACGCCCATGCCGGAACGGGACCTGATCCAGGAGCGGCTCGGCGCAAAGCAGCCGTAAACGGCCTTTTGTTCGGGAGTCATGGTAGTTGTACTGCATACAGCAGCCGGGGCGGTTAGCAAAACTGACGTTGGGAGAACAAGTTACGGAGGTCTGGTCCGCCCAACCAAATAAATGACCGGCTCCCCCGCTTCCAAATACTGGAAATATACTGCACCTTCGTCTGGTATGATGCTTCAAACTCTTAATACGGGCTTATTCAAACTCGACGGCGGAGCTATGTTTGGCGTAGTGCCCAAACCACTCTGGAATAAACTTAACCCGGCCGACGAACAGAACCGCTGCACCTGGGCTATGCGCTGCCTGCTCTACGAATCGGGCGAGCGGTTGCTGCTGGTCGACACCGGTATTGGTGACAAACAGGATGCTAAATTTTTCGGTCATTACGATCTGCACGGCTCTGGCTCGTTGCAGGGGTCTATTCGTGCGGCTGGCTACGACCTGACCGATGTAACCGACGTACTACTCACGCACCTGCATTTCGACCACGTTGGAGGAGCCGTTCAGCGTACCGGTGATCTGCTTCGGCCTGCGTTTTCGAACGCTACGTACTGGGTTCATTCGGCGCACTGGCAGTGGGCTACTGAACCGAATCTACGCGAGAAAGCCTCTTTTCTGGCCGAAAATATCCGGCCGCTGCAGGAAAGTGGTCAGCTCAGTTTTCTGGACAGACAGCCTTTTCCGTTTGAGGCCATCGATCTGATGTACGTCGATGGCCATACCGAAAAGATGGCCTTGCCCATTTATCGTATCGGGGGCCGGACCGTTGCTTACGTAGCCGATTTGATTCCATCGGCAGCCCATCTGCCACTGCCGTACGTAATGAGTTACGACGTTCGACCGTTGTTGAGTATGGACGAAAAAGCCCAGCTACTCCAGCGAGCCGCCGACGAAGACTGGATACTGGTGTTCGAACATGATCCGATAGTGGAAGCGGCCACTGTCATGCATACGGAAAAAGGCGTGCGACTTCGTGACAAAGGTCCATTAAGCGCGTTTTTGTAGACAAGCAGATGGTCAAACTAAAGCGTAAAACGGGTCGTTTACGAAACAGAACATCAGGATTATGGCAAGAATTGGAATAGCCCTGTCGGGCGGAGGAGCACGGGGTATTGCCCATCTGGGCGTTATGAAAGCCCTGCTGGAAATGGGCGTACAGTTCGACCAGATTGCCGGAACCAGTGCGGGAGCTATTGCCGGAGCGCTCATTGCAAACGGGTATTCTCCCGACGAAAGCCTGAAACTAATCGAAACGTCCTCATTCATGCGGCACCTTCGACCGGCCTGGAACCGGATGGGACTCTTACGTATCGACACCATCATTGACCTCTATAAAAAGTACATTCCGCACGATAGTTTCGAAGGATTACAAATTCCGCTTCATGTCGTTGCTGTCGATCTGACCGACGGAATCCAGGTGATCTTTGAGCAGGGGGAACTGATTCGGCCGGTACTGGCGTCATGCTGCCTGCCGGGAATTTTCGAACCCATGATCATCAACAAGCGGCAGTACGTAGACGGGGGAGTACTCAATAATCTGCCGTCCGACGTGATTGAGAACAAGGTGGATATTATGATCGGGTCACACTGCAACCCCTTCGGGCTGGCTCGTCCCATCCGATCCATGCGTAGCGTGATTGAGCGGAGTCTGATTTTGGCGGTGCAGAGCAAAACCCGCGAAAAATTCCAGCGTTGCCAGGTACTGATTGAACCAACGGAACTGATGGGCTACAGCCCGACCGACATCAGTAAGTCGCGCGAGTTGTTTCGAATTGGTTACCAGCATACCCAGCAGATGGCTAGCCAGATTGAAAAAATCCTTATACAACCTGTCTCGACGTCGACCTAGAAAGACACAAGATACATTCATACGTATTTTTCAGGCGCCGGAACAAATGTATTCCTCAGTGCTTGGCAAGCAAGTGTCAAAGCAGTCGTGATTGGGGCTGCTTTCTTGCTTTCGTCACCTTCCTGCTTTGCTTTATACTACCAGATAATGAAATGAATTATTATTCTGTATAGCTTTTGATGTAACAAACTTTACCGCTTACTTTAGCAAATTCACAGACGTAAAATACCAATCTATGAGACGTTTTTTACTGTTTATAGTCGTGATCTTATGCGCTATAACAACGAATACCCTGGCCCAGGAACGACGGGTAACGGGGAAGGTCACATCCGCCGAAGACGGTGGAGCCCTGCCGGGCGTATCGGTCGTTGCCAAGGGAACAACCCGGGGAACACAGACTGATTCCGAGGGGAACTACTCAATAGTGCTGCCTGATAACATTGCTACGCTGGTATTCAGCTTTGTGGGCGTAACAACGCAGGAAATCAACGTAGGCAGCCGCACGACGGTTGACGTTGTCATGAGCAACGATACGCGCTCGCTCGACGAAGTGGTCGTAACGGGGTACGGTGCCCAGTCGAAACGGAACCTGACGGGGAACATCGCCAGGGTATCGGCCCGGGAGATCGAAAATATTCCGGTTCCCAGCGTCGAGCAGGCTTTCCAGGGTAAGCTGGCGGGCGTGCAGGTAACCTCCCTGAACGGTAAAGTTGGTCAGGGTATTCAGATTCGGGTGCGGGGGGCGTCGTCGCTGACGGCCAGCAGCCAACCGCTCTACGTCATCGATGGTATCCCCATTACGTCATCGGACCAATCGTCGACAACGGCGCCAACGAACCCGATTGCCGACCTGAACCCCAACGACATTGAGTCGCTGGAGGTGCTGAAAGATGCGTCGGCGTCGGCCATCTACGGGGCCCGGGCCTCGAACGGCGTCGTGCTGATTACGACCAAGAAAGGAAAGGTCGGGAAAACGACTTTTGAGGCATCAGCGCAGGTCGGTGCGAGCTCTCCCACACATCTGCGGACGTGGCTGAATACCCAGCAGTATGTGGAACTGTTTCAGGAAGCCCGGGCCAACTCGGCTGCTTTGGGCATTCCGGTTTATTCGGCGGCATCGGTAGCGAGCCGCTTTACCCGTTATGCGGCCGATAATGCTGCAGGCTGGCAGGGCGCTAATCCGCTATACAATACGGATTGGCAGAAAGAAGCGTTCCAGAGTGCACCGTCACAGCAGTACGATCTGAGCGCTCGGGGCGGTGACGCCAAAACGCGGTTCTTCGTATCGGGGCAGTATTTCGATCAGAACGGTATCCTGATCAAAAACCGGTTCCGCCGGTTGGGGGCTCGTGCCAACCTGGAACACAGCGCAACGGACAAACTGACGATCGGTGTCAACTTAAACCTGACCCACTCGATCAACGACCGGGTATCGAACGATAACGCCTTTTCGACCCCATTGCAGATCGTGGCCCTGCCGCCAATAACCCCGGTGATTGATCCGCGCACGAACCAGTTGAGCGGTAATTACACACTGTATTATAACCCGCTGCTAAACCGAGATTTCGCATCGCTGCAGGCGCGAGTGTACCGGATTATCGGGAATGCTTTTGCTGATTACAAAATTTTGCCTGGATTATCGTTCCGAACCGAGTTTGGTACTGATCTGATTGCCCAGCAGGAAGAAGAATACTACGGTCAGGAAACGGCCCGGAATACGGGAGCACCGAATGGATTGGGAATTAACACCTTCCGGCAGGTAACGAACTACACGACGAACAACTACTTTACATTTGGTCAGACCTTCGCTGAGAAACACGCCATCGACGCTACGCTGGGGATGTCGTATCAGGAGTCGCGGACGAATAGCGGCTCGGTAACGGGGCAGCAGTTCCCAAGTGATGCCTACAAGCAGATCACGTCGGCGGGACGTATTACGGGCGGAACCGGTGCCGAAACGCGCTTTAGCTTCTTGTCGTACTTTGCCCGCGCCAACTACCGCTTCAACAATCGCTACCTGATTGGGGTATCAGGCCGGGTTGATGGTTCATCGCGCTTTGGTGCCAACAACAAATATGGTTTCTTCCCGGCGGTATCGGCGGGCTGGATCATTACACAAGAGTCGTTTATGCAGAACGTGAAAGCGTTGAGTACTCTGAAACTTCGGGCTAGCTATGGCTTGACGGGTAATGCCGAAATTGGAAACTTCAACTCACAGGCATTGTATTCGGCTGTAGGTTATGCGGGTGTTCCGGGACAGGTGCCCATTCAACTGGCTAACCCGGATCTGACCTGGGAAAAAACCCTGCAAACTGACATCGGTCTGGAGTATGGTTTCCTTGGAGATCGAATTACAGGGGAGATTGACTTCTATCAGAAAAACACAAGTGGTTTGTTATTGAGTGTAAACGTACCAGGTTCAACAGGGTACCGGTCTCAGCTCCGAAACGTTGGTAATCTCGAAAATAAAGGCGTTGAATTTGTTTTCAACTCTCAGAACCTGGTTGGCGATTTCCGCTGGAATACGTCGCTGAACGTGGCCTACAATAAAAATACCGTAACGAATCTGGGTGGTACAACCATTACGGGTAGCTTCCTGAACCGGGCACAGGAAGGGCAGCCGATTGGTGTGTTTGTTGGCCCTGAATATGCTGGAGTTGATGTGCAGAATGGCGACGCGCTGTATTACACCAACACTGATCTGGGCAATGGAAGCCGGGACCGGGCAACGACGAACGACTATAATGCGGCTGCATTCGTGCCGCTAGGAAGTCCAACACCGAAATTTACGGGTGGGGTCACCAACTCGTTCTCCTACAAAGGTGTTGAATTAAGCTTCCTGTTCCAGGGACAGTTTGGTAACTACATCTACAACGGGGGCGGTAAATTTCAGGAAGCCAATGGCGACTTCTTCGACAACCAGGACATCTCGCAGCTGAGACGCTGGCGGAATCCGGGTGATGTTACCGACGTGCCACAGGCTCGTCTGCTGGGCGGCAACGGTACCGGCGAATCATCGCGGTACCTGCAGAAAGGTGACTACGTTCGTCTGCGAACCATTACGCTGGGATACTCGCTGCCAAAACCGATTATCAGTCGGGTTGGTCTGAACCGGGTGCGGGTGTACGTAACGGGTCAGAACCTGCTGACTTTTACGAATTACACAGGCTGGGATCCGGAAGTAAACTCCGATGCCTACCAGGGTAACCCGGTTAACCTTGGGATCGACTTCTATTCGGCACCACAGCCGCGCACAATCGTTGGTGGGTTACAAATTGGCTTCTAAGCGACAATTCAAGACACGATGAAAACAAAGCATTCTCTTCTCTTTATGTCGGCGTTGTCGCTATCTCTGTGGCTGACTTCGTGCGATAATAAACTAAATATCGAGCCGGTAACTTCGATTGGAACGTCGCAGGCGCTGAGTACGGCTGCCGATTTACAGGCTCTGCTTGCTGGTGCATACGACGGCATTAGTAGTGCATACCTTTATGGAGGTGACCTACAACGTGACGGCGAACTGCTGGGTACCGTGCCCAACACAGGCGATGTTCTATGGACGGGTACATTTGCAGCACCTCAGCAGATATATACAAAGAATATTCTGATCAATAACAGCCAGGCTGACTTGACTTGGACGGAAGCGTACCGGACAATCAACATCTGTAATACGGTACTGGCAAATCTGAATCTGGCCGCTACGGCCAATCGTCCCCGGATTGAGGGCGAAGCCAAATTTATCCGGGGTTCTATGTATTTTGAGTTGGTGCGCTTTTTTGGCAAAGCCTGGGGCGATGGCGATGCCAATGTGAATCTGGGTGTTCCCATTGTGACGACACCAACGGCGGTGCTTAACGCCGGTAGCAATATTCCCCGGAATACGGTGGCAGCAGTCTATGCACAGATTATTCAGGATCTGACCCAGGCCGAGACCAATCTGCCTAACGATGGAACCAATGGATTCTTTGCGACCAAAAGTGCTGCATCGGCGCAGCTTTCCCGTGTGTACCTGCAGCAGGCCGATTATCCAAATGCGGCCAATGCCGCCAACCGCGTAATTGGCCGCAATACGTTCTCGCTGGTGCCTCTGGAAGGTGTATTTGACTTACGTGCCTTCCTGAATGGAGTGAATACAGCCGAGACGATTTTTGCCGTTCAGATTACGGACCAGGATGGCACCAACGACCTGAATACGTTCTATGGTTCGTCGGAAGTAGGCGGTCGTGGCGACATCGAAATTACGGAAGCGTTCTTCAACCAGTTAGAAGCCGACGATTATCGAGGAGCGCTTTTCTATCAGGATGATATTGGCGCTATTCGGACGTACAAGTACTATAACCAGTACGGCAATATCCAGGTTTTCCGCCTGGCCGAAATGTACCTGACGCGTGCGGAAGCGAATTTTCGGGCGGGTACCACGGTGGGTGCTACGCCACTGGCGGACATCAACCTGATCCGGGCACGGGCCGAACTGGGCGCAATCACTCAAGCACAATTAACCGTGGCTGAGATCCTGCGTCAACGCCGGATTGAACTGGCTTTTGAAGGAACGCTGATTCACGATCTGAAGCGTACGCGCAGCCGGGTTGGCTCGCTCAACTGGAACGATTCGCGTCTGATCTATCCAATACCACTGCGGGAAATCACGACAAACCCCGCACTGGTACAGAACCAGGGGTATTAACCAAAGAAGATAGCGTATGCGAAGCGGCTCCCCGATTGGGGAGCCGCTTCGCATTTGACGGCTTACCACTTTTGATGATGTACAAACGGCCGATCCGAAAAACTTAGCGTCGACGAGGTACTTTCATTATAACTCGCCGTTTAAGTACAGCACGATTTTTCAAAGACGTTTATGCTCGTATTTGAGTGGATAGTACCAGGCCACTGTCATGAGCGTACTCGACAAAACAGCCGTAAAATTGTACGCGTGGGAAGGAAGAAATGCGAATGAATTAAACCCAAAACTACAAGTCGTTGTCAAACGTTTAGTGTAGACTAACTCTCTGTCAGACAACAACGATGAACCGCTTTCTCCTCTTTCTTTTATTGACGTTTGCTGCGCCTGGCCTATACGCGCAGGTGCAGTACGCTACGCCTAACCCACGCATTGAAGACGCAAATGACCCCGACGTGACTATTCAGCGCGTCGAGCTCACAAAAGAATATACAATTGTGTATATGAAGTTTCAGCAGGTACGGCAAAGCTATCGGCGAAGTATGCCCCGGATGTTCAGCCTGCCATCAGAAAGCAATATTGGTCTACAGGCAAGTACCAAATTATACGTTAATCAGGGGGAGCGATCGTATAAGCTGATTCGGGCCGAAAATATTCCGTCGGAGATGCGTCGGAAAGTAGCACCCGGTGAACAGGTTGACTTCGTTGCTTATTTTGAGCGTATTGATCCAGGGTATACTGTATTTGATCTATTCGAATGCAAGGATTATATTGATCAAAAAGGTGGTGCCATCACTTGTTTTAATTTCTGGGGTGTTCATATCATAAATCCGGCCAGACAGCAATATTCACAACGGCCCCAGCCCAAAACCCAGCCCCGCGCGACGCCAGCTCCGCCAAAGCAAGCACCAGCTCCTCAACCGCCGGTTGCTGTTGCGCCGGCGGTAATAGCCATCAACGGCGTAACGCGCGATGCTAAAACCAAAGATCCCGTACAGGCCACGCTGACGTACCGGCTTATTTCGGGGGCGGAGGTGACTGGCGACGGCCCCGCCGACTCGACCCGGAGCGCAATCCCATCGGGTGCTTATTCAATCCCTGTCGAAACGCGGGGCGTTTACGTTGTTACAGCATCGGCAAAGGGATACTTCAGTCAGAGCGATACGCTGGCAACGAACCGGGTGAACATATCCCGCGATTTTAATCTAGTACCTATTGAAGCCGGAGCCCGGATTACGTTGAAAAACATCTATTTCAACGTATCGAAATACGACCTGAAGTCAGAATCCTATCCCGAACTGGAGCGGTTGGTAGGTATTATGCGGGATAATCCAACCATGCGCATCAAGCTGGAAGGACACACGGATATCGTGGGCGATTTTGACGCTAACGTGGAGCTGTCGCGCAATCGGGTCGATGAAGTAAAGCGGTACTTGGTATCAAAAGGCATCAACAGCGACCGGGTTGAAACGGTTGGCTATGGCCCATCGCGACCTATTAATACGAATCGCTCGCTGAAAGAGCGGCCCGAAAACCGGCGAGTTGAACTAGTCATCGTGCAGGCCTGATAAAACAGTTTGGTTGATTTAGGAGTCATGTTGACGCGGGTGACGATTTCATTACCCGCGTTAACTACTCCGTCATGAAACCCGACTTTGATCTTGGCCTCGTTCTGCGCGAAGTCGAAAAAGCGATCCAGCCTTATCCAAAAGCGGCCATGTTTGAGCTGTTTGAGCAAGGGTACGATACGTTGTTCGAACAGCTGATTTCCTGCATCATTTCCATCCGGACGCTGGACGAAACGACCATTCCGGTTTCGTTGCGGCTCTTTGAACAGGCACGTACCCCTGAGCAGATACTGGCGATCGACATCCCAACGCTGATCGATCTGCTGTATGGGACGACCTACCCCGATCAGAAAGCATACACCCTGCACGGCATCGCTGATCGGATCATTAACGAGTTTGGCGGAGAGTTGCCCGCCGATTATGAAACTCTAATTTCACTGAAAGGCGTTGGCCCGAAATGCGCAAACCTGGCGCTGGGCGTCGCAACGGGACAGGCGGCCATCAGCGTCGATGTCCACGTTCACCGGGTTGTCAATCGCTGGGGATACGTGCAGACCAAACAGCCGGAGCAGACGTTGAAAAAGCTGGAAGCGCAGGTGCCTCGTGAGCAATGGGTAAATATAAATCGGCTACTGATGCCCTTCGGTAAACACATCTGCACCGGTTCACTACCTCGCTGTTCCACCTGCGTCGTGCTGCCTTGGTGTGAGCAAGTAGGCGTTGAGCGGCATCGGTGATTTAGACGTAAGAAGAAAGAGGTAAGACAAGATTAGACAATAGAGAAAAGAAGAAAGAGAAAAGACCGCTCGTGTCTGAAGTCATCAGCACACGAGCGGTCTTTTCTCTTTCTTCTTGTAATACGGTTTTTTCTCTTTCTTCTATCCTTCTCTTATTTCACCGGCAGCAGCTCAGCCAGTTTTTTGCCGAGTTCCTCCCCGCGAATGTTTTTTGCCAGAATCTTGCCGTCGGGACCGATCAGAAAATTCTGGGGAATAGCCCGGACGCCATACATCTTGGCGACTTCGTTGTCCCAAAATTTGAGATCCGATACGTGCGTCCAGGTCAGGTTATCCTTGTGAATGGCTTTGATCCAGGCGTCCTTGGCATTGGGACGGTCCAGCGACACGCCTAACACGGTAAACTGACGATCTTTAAAGGCATTATAATTCTGGACAACGTTCGGATTTTCGGCCCGGCAGGGACCGCACCAGCTCGCCCAGAAATCAACCAGCACGTATTTGCCTTTGAAGTCGTGCAGCGCAATTTCCTTACCCAGCGTATCGGCTTGTGTAAAATCGGGCGCCACAGCCCCGATGGATGTTTGCTTAATGGCCCCCAGCATTTTGTCATACGACTGGCCCAGCTGGGTATTTTTGACTTCTGGTGACAGACCCGCGAAGAGGGGTTCAACCTCGCCATATTCCGGGAAAGAGCCCCCGTAGGAACGCAGCGCATCCAGACTCACCAGGCTTTTCGGATTTGCCTGAATAAACTGTTTCAGGAACACTTTCTGATCGGCCTGAATCGCTTCGTAACGCTTGTCAATGCTGGCTTCAAATTCTTTTGACTGGCGCTGCTCGGGTGTTGCCGATCGGTACTCTTTCATCAAAGCCACCATCTGATCACTGGCGGGCTTTAGTAGATTCTTTAACTTCTGGTTATCGGTATTCAGCAAAGTGCCGCTGGCTACCGCGTTGTTCAAGGAGTCAGGGCTAATGACGGCAATTGTACCCGGCTCCAGATAAACACCCGTGCCCGGAATAGGCCGGGCCCGGCTGTAGCCCGTACCGAGTTTATCAACGAGCAGTGTAGCCTGAAGAGGCTCTTCGACGGTACCTTTAAATTCGAACGTACCAGTACTGCTCACCAGGGCCGAATCCATCTGAGGGGCTCCTTTAACCGTATAGCGCAGATAAGCTTTAGCGGGCGCTTTCGTCGTTCCCAGTTTGCCCTGCAACGTAAACGGGCCACTCTGAGCGAATCCCTGCTGGGCGAGTGTTAAGGCTGGCAGAAGAGCCAATGCGGCCCACCTCATGACGGCTGTTAGCTTTTTTTTCATTGTGATAGGTCGATTAAGGCGTTAAGCCCGTACTATGCGTTGACTAAATTTCGATTAATAGGCAAAGAATATTTTCTGTGTCAGCCTGATAGGTGAGCTTGACTGCTTAAAGCTACGACTTCACCGGTGTTTTTATACGTAAACCCCTCAATTTATAGTTATTTTGCGTAAACGGACGCGCAGAATTTAGGTAGCCGGCGGGTGCTGGTTTTCGATTATACTGATTGAACAGCGTGCGTGAGTAGTCGACGCTAACCAACTTTTTTTATGTCATCAAGACGGTCTTTTCTTCGCTGGAGTGCGCTGGCCGTGCCTTTTACCAGCCTTACTGAAACCTTTGCGCGTACAACGGTACGAAGCAGTGCAGTCGCCAAACCCCTTGTTATTTCAACCTGGGACAGTGGTACCATTGCCAACGGAGCTGCCTGGCCCGTGCTGCAGAAAGGCGGTAATGCACTAGATGCCGTTGAACAGGCGGGTATTGCGATTGAAAACGATATCAACTGCTGCGTTGGGCTGGGTGGTAATCCGGATCGGGACGGCTATGTTACGCTGGACTCCTGCATTATGGACGATAAATACAATTGTGGGTCGGTTGTTTTTCTGGAGCATATCAAACACCCCGTTTCAGTGGCGCGTAAACTGATGGAAACAACGCCCCACGTCATGCTCGCGGGTGAAGGAGCTTTGCAGTTCGCCCTGGCAAACGGCTTCAAAAAAGAGCCCGAAAAGCTTTCGGCCGATGCGGAGAAGACGTATAGGGAATGGCTGAAAAAGTCGGAGTACAAACCGATTATCAATATTGAGAATCAGAAACCCATGGGCAAAAAAGGCGGCCCGTTCGCGCCCTCTTATTTTGACGACGGCACGCCTAATCACGATACGATGGGTACGCTCGCACTGGATAAAGCCGGTAATCTGTCGGGTATGTGTACCACGAGCGGTATGGCGTTCAAACTACGCGGTCGAATAGGGGATTCACCTATTATCGGGGCTGGTCTTTACGTCGACAATGAAGTGGGCGCGGCCACCTGCTCGGGTCAGGGCGAAGAGGTTATCCGAACCTGCGGCACGCACCTTGTCGTGGAGGGGATGCGGTCGGGACTCTCGCCGAAAGAAGCCTGCAAACGCGCCGTTGAACGAATCATCAAAATCAATCCGGAGAAAGCAAAAACCTTTCAGGTGGGTTTTATTGCGGTCAACAAACAAGGCGAAGTAGGGGCTTACTCGATTCAGAAAGGGTTTAGTTATACCATCACTCAGGGCGACGAAGCGGCCAAAGTTGTTCCTTCTGAAAGCCATTTTGCCTAGAGCTGTTTTCCGACAACTACCACCCCCTGCCCCCTCCTAGAAAATTAGGAGGGGGTTGTCAAAAGTGTTCCCCTCCTGTTTTAGACAGACGGTCCGCCGTTGCGGAGGGGCTAGGCAGGGCGGCCCGTGCCGGTGGTCAGAGCCACACCTCTACAAGATTAGCCCAAAATGGGTGAGGGGAAACAGCGGACAACCTAACTAACCAATACACTGGCCAATTATTCAGGATCAGGTTTTGTTTATTGAGGAACAGAGCCTGATGATCGCATCACATGGAAGCAACACCACTGGAGCCACATAAAGCCAAACGAGGGGAGAAAACGACCATTACCGGTATTCTGGTTAATATTGGCCTGGTGCTGGCAAAAGGATTGGCGGGCTGGTTCGGTAATTCCTACGCGTTGCTGGCCGATGCGATGGAATCGGCAACTGATATTCTGACGTCGTTTTTTGTGTGGATCGGTCTGCGTACAGCTGCTAAAGCGCCTGATCAGGACCATCCGTATGGGCACGGCAAAGCCGAACCGCTGGCTGCCATCGTGGTATCTATGGCCCTGGTGGGCGCGGCTATTCTGATTGCAGTACAAAGCATTCAGCATATTCAGGAACCTCACGAAATTCCGGCTCCCTTTACGCTGATCGTGCTGGCCGGGGTTGTTATCGTAAAAGAAATCCTGTTCCGGCGCGTGGCCAAAATAGGAAATGAGGTCGATAGCAACGCCATCAAAGCCGATGCCTGGCACCATCGTAGTGACGCAATTACCTCATTAACAGCCTTTGTTGGAATTAGCATTGCCCTGATCGGGGGCCCCGGCTACGAAAGCGCCGACGACTGGGCAGCTCTCCTGGCGTCCGGGTTCATTGTCTACAATGCGTACACCATTTTCCGCCCGTCGTTTGGCGAAATCATGGATGAGGTGCCCGCTGGTGACTGGCAGCAGGAATTGAAAACGCTGGCAATGAGCGTACCGCAGGTAAAGGGAATCGACAAGTTTCGGGTACGAAAAACCGGATTTGAATTTTATGTTGATCTGCACGTACTGGTGCCCGGCCAGCTAACGGTAACAGAAGGTCATGCCATTGCTCACGCCGTCAAAGACGCTATTCTGGAAGCAAAACCTTCTGTTTATGATGTACTGGTGCATATTGAACCGGCCTGAACAAAAAGACCCAGTCAATCCTGACTGGGTCTTTTAGCTTTCATGCTTGGGCTTACGCCATTTCCAGGAAGAAGTCTTCGGCGGGCCGTCTTACCTTGGCTGCTTTTGCCAGAAAATCATTCTCCGCATCCCGGTACCCCAGCGCCAGAATAGCTATGCTCTTTAACCCTTTGGCTGGTAGGTCAAGAAGTTCGTCAAGGGCAGAGCCATTGAATCCTTCCATTGGCGTCGCATCAACCTTTTCAACCGCTGCTGCGATCAGCGCCGAGCCCAGACCTATATAGGACTGACGAGCTGCCCAGTTATAGCGTTGCTCATCGTCCATCGTCAGCAGTGATCCTTTGATTGAATCCGCAAAGGGCGTCAACGTGTCGGCACTGGTTTTCCGGGTATCGGCAATCAGTTGAATGTACCGGTCAATGTGTTCGGCCTCGAGAGATGTCCAGGCGGCAAAGATTAGGATATGTGAAGCTTCAACAACCTGCGGCTGTGGGCAGGCCAGCTGATGAAT
This sequence comes from Spirosoma sp. KUDC1026, assembly GCF_013375035.1. Taxonomy (NCBI): domain Bacteria; kingdom Pseudomonadati; phylum Bacteroidota; class Cytophagia; order Cytophagales; family Cytophagaceae; genus Spirosoma; species Spirosoma sp. KUDC1026. The sequence continues at coordinate 317,593 of NZ_CP056032.1, read as the reverse complement.
CTTCCCTTTCAACTCGTGGCTGTCTGTAACGATCACATTGTAAGGTTGCAAGCCTACTGACGAAGCCGACAGGCGAATAGCTTCCAGGATTGTATTCAATTTTTCTTCTGGAACGGGCTGACCGTTCATACGCTTGGCAGCATACCGCCAATTCATGGCATCAAGTAATTCCATAGTTGGATATGAGTAAATTGATTTTATAAATTATGTAGTTGGTAATTCGCAGGAACCGTCTGGTTCACAGGCTGGTCCGTCGTTGCTGGCAACGGCTTTGGGTGCCAGTTTCGACCAGGCTGTTTGTAGCGCCCCCAGAAATGTTTCTGGCTGTTGCGCCCCTGACACGGCGTATTTATGATTCAGGACGAAAAAGGGTACTCCCCGAACGCCAATCTGGCGCGCTTCGTACAGGTCCTGGTCAACGGCCTGTCCGTATAGATCGCTTGCCAGCATGGCATTTACCTCCGATGCATCCAGACCAATGTCGGTACCCAGTTCCAGCAGCGTAGCGTGGTCGGCCGTGTTACGTCCTTCGGTGAAATACGCTTTGAACAGGCGTTCCTCAGCGGCATCACCCAGCCCGCGCTGTTTAGCCAGTTGGATAAGCCGGTGCGCATCCCAAGAATTGGCGACCACGGCTTTGTCAAAACGATACGTCAGACATACTTCCTGCGCCATTGCCGTTACGCGGTTGTTCATCTGCTCAGCCTGCTCCAGACTCCAGCCTTTTGCGTTAGCGAGGTACTGATTGATGGAAGTTTCCGGATCAGTTTCCATGTCCGGATTCAGTTGAAAGCTTTTCCAGGTTACCCGGATATCATCCCGGTTCGGGAATTGGCTGAGTGCCTGTTCAAATTTCCGCTTGCCAATGTAGCAGAAAGGGCACATGACATCACTCCAGATTTCTACGTCCATAGTTGGTAATGATTTGATCGTCAGTAAGTTTTGTGCTTAGTGCGTCCAGCTGCCAAACTTGCCTTTGCGATAATCGTCGTACGCCTGGGCGATTTCGGCCTGTGTATTCATCACGAAAGGCCCCTGCGAAACGACGGGTTCATTCAGTGGTTTGGCATGACCAAGTAGCAGTATACTTTCCTGATCTGAGGTAATCGTCAGGGGGCCGCCTGTCTGATCAAACTGCGCCAGGTGCAGTGACTTTACCTGCGTACCGTTTGCTTCGAGCGCCCCCCGAATCATGTAGAAAAAGATCGTATGGCCGTCTGGTATGTTAACTGTCAGTTTGCCGCCTGGCTGGAAGAAAATAGTATTCAGAAAAACACCTGTATCAGAAGTAAATGCAGCTGCGTGTCCGTCCCAGTCGCCCGAGACCAGATTAACCGTTACCCGGTCATTGTCCAGTTTCAGGCTGGGGATCTCGTTTTGCTGGAGTCCTTTATAGAACGGCTTCGTCATTTTGGAGCGGGCGGGCAGGTTAATCCACAGCTGTAAAATCTCCAGTTGGCCACCCTCTTCCATAAATCGGTCGGATGAAACTTCAGCGTGGATCAGGCCACTACCAGCCGTCATCCACTGTACCCCACCGGCCTCAATAACGCTTTCGTGCCCGCTGCTGTCCTTATGCGCAATGTCGCCGTCGATGATAAACGTAACCGTCTCCATCCCCCGGTGTGGGTGGGGGCCAAATGGGAGACCATTGTTGTGCGGTTCGTAGCGTTGCGGACCGTGGTGATTCAAAAAAAGGAAAGGATCAACGTACTCAACCGACCGGGTGGGCAGCGCCCGATACGTGATTAAATCCGCAATAGGCGAATAGTCGGCGGCACTAATTTTTTTAATGTCAGGCATGATTTCTACAGGAGCTACTGCTTCCTGTTTTATCGTATGTTACGTTTTATAACAGTGTTAACTATTCGTGAATAAACAAAGTTCCAGCGCCCATACAAATCCCTATTCTTTGAGACCTGGCGGCTGATCTATCCTATCGGGGGAAGCCCATTATATGAGCAAAGTTCGCCGGATTTATACCGTATATATATAGGCGCAAAAAAACGACAGATTGCAAGCGCGTAATCAGATGGCCCCCGTCCGGGAAAAAAGGCATGGGAAATCAAATCTGACCTCCTCTTTGTAAAGCCCCGGCAACACCAGCGAAAGCTGAAAGCCGGATAAAAACTCGCTCTGCTTCTCGGAAGAAAATCGTAACCGATACACAGGTTTGGTGGAGACGGAGAATGGGCGGGTTTAAGTGTAAAATGGCTCACTTTTTGTTACAAACAGAGCTCTGGTAGGCTATAGTTATTTATAGCTATTCGACCAGATAAAAGTCTCCCCGACGTAAGCCTATCTAAAGGATAATCCCCTCAGAAATACTCATTGGCATAGTTTCTGTACTTATTGGGGTGTATACATAGAGCGAAAATATAAATCTATAAGTCAAAAAACTTGTAATTCTATTACGCTGGTGTAGGCATAAAGTCGGATGTAGTATATATGGTATGTATAGTAATGTCTATTGCGTAACCATTTGCTGCATTCGTACGCTTTTGTTGCAGTAAGTAAACATTAACAAATAATTAACTCACTTAATCCACCAATTCCGGACTGGTACGTAGAGGAACTTGTCAGGAATTTCTCACTAAAGGCAATCCTCGAGCAATTTACTTTTAGATCCAATTTATGGAATCAACCGTTTACTGTACGTCTAAATCCACTCTGTTGCAATTCTCCCGGAGAGGCCCTTCTCTGCCGGGAAATTGGTTGTTAGCAATGGGTATGGTCTCCGATGGTTACCGACGCCGGTCGGTATTCGCGTCGGTCAGTTTGCTGATGGTACTTCTGATGTCGTTGACGCAGGCACAGGCGCAGACAACAGCCTGTAATTACCGAACGCTCACGACTAACAACTTTACGGGCGCTACTATTATATCGTCAGGTGGAGTTGGGTTGATTCCTGGAACTGTAACGAATCCGGGTAACCTGATCGATAACCCCAGCGTGAACAACTCCGCAACTGTCAGTACGTTTATTGGCGTGCTTGGTGGTGGTGGACAGATTACTGTTGGTGCTGGCGAAACATTACCTGCCAGTACTACGGTTGGTTTCGTGCTAAGTAACTCGGGAAGTGCGATCAGTGCAAGTTTGCTTAATGCAATAACGGTAACGACCTATCTGAATGGTACCCAGCAGGAGCAGAGTGGAGGAAGCAGTCTACTATCGCTAAATCTGCTTACGCCCATTCTTGGTACACAACCAGCCGTTGCACTGACAACAACAAGGCCCTTTAACCGGGTGCAGATTACTGTTAGTAGTTTGCTGAGCGTTGCTAACACCACGCAGATTCTTTATCCGTTTACGCTCTTTCCAACGTTAGCGGCTACGGCTACGGCAGTAAATGCCACAGGTGCTGCTTCGGCAGATGGCGCGGTAAACCTGACCGTGTCGGGCGGACGTTCTCCTTATACGTATGCATGGAGTAATGGCGCCACAACGCAAAATATAACGGGTGTTAATCCAGGTACTTATACAGTTACCGTAACCGACGCAAATGGTTGTACAACAACGGCTTCGGCTACAGTAGGTATTGCAGTTGCTCCCTGTCCAACAGCGGGGCAAAACGGCTTTACTGCGTTTACGTTTGGATCACCAACAATAACCGGTACTACTACAAACCCAATAGCACGCTATACTAATGTAGCTACGCTCAATGGTCAGCAGGTTGATATTATAGGTCAAGTAACTGGTGGTACATACGCAGGAGTAGAATTTACAAATGTAGGAACTGATGCTCAGTTCTTGTTAACGGGTAATTCTGGGACAGCTGCGACTCCAAACAGCGCTACTGCAACCGTTCGTTGGTCATTTGTTAGAACAGGAACGAATACTCCTGTTCCAGTTCAGGCTTCGTTAACGATAGGAGACCTCGATTTAATTGCCATTAGTAGCACTAATGCCAGAACAGAGGCTTTTGATATATCGAAAGCAAATTTATTCTCCTATGCGACAGAGCAAGGTGGGACAGTAACAGTAACGAATGTACCAACTGCTAACTTTGTTCGCTTCCAGGGAACGCAAAACCAGAGCACAGGGAATTCTTCCAACTTTGCAGCAACAATCAACTTCGTTGGTATAACCTCATTTGATATTGTCTATCGTATCTCCAATCTGCGAACTTCTAATTTAGAAGCTGGTTTCACATTCGATGGATCTGGTGATATAGCCTTTACAAATAAAGTTTGCGTAGCTGTTCTGGATACGGATGGTGATGGAATTCCGAATGCAAACGACATTGACGATGATAATGACGGTATTACAGACGATACAGAGGGAGGTCCTCTGGTCGATACAGATGGGGATACAATCCCTGATCTGTATGACCTGGATTCTGACGGTGATGGTATTCCTGATAACATCGAAGCGCAGACCACTGCAGGCTATATTGCCCCAGGTGCGATAACTGCTGTCAATGCACAGGGCTTACCGCTGGCATACGCATCGACAAATGGTTTGACGCCTGTCAATACTGACGGTACTGATCAACCGGATTATAAAGATACAGATAGTGATAATGATGGTCGACCAGATCGTACTGAAGCAGGGCTCGCAGCAGCTGGAACGGATGCTGACCGAGATGGCTTAGATAGCAGTGCTGATGCTAATAATAGTGCATTTGGTCCAGTCAATGCTAACATTACTAATCCGTTAACAAATTATCCGAATAACGGGACACAAGTAAATTTCCGGGTTGCCCAGGGAACTGTAGCCTTTGGGAACTGTGCCAATGCAACCACTACAGGTGTATTTGTTGCAGGCACGGCGTCTACTGGTACATTAACCATACCTATAACAGTAAGTCAGGCAGGTGCGGTTGACTTCACCGTAACTGGAACCGGGTTTACATCGGTTCCTGCTTCGATTACGCTGACGGTCGTAACGAGCCAGACTGCCGTTTCAATTCCGATTTCCTACGATGGAACTGGAGTTGCCGGTACGAGGACACTGGCCGTTAGTTCGTCAGAAGCGTCAAATACTTGCGCACCTGTTGTCAGTGTGAGTGCTGCACCAAGCATCAGCATCGACAGCCCACGTAACATACAGACGACGCTGACGCCAACCGTGTCGGGAACGGCCACGCCAGGTGGTACGGTGATCATCACCGGGGCCAATAGCGCAACGCTTTGCTCCACGACAGCAACGGCGGGCGGAAGTTATTCCTGCGTAATTAATGCAGCAACAGGTGTTAACTCGCTGACTGCTATCGTTATTACGCCAATCGGTGTGAGCCCGACGCCCGCAACAACGAGTTTTACGGCTGTGGCTCCGCCCACGGTGAGCATCGTCTCGCCCCGCAACGTAGTGACGAGCCTGACCCCAACGGTATCGGGCACGGCCACCCCAGGTAGTATCGTAACCCTGTCCAGCCCCACCAACGCGACCCTGTGTTCGACCACGGCCACGGCCGCGGGTACGTACTCGTGCGTGGTGACGGTGACGGCCGGTACTAACTCGATCACGGCCATTTCCCGAAATGCGGGCGGCACGAGCATCGCCGACGTAACGACGTTCACGGCGGTCGCTCCACCAACGGTGAGCATCGTCTCGCCCCGCAATGTGCTGACGAGTCTGACGCCAACAGTGTCAGGTACGGCTACACCAGGTAGTATCGTAGTTCTGTCGAGTCCAACTAACGCTACGCTCTGTTCGACCAACGTTTCGGCAACAGGTACGTACTCGTGTGTAGTGACAGTAACGGCGGGTGTGAACTCGATCTCGGCCATCTCGACCAATGCTGGTGGCATCAGCGCGACGGACGTAACGACCTTCACGGCCGTAGCCGCGCCAACGATCGCGGTTCAATCGCCAAGCAATATTCAGACCTCGACCAACCCAGTGGTCTCGGGTACGGCTACGCCAGGTAGTTTGGTCACGATCACGGGGCCAGGCAACGCCACGCTTTGCTCGACCACGGCTACGGCTGGTGGCAGCTTCTCGTGTGCAGTAACGGTAACGCCAGGCACCATATCAGTAACGGCAGTGGCGACTAACGCAGGTGGCACCAGCATCCCTGCTGTGACCAGCTTCACGGCACTGGCACCACCGACGGTGAGCATTGTCGCACCTCGCAACGTGCTGACGAGCCTGACGCCAACGGTATCGGGTACAGCAACGCCCGGCAGCATCGTAACGCTGTCGAGTCCAACCAACGCGACCTTGTGCAGTACAACAGCCACGGCTACGGGTTCTTACTCGTGTGTGGTAACGGTAACGGCAGGTGTCAACTCGATCACGGCAATTTCTCGGAATGCCGGCGGCACGAGTGTCGCGGACGTGACAGCGTTCACGGCTATCGTAGCACCGACCGTAGCGATTCAGTCTCCGAACAACATTCAGACCTCGACCAACCCAGTGGTATCAGGTACGGCTACGCCAGGTAGTTTGGTCACGATCACGGGGCCTGGTAACGCCACGCTTTGCTCGACCACGGCTACGGCTGGCGGCAGCTTCTCCTGCGCCGTAACAGTAACGCCTGGTGTCACCTCGGTAACGGCGGTGGCTACCAACGCAGGCGGCACCAGCACACCAGGCGTAACCAGCTTCACAGCTTTGGCACCGCCAACGGTAAGCATCGTCGCTCCACGTAACGTACTGACGACGCTGACCCCAACGGTTTCGGGTACGGCTACTCCAGGTAGCCTGGTTACACTGACCGGTCCAGTAGGTACTACGCTTTGCACGACGACAGCTACGGCTCTGGGGTCTTACTCCTGCGTAGTGACGGTGGCTTCGGGTGTGAACTCGATCACAGCCATCTCGACCAACGCAGGTGGCACGAGCATCGCAGACGTAACGACCTTCACGGCGGTGGGACCACCAACAGTGAGCATCGTTTCGCCACGTAACGTGCTGACCACCTTGAGCCCAACCGTCTCGGGTACAGCTACGCCAAACAGCACCGTGATCCTCTCCAACGCCACCAGCGCCACACTTTGCACCACGACGGCTTCGGCCACGGGTTCTTACTCGTGTGTGGTGACGGTAGCCGCGGGCGTCAACTCGATCTCGGCCATCTCGACCAACTTAGGTGGCGTGAGCGCGACGGACGTAGCAACCTTCACGGCCGTTGCCGTACCGACGGTAGCGATCCAGTCGCCAAGCAATATTTCAACGAATCTGACGCCGACGGTATCGGGTACAGGTACGCCAGGTAGTGTGGTAACCATCACCGGTCCGGTGGGCACGACGCTTTGCTCGACCACGGTAACGGCGGGTGGCAGCTTTAGTTGCGCAGTGACGGTGCCAGCGGGTGTGAACTCGGTGACGGCGGTCGCCACCAACGCGGGTGGCACCAGCACGCCGAGCGTGACCAGCTTCACGGCTTTGGCTCCGCCAACGGTGAGCATCGTGGCACCACGTAATGTACTGACAAACCTGACTCCAACGGTATCGGGTACGGCCACGCCAAACAGCACCGTAATTCTGACCGGTCCAGCGGGTAATACGCTTTGCACGACGACAGCTTCGTCTCTGGGTTCCTACTCCTGCGTGATTACCGTAACAACGGGTGTAAACACCGTGACGGCGGTAGCGATCAATGCGGGGGGTACCAGCGTGGCGGACGTAACGAGCTTCACGGCGGTGGGTCAACCAACGGTGGTAATTCAATCGCCTAATAATATACAGACTAACCTGACGCCGACGGTATCAGGCACAGCCACGCCAGGTAGCGTAGTAACCATCACAGGGCCAAGTAATACAACCCTGTGCTCGACTACAGCCTCAGTTGGTGGTAGCTTCTCCTGCGCAATAACAGTAACACCAGGTGTAACATCAGTGACGGCAGTCGCTACGAACAATGGCGGTATTAGTACCCCAAGCGTGACCAGCTTTACAGCCGTGGCTCAGCCGACCGTAGCGATCAACTCGCCCCGCAACGTAGTGACGACGCTGACGCCAACGGTGTCGGGCACGGCCACCCCAGGGGCGACGGTCGTCCTGACGGGGGCTAACAACACGACCCTGTGCAGCACCATGGCCACGGCCAGCGGTTCCTACTCGTGCGTGATCAACGCAGCGGTGGGTATCAACTCGGTGACGGCTATCGCCACCAACGCGGGCGGTGCCAGCGTGGCGGACGTGACTTCGTTCACGGCGGCCGGTGCGCCAACCTTAACGGTGACCGCGCCGGTGGGTGTGTCGACGACGACCTCGCCGACGGTGTCGGGCACGGCTACCCCGGGTAGCGTGGTGACCATCACAGGGCCAGGTAACACGACGCTTTGCTCGACCACAGCCTCAACCTCGGGCAGCTTCGCCTGCGGGCTAACGGGTCTGCCAGTTGGTCCGACCAGTGTGACGGTGACGGCCTCGGGTCCTGGCGGTTCGACCAGCCAGCCCATCAGCTTCACCACGGTGGCTCAGCCCACGGTGGCGATCAACTCGCCCCGCAACGTAGTGACGACGCTGACGCCGACGGTATCGGGTACGGCCACCCCAGGGGCGACAGTGGTTCTGACGGGGGCCAACAACACCACGCTTTGTTCGACCACAGCCACGGCTTCGGGTTCGTACTCGTGCGTGATCAACGCAGCGGTGGGGGTCAACTCGGTGACGGCTATCGCCACCAACGCGGGCGGTGCCAGCGTGGCGGACGTGACTTCATTCACGGCGGCTGGAGCGCCAACCCTGACGGTGACCGCGCCGGTGGGTGTGTCGACGACGACCTCGCCGACGGTGTCGGGCACGGCTACACCGGGTAGCGTAGTGACCATCACGGGTCCAGGTAACACGACGCTTTGCTCGACCACAGCCTCGACCTCGGGCAGCTTCGCCTGCGGGCTGACAGGTCTGCCAGTTGGTCCGACCAGTGTGACGGTGACGGCCTCGGGTCCTGGCGGCTCGACCAGCCAGCCCATCAGCTTCACTACGGTGGCTCAGCCCACGGTGGCGATCAACTCGCCCCGCAACGTGGTGACGACGCTGACACCAACGGTGTCGGGTACGGCCACCCCAGGGGCGACGGTCGTCCTGACGGGGGCCAACAACACGACCTTGTGTTCGACCACGGCCACGGCTTCGGGTTCCTACTCGTGCGTGATCAATGCAGCGGTGGGGGTCAACTCGGTGACGGCCATCGCCACCAACGCAGGTGGCAGCAGCGTGGCGGACGTGACTTTGTTCACGGCGGCCGGTGCACCAACCCTAACGGTGACCGCGCCGGTGGGTGTGTCGACGACGACCTCGCCGACGGTGTCGGGCACGGCTACCCCGGGTAGCGTAGTGACCATCACGGGTCCCAACGGGGCCACCCTGTGCAGCACCACAGCCTCAACCTCGGGCAGCTTCGCCTGCGGTCTAACGGGTCTGCCAGTTGGTCCGACCAGTCTGACGGTGACAGCCTCGGGTCCTGGCGGCTCGACCAGCCAGCCTATCAGCTTCACCACGGTGGCTCAGCCCACGGTGGCGATCAACTCGCCCCGCAACGTAGTGACGACGCTGACGCCAACGGTGTCGGGCACGGCCACCCCAGGGGCGACGGTCGTCCTGACGGGGGCCAACAATACAACGCTCTGCAGCACCACAGCCACGGCTTCGGGTTCCTACTCGTGCGTGATCAACGCAGCGGTGGGGGTCAACTTGGTGACGGCCATCGCCACCAACGCGGGCGGTGCCAGCCTGGCGGACGTGACTTCGTTCACGGCGGCCGGTGCGCCAACCCTAACGGTGACCGCGCCGGTGGGTGTGTCGACGACGACCTCGCCGACGGTGTCGGGCACGGCCACGCCGGGTAGCGTGGTGACCATCACGGGTCCCAACGGGGCCACCCTGTGCAGCACCACAGCCTCGACTTCGGGCAGCTTCGCCTGCGGGCTGACGGGTCTACCAGTTGGTCCGACCAGTCTGACGGTGACGGCCTCGGGTCCTGGCGGTTCGACCAGCCAGCCCATCAGCTTCACCACGGTGGCTCAACCGACCGTAGCGATCAACAGCCCCCGCAACGTAGTGACGACGCTGACGCCAACGGTGTCGGGTACGGCCACCCCAGGGGCGACGGTCGTCCTGACGGGGGCCAACAATACAACGCTCTGCAGCACCACAGCCACGGCTTCGGGTTCCTACTCGTGCGTGATCAACGCAGCGGTGGGGGGCAACTCGGTGACGGCCATCGCCACCAACGCGGGCGGCAGCAGCGTGGCTGATGTGGCCAGCTTCACGGCGGCCGGTGCACCAACCTTGACGGTGACCGCGCCGGTGGGCACCTCAACGACGACCTCGCCGACGGTGTCGGGCACGGCTACCCCGGGTAGCGTAGTGACCATCACGGGTCCGAACGGAGCCACCCTGTGCAGCACCACAGCCTCAACCTCGGGCAGCTTCGCCTGCGGTCTAACGGGTCTGCCAGTTGGTCCGACCAGTCTGACGGTGACGGCATCGGGTCCTGGCGGTTCGACCAGCCAGCCCATCAGCTTCACCACGGTGGCTCAACCCACGGTGGCGATCAACAGCCCCCGCAACGTGGTGACGACGCTGACGCCAACGGTGTCGGGCACGGCCACCCCAGGGGCGACGGTCGTCCTGACGGGGGCCAACAACACGACCTTGTGTTCGACCACGGCCACGGCTTCGGGTTCCTACTCGTGCGTGATCAACGCAGCGGTGGGGGGCAACTCGGTGACGGCCATCGCCCAGAACGCGGGCGGTGCCAGCGTGGCGGACGTGACTTCGTTCACGGCGGCCGGTGCACCAACCCTGACGGTGACCGCGCCGGTGGGTGTGTCGACGACGACCTCGCCGACGGTGTCGGGCACGGCTACCCCGGGTAGCGTGGTGACCATCACGGGTCCCAACGGGGCCACCCTGTGCAGCACCACAGCCTCGACTTCAGGCAGCTTCGCGTGCGGACTGAGCGGTCTGCCGGTTGGTCCGACCAGTCTGACGGTAACGGCCTCGGGTCCTGGCGGTTCGACCAGCCAGCCCATCAGCTTCACCACGGTGGCTCAACCCACGGTGGCGATCAACAGCCCCCGCAACGTAGTGACGACGCTGACGCCAACGGTGTCGGGTACGGCCACCCCAGGGGCGACGGTCGTCCTGACGGGGGCCAACAATACGACGCTCTGCAGCACCACAGCCACGGCTTCGGGTTCCTACTCGTGCGTGATCAACGCAGCGGTGGGGGGCAACTCGGTGACGGCCATCGCCCAGAACGCGGGCGGTGCCAGCGTGGCGGACGTGACTTCGTTCACGGCGGCCGGTGCACCAACCCTGACGGTGACCGCGCCGGTGGGTGTGTCGACGACGACCTCGCCGACGGTGTCGGGCACGGCTACCCCGGGTAGCGTGGTGACCATCACGGGTCCCAACGGGGCCACCCTGTGCAGCACCACAGCCTCGACTTCAGGCAGCTTCGCGTGCGGACTGAGCGGTCTGCCGGTTGGTCCGACCAGTCTGACGGTAACGGCCTCGGGTCCTGGCGGTTCGACCAGCCAGCCCATCAGCTTCACCACGGTGGCTCAGCCCACGGTGGCGATCAACAGCCCCCGCAACGTAGTGACGACGCTGACGCCGACGGTGTCGGGTACGGCCACCCCAGGGGCGACGGTCGTCCTGACGGGGGCCAACAATACGACGCTTTGTTCGACCACGGCTACGGCTTCGGGTTCCTACTCGTGCGTGATCAACGCAGCGGTGGGTATCAACTCAGTGACGGCGGTCGCCACCAACGCGGGCGGCAGCAGCGTGGCCGATGTGACTAGCTTCACGGCGGCCGGTGCACCAACCTTGACCGTAACGGGTCCGATTGGAACAACCGTCACCACGACGCCAACGATATCGGGTACGGCCACACCAGGCAGTACGATTGAAATCAGGGATAGCAACAACGTTCTGCTCTGCACGACGACGGCTCAGCCGAATGGAAACTTTGCCTGCACGCTCACAAGTCCTTTACCCGTTGGGCCGAATACGCTCAGGGTAACGGCTTCGGGACCGGGTGGTAGTGTGAGTCAGTCCATAAGCTTTACAACAGATGATTGTCAGGCTCAGGCTCCAACCCTCAAAAAGTCCTAAATAGTTGACGAACCTGGCTTCCGTGAAAGAATATCCTCATGGAAGCCAGGGCGTTACTAAACTATAACATCGACGAAGCTATGCGGTCTTTTTATACAGATAAATCCTGTCGAACGAGCTCCAGAATTGTGCGATACGCAATATGGGTAGGCGTTTTCTTTGCCTCTGCCTTTGGTACAGTATTTGCACAAGTTGGGTGTACTTACCGGGCTGGTACAATCAGTTTTGTAGCCTCGGGAGGTAATATGGGGGCAGCTTATACGACACAGTACATTTTGGCTGATGTTAATGATAAGATTCTTGCCACTAGCTCTACAACCAGCTTCAGCAGCGTGGCAGCAGGAAATTACAGATTATACGCACTGAATTATGACACATCGAAAGGAGTAACGGGCAATACCGTTAACTCGACGATCTCGTCTATAAGCGGTTCCTGCTTTGACGTATCAGCGGCCTTTCCAATTAACGTCTGTCCACAGGACGGCTCTGGCTGTGACTACACGGTAGGTACGGTAAGCTTTGTGGCTTCCGGCGGAAATATGGCGACAGAGTATGCAACAAGCTATGTGCTGACCAATGCTGACGGGGTTGTTACGGCTATTTCCGGTACGGCATCATTCACCGTAACAACGGCTGGCACGTATCTGGCACACGGTTTGAATTATAGAAACGACGGTACGCTGGCCGGCTTGTCTGTTGGTCAGTCCCTGAGTACGGTAACCGCCAGTTGTATTGACGTAGGGACACCGACAATTATTCAGGTTTGCGGTCCTCAGTACGTAACACTGCTGCCTAAGGTATATCTGCAGGGCGCTCTGTTCGGCGTCAATTCACCTGAAGTATTGATGCGTGACAATCTGCGGATGATGAACTACCTGCCAACTACGAGCCCTTATCCGTCACTTGGCTTAACGGGACTTACCTCGACCACGGCAGTTAGTCCAACGATCTTTGCCACTACAGGGCAGGACGCTATTGTTGACTGGGTATTTGTCGAGTTAAGAAGCGCAACAAACAACCAGCAGGTAGTAGATAGTCGGTCGGCACTGGTACAGCGGGACGGTGATATCGTGGCCGAGGATGGTGTGTCGCCCCTGCGATTCAACCAAGTGACTTCCGGAAATTTCTACGTGGCCGTGAAACACCGAAACCACCTCGGCGTAATGACCAGCACGGCTATTCCAATGAGTACGACGGGAACAATTGTTGACTTCAGAACTCCGCTAACACCAACGTATGTCCTGACGGCAGGCAACCTGAGTAATCAATCACAGGTGATCGTGGATCAGGGTGTAGCTCTATGGGCAGGTAATTCGCTGGTAGACAAAAATGTCATCTTCCAGGGTACCAATAACGACGTAAATGCTATTTCGCAACAGGTAATCAATGCCCCAGGCAACACGTTTGTGACACCTTTCTATAAACTGAGAGGCTACTATGTGGGAGATATCAACATGAACGGCGAAACGATTTTACAGGGTACCGGTAATGACGTGGATTTCATTTTTCAAAATGTTATTAAAAACCATCCAGGTAATATCCTGAAGCAAAATTTCTTCATCATCAAGGAACAACTGCCCTGAGCAGTGCCCTCACCCACCGCTTGTTGATACCAGGTAAAACACACATTGTATGAAACGTATTTCTACGATTTCGCTCTTGTTGGGATTATTGCTGATCTGTAATCTAGTACGGGCGCAGCAATCGTCTAATTCTGTAAAGTTTAAGGTTACATATGATGCTGCCACACAGATTTATACCACATATGTTATTCCCAACTATAGCGTACCTAATGCGAACAATAATCTAACCACCGAAAAAGGCGCTACAGCGCAATTCACAGTGGTTGTTCCGAAAGACTTCGTAATTTCCAGCATTACGGACATCAATGGTACCTGGGATAAAAACAACCTGAAATTAGGGCCAGGTCAACCACAGCAGAACTGGAGCGCCTACCCGTCCCTGGATCCAAATCTGAACTACTATGTTATTGGTAAGGCTCCAAATGAAACGGATTACGGTGCTTTTATCACAGGCCAGCCAGTACCCCTGTTTTCCTTCAGAGGGAATGGTTGTTTTGGGCCGATCTATCCATTACCCGCTAACGATCCATTTATCAATGCCGCCGACCAGTATCTGTCGCTGAACGTTGGTAACAGCTTTTACTCCCGGTCGGGGCAACCCGCCGGTGGAAACCAGGTGCCACTGGAGCAGTTCGAGACACTTATGGGGCCTCCGGCCGACTGTCGTCCACCGGTAGTACTGGTAGCCAATCCGGATAACGCAACGATTACAACGGGTTCTGTCAGCACAGTAGCGGTGCTGGGCAACGACACCAACACGGGTCGCCCGGCTAGCACGAGTAACGTAACGGTAAGCATTCTGACACCACCAGCTAACGGTACGGCTGTTATCAATCCGAACGGTACCATCAGCTTTACGCCAGCTCCCGGATTTACCGGGCAATCCTGTTTTCAATATCAAATTTGCGACGTAACCAGTACCACTGCCTGCGCTAATGCACAGGTGTGTGTAACCGTACGACCACAAACGACAGTAGTTGCTAATCCAGACGCGGCCACCATCACGGCGGGCACGGTGAGCACCGTAGCGGTACTAGGTAACGATACTAACACGGGTCGTCCTGCGAGTATTACCAACGTAACGGTGAGCATCGCCACACCATCACCTAACGGCACAGCTGTCGTGAACGCCGACGGCACCATCAGCTTCACCCCGGTGGTGGGCTTTGTGGGCCAGGCTTGCTATACCTACCGCATCTGCGACATCACCAGCACCAGCGTTTGTGCAACCGCACAGGTCTGCGTGACGGTCAACCCGCAAACAGCCGTAACCGCCAATCCAGACGCGGCCACCGTCACGGCGGGCACGGTAAGTACCGTAGCGGTGCTGGGCAACGACACCAACACAGGCCAGCCAGCCAGCATCACCAACGTAACGGTGAGTGTGACTCAGCAGTCGCCCAACGGCACAGCTGTCGTGAACGCTGACGGCACCATCAGCTTCACGCCAACGGCGGGCTACACCGGCACCACCTGCTACACGTACCAGATCTGTGACATCACCAGCGGCACGGTCTGCGCCACGACTCAGGCTTGTATCACGGTCAACCCGCAAACGGCTGTAACCGCCAATCCAGACGCGGCCACCGTCACGGCGGGCACGGTAAGTACCGTAGCGGTGCTGGGCAACGACACCAACACAGGCCGTCCGGCCAGCATCACCAACGTAACAGTGAGCGTGACCCAGCAGTCGCCCAACGGTACAGCCGTCGTGAACGCCGACGGCACCATCAGCTTCACCCCGACAGCGGGCTACACCGGCACCACCTGCTATACGTATCAGATTTGTGACCTTGTCAGTGGCACGGTCTGCGCCACGACCCAGGCTTGTATCACGGTCAACCCACAAACAGCCGTAACCGCTAACCCGGATGCGGCTACCATCACCACAGGCACGGTGAGCACGGTAGCGGTACTAGGTAATGATACCAACACGGGTCGCCCGGCCAGCATCACCAACGTAACGGTGAGTGTAACCCAGCAGTCACCCAACGGCACGGCGGTAGTGAACGCCGACGGCACCATCAGCTTTACCCCGGCGGTGGGCTTTGTGGGCCAGGCTTGCTACACCTACCGCATCTGCGACATCACCAGCACCAGCGTTTGTGCAACCGCACAAGTCTGCGTGACGGTTAATCCGCAAACGGCCGTAGTAGCTAACCCGGACGCGGCTACCATCACCACAGGTTCGGTGAGCACGGTAGCGGTGCTGGGTAATGATACCAACACGGGTCGTCCTGCGAGTATTACTAACGTAACAGTGAGCCTTGCCACGCCACCTGCCAACGGTACGGCGGTAGTGAACGCTGATGGCACCATCAGCTTCACCCCGGCGGTGGGCTTTGTGGGTCAGGCTTGCTATACCTACCGCATCTGTGACATCACCAGCACCAGCGTTTGTGCAACCGCACAAGTCTGCGTGACGGTCAACCCGCAAACAGCCGTAACCGCTAACCCGGACGCGGCTACGATTACAGCGGGCACGGTGAGCACGGTAGCGGTGCTGGGTAACGACACCAACACAGGCCGTCCAGCCAGCATCACCAACGTAACGGTGAGCATTGCTACGGCACCTGCTAACGGTACAGCAGTGGTCAATGCCGACGGCACCATCAGCTTCACCCCGGCGGTGGGCTTTGTGGGTCAGGCTTGCTACACCTACCGCATCTGTGACATCACCAGCGCCAGCGTTTGTGCAACCGCACAGGTTTGCGTGACGGTTAATCCACAAACGGCCGTAGTAGCTAACCCGGACGCGACCACGATCACAGCCGGTGCAGTAAGCACATTGGCAGTACTAGGTAACGATACCAACACAGGCCGGCCAGCGAGCATCACCAACGTAACGGTGAGCATTGCTACGCCATCACCAAACGGCACGGCGGTAGTGAACGCTGACGGCACCATCAGCTTCACGCCAACAGCAGGCTACACCGGCACCACCTGCTATACGTATCAGATCTGTGATATCACCAGCGGTACGGTCTGCGCCACGACCCAGGCTTGTATTACGGTCAACCCGCAAACGGCCGTAACCGCTAACCCGGATGCGGCCACCATCACCACGGGCACGGTGAGTACGGTAGCGGTGCTGGGGAATGATACCAATACCGGTAGCCCGGCCAGCATCACCAACGTAACGGTGAGCATTGCTACGGCACCTGCTAACGGTACAGCAGTGGTCAATGCCGACGGCACCATCAGCTTCACCCCGGTGGTGGGCTTTGTGGGCCAGGCTTGCTACACTTACCGCATCTGTGACATCACCAGCACCAGCGTTTGTGCAACCGCACAGGTCTGCGTGACGGTCAACCCACAAACAGCGGTGGTTGCCAACCCAGATGCCGCTACGATCACGGCGGGCACGGTGAGCACATTGGCGGTGCTGAGTAATGACACCAACACAGGCCGTCCGGCCAGCATCACCAACGTAACGGTGAGTGTGACTCAGCAGTCGCCCAACGGCACAGCTGTCGTGAACGCTGACGGCACCATCAGCTTCACCCCGACAGCGGGCTATACCGGCACCACCTGCTATACGTATCAGATTTGTGACATCACCAGCGGTACGGTCTGCGCCACGACCCAGGCTTGTATCACGGTTCGTCCGCAGGCTATGGTAGTGGCCAATCCGGATAGTGGTACAACCACCGCCGGATCTCCTATCACGATCAATATTTTTGCGAACGACAATAGCAACGGGGCTCCAGTAAGCTCGACCAACGTAACGGTTAGTCTGTTAACACCACCTGCTAACGGCACGGCTACATTGACAGCTGACGGACGGATTCTGTACCGATCTGCAGCTGGTTTCTCTGGAGTCGACTGCTTTACGTATCAGATTTGCGACGTGAACAGCACTATTGCCTGTTCCTCGGCACAGGTCTGCGTAACGGTATCTGCTGCACCGGTTCCAGTAGTATTGGCTGCTAACCCGGATAGCGGCACAACAACTTCGGGTACGGAAATAATTACCCGCGTACTGGCTA